>JAJZIN010000030.1 GCA_021810575.1 Thermoplasmata archaeon
ACACATCTGCCTGTAAATGAAAACATCTGTTTCAGGCTTCAGATCTGTGAAAATTATCTTTTCCCACTTAAATCTATCAGGACTTTTCCCTTCCTTCATGATATTCACATAATTTTTCCAGATCCTTCCTGAACTGATCTGGGCTGGATGTAATGCATAGCCTGTATCCTGTTGGTATACCAAAATATTTACCAGGGCTTACAAAAATGCCCTCCTTGGATAACATGTCCTCTGCTAATTTAGATGAATCACTGTCTGTATGAACATAAACGAAAGATGACCTATCTGGGGTGGTGAACTTAAGACCAGCCTTTTGAAGCATCTCTCTTACAGTCTTCCTGTTTTCATCCATAACTTTTTTTACAATTTTCTGAACCTCATTTCTCTTTTCAAGTATCTTCATGCATGCGTAAAGTGAAAATCTGGCAGTGCTTCCAGTTGTCAGTGATCTGTAACTTCTCAGTTGCATGATTCTTTCCTTAGTTCCAAGCATCCATCCAACCCTCCATGAGGCTCCTCCAAAGAATTTTGTCATGGTGGTTGATACGACTGCCTCCGGATATTTATGCAGAAGGGTATATGGTTTTTCTGGAAACATGAATTCCCTAAAAGTCTCGTCGATATACGTCTCATGTTTTCCATCAAGATATTCTTCAAGATTTCTTTCGTCTTCAAGATCACCTGTTGGGTTATTCGGAATGGTTGTGCTCAAAGAATTTCCCCTGCTAGGATGTAGTTTAATGTAAGGGTTCACCCTCTGTGTTTTGAAACCCATGGATTCAGGAACCCTATACATAGGTTCATATTCAGGCACCGGTACATCTATACAGTCTGAATTTTTATGAAGAAAGATCGAACCAAGAGCGATTCCTTCGGTACCACCAGTAGTGGAAAGCACCTGATCTGGTTCCACATCAAACATCTGTGCGATCAGGTCGTTGAATTCCCTTTCTATATTCTCCCTTCTCTTCCTGTACTCCTCATAATCAACCTTCACTCCAATAGAGTTCAGATCCAGCTCGGGCATTCCACTCAGGCAGAAGTTGTGTCTGGATTTACTCATTCCTCCAGTAATCCAGGTGAAAAGGTTATCATTAATATTATACATGGCAACTCATAGTCTTATCGAGGAAAAAAAGTTTGGGGAAACTGCAAAATTTCAGGTAAGTTCATTACTGTATATAGGACTGAATAAATGTGATTATCTAAAATATAGTTATTGAAAAATCTATTCTTGAAATTTGTTTATGAATTTGGAAATATGGTTAAAATATTAATGCTATATTGAAAAAATTTACTTACAAAACAATAAGTTAAAAAAGTCAGTTGAAGGAAATAAAACCTTAATCTAACAAAAATTAAAATTTAATAGTACATTTAGTCAAGTACTATTTCTCCCTGCATCCAACCGGGGGTCTCCATTGCTCCTCCCCAGCCGCTTGCTCCTGTACCACAGCCAACTTCACACTGCCAGTTGTATACACCAGATGCCGGTGTGTGGAAGTAGGCAACCACAATGGATTCAGATGGAACCATTATGTTCAGGTTCATGTTTGGTACTGTGAATGTATGTGCAAGATCAGAGAAGGGAACTGAGCTAACCCAGTGACCCGTCTGGGCAGTTGTGTTAACGCTTGTATCATTGAACACATATTCAGTGTTGTTTAATGTTCCGGTAACCTTGCTGAATGTTGAGGATGTAGTTCCAGGTCCGGTATCGTAATTAATTATGGTCATTCTTATGAGTGAATCACCAGGCAGATATATCTGGGCAGATGACATTAATTTTCCATTCTCAAGTACATAATAGGCGGGCTGGTTCTGTCCTGCACTTGCAAGATAATTCTGGTTTGTAATAACTAAGGTAATATTATACTCATTAGTTGAACTCTGGGTTGAAGTTGAAGGTGAAGCGTGGCTTATTGCTCCCTCGTAATACATCCCAACACCAAATATCAGGATAACAGCCAACAGTCCTACATAGAACCATGTTTCAATCGTTTTCATTTTTTCTCACTAAGTAAACAATGCATAATTTCTATTTGAGAAGTGACCCTTACATATGAGGTAACTTTGATTTTATGTGTTAAAAACCAGCAAAACACGGGATTACTGAAAAAAATTAATTAAAACAGGTAATTAATCTGTACAATTTAGTCAAAAAGTGAAAATTAGGACATCTGGGAATATATTTCTTTCACTGCCAGTGCAACAGATTCATCACTGTTCAGTCTGTTCACATATCCATATTTTCTGATCTTGTCGGTTGAAAGCTGTGCTATTTTCACATCACCCTTCCATCCCCTTCCCTCTGATCCACCTGTAAAATTAAATTTCACATCCTTTAAACCCATTTCACTGCACACTGCATGTGCAATGGTCTTTACACTGGTTCGCTGGTCATTTCCAAGGTTTACAACATCTCCTTCAGTTGAATTCTCATATACATGCAGCATTGCGTTTATGCAGTCATCAACATGTATGTACGACTTCTCCTGTGTACCATCACCAAGTATCTCAAGTTCTGAGGGATTCTTTTGAAGCTTTATGACGAAATCATGTATCACACCATGGGTTGAATTTCTTCCCACAACATTTGCAAACCTGAAGATCAATGGTCTTATGCCGTAATAGTGGTAGTATGACCATATGTATCCCTCATTGGCAAGTTTGGATGCACCATACAGTGATATTGGCAGTTCGGGACCATAGCTTTCTGGTGTTGGTATGGCATTCGCTTCACCGTATACTGTTGATGTGGACGAGAAAAGCAGCTGCTTTATGTCTGATCTCCTTATGAATTCAAGAACATTGTGCGTTCCAATAACGTTTGTCTGCATGTCTATTTCAGGATCATCGCTGCCAGATCTTACATCTGAATTTGCTGCCAGGTGTACAACAAGGTCAAAATCCTTCTCAAGCTTGAAGAAGAAATCCCTCTTTGTTATATCACCCCTTATGACCTTTATACTTTTCCCAACCTTAGATTCGTCAAGGTTCTTTAATGTGCCACCACTGAAATCATCAAGCACTGTAATCTCATTGTTTTCCGATAATAAATTAGCCATGTTGGATCCGATGAATCCCGCTCCTCCCGTTATGAGGATCTTCTTTGAACTGATCATTGATGTGAATTAAGTACCCGTTATTAAATCATGGTTGCTAACAAATGAAAAAATTGTCTCTATACTGAACCAACATCTATCTTCTCAATGGTTGCCCTGCTGCTCTGTATCCTGCTCATGCCGCTTTCATCCTCCATGACAAGGGTGAATGGAAATATCTGCCATTTTTCAATCATGTCCATCTTTTTCCTGGCAGCTTTCTCCTCATTCTCCGTACCCTCAAAATCAAGGAGTGCAGAATACATTCTTTCCCATATCCTTGTGACAACACCCTCAACTGTTGTAACCTCACCATCAGATATCTCTCCTGGCTCAATCTCCGCCCCTATTTCCGGGATAACAACCCTCGCCTGAGGCGATCTGTACACAACAACCCTGAGATCATCCATGTTTCTGATCAAAAGGCTTTCTCTCACAGGCTCACCTGATTCTATCTGTGTGACCTCATTCTTTTTGAACAGGCATTTCTTGCAGAAATATGTCTGTATAAGTATCTGCTTTTCATAGGCAATGCTTGTCATCATCTGTATAAAGTACAATCTTTCGCTGCATACAGGGCACTTAACCTCTGTTAGCTCTTCTTTCGGTGGATCAAAATCTTCTGTCATAGTAATCACTCCACTCCTTCAATTCACCATGGATAAATTTATCCGCTCTCTTCAGGTCTTCAACATTTCCAGATCCTGTAAGGAACATGGCAATTTTCAGTTCCCTTATGATCGCGTTTATGTTTTTCTCAATACTCTCTCTGGATTCATCAGCTCCCTTCAGAAGTGTTCTGGCAAAGCCGCCCATGGATGCTCCCATGGATATGGCCCTTGCAAGATCCAGGCCATTCCTTAAACCACCACTTCCAATTGCTGGTATCCTTCCATTGATGATCTTCAAACTTATGGGAGATGGCACACCCCAGTTCCAGAACGTCTTTCCTGCTATGGCCTTCTCACCCTCACCCTGCCTCTCTGCCCTATAATATTCAATGGCTGCGAATGTTGTGCCTCCGAGACCACCAACATCGATGGCCTTAACATTGGCATCTATAAGCATGTCAACATCCCCTTCTGAAAAACCTGCACCTGTTTCCTTGGCTATGACAGGGTAACTGGCTGCGAGTTCCTTCACCTTTTCCATAACGCCCTTTGCATTTCTGTCCCCTTCGGGCTGTATCATCTCCTGAAGAAAATTGAAGTGAATTATGAGGAACTTTGCATCTATGAGTTCCATGAGATAATCTATCTTCTCCCTGCTCATTGCATCCTTATCCTGCCTGATAAGCTGTGGTGCTCCAATGTTGGCCAGTTTGAATGGTATTTTGTAATTATTTATGACTGAATATGTACCTGCCAGCTCCTTCTTTTCAGCCGCAGCCCTCATGCTCCCCAAGCCCATGGGAATTTTGAATTTTTCCGCAGCCCATGCGAGATTTTCATTGATCTTCTTTGCAAGATCTGTACCACCTGTCATTGACGATATCAGAATGGGATATTCTATCCTGTTGCCATGGAAATTTACCCTGGTGTCAATGCTGTCATAATCCACCTCAGGGATAGACCTGTGAATTAGAGTAATGTCATCCCAGTAATTGTGTGATGCATTGACTTCCTTTCCCTCTGCTATCCTTATATGATCCTCCTTTCTGTTTTCTATCATTAAAATTCAGTCCCCACAAAATCTTCTTTATCTATATTTTCAATTCTTTCTGGAAAATTCCCGTTCAGTAAATATGTTTTAACACCTGCTTTTCTGCAGTTTATCATTGATCTGAACTTGAGCTCCATGCCACCAGTAACATCATTGGATATGGCACCGAAATTCACTATCTCCTTTGAATACTTCCTGATCATTGCTGCATTTCTGTATTTCTTTGGATCCATGTCAAAAACACCATCAACATCACTGAGGAAGATTGCCCTCTCAGGTTTGAACATTTCAGCAAGTGAAACCATAATATGATCTCCTGACAGGATTCCAATTTCATAATTCCTTAAATACACATCTCCGTAAAGTACAGGAATGAAATTCATTTCCAGTACCTTCTTCACCAGATCGTAATTGAAAGAATCATTTCTATTAAGGAAAAATGGTGAGATGCCTATTGCAGGTCTTCCCACGCTGTTAAGCATTTTCACTATCCTCTGGTTCAGATCAGCCATATCATATTTGACTATGGCTCCAGCCTTTATTCTCTCTTCTGATACCTCCCCTGGCAAACCATATTTTTCACTGATGTAATGACCGAAGGAACCTCCCCCATGAACAAGTATGAAACTTTCCATTCTTGAGAGTCTCTGGATGATGGTCGATGTTTTTTTCTGGTAAAACTTCCTGTATACTGTCTTGTCTGTAAGCAGGCTACCACCGATCTTGATTATATCCATTCCACTAATGATGTCATTCGCTCTTAATTATGTTTTTGAAGACCTATCCATGACAGTATATGTTGAAATGTGCAGTTCCTACGGTGAATCAAGCAAAAATTAAATTATGTATTAACACATACTGGTGAAAAGGGCCGGTAGATCAGCGGTAGATCGCTTGCTTTGCAAGCAAGAGGCCTCGGGTTCAAATCCCGACCGGTCCATTTAATCTATTAATCGAATACTATTTATCTGCCCACTCGATATGCTATCATGACCATGCGGCCAAAGTATCGTGAACTGCTTCTTGACGAGGATGTGCGAAGATGGTTCGAGAACCTCAGGGCTAAATCTGTGTTGACAGCAACAGTAGCCTTGAGAAATCTTGGCCACTACTGCGAGCTTACGAACACTACCCCGAAGGAAATCCTGGCTAAAGCGAGAAACAACGAGAAGGATTTCCGATACGAGTTCACAGATTTTGTTAGGAAACTGGAGAAGGAGGGCAAGGCAGGATCATACATAGCGAGATTCAAGAAGGTCATTCTATCATGGCTAAAGTTTAACGGTATCGGTTTGCAGTTAACTGTTAACATATCCGGAGAGAACGAAACGCCTACAATTGCAAATGAAAGAGTACCAAGCAAGGAGGAGCTAGCCAGAATACTTAGGAAAGCAACCTCAAGAGGCAGGGTAGCCATCGCCATAATGGCCTTTTCAGGCCTCAGACCGGAATCTCTTGGCGATTATGAAGGAACGGATGGTCTCAGGCTCGGCGACATCAAAGATCTTAGAATATCGGATGAAATCCAGTTCGATAAGACACCATCAATGGTTATGGTCAAAAACAAGCTGAGCAAGGCAAGACACCAGTATTTTTCATTCATTGGTGAGGAAGGCGCTACATACATCAAGGAATACCTTGAGGAGAGAAGGAAACAGGGAGAAGAACTGACCTATGATTCCCCATTGTTGCAGTTCGATGTGAGAGGCGTAAAGAAGAACAACTTCCTACGGACGACTCTGGTTACAAGGGACATAAGGGAAGCGATAGAACAGGCAGGACTGAAGATGAGGCCATACGTGCTCAGGGCATACTTCTCAACTGCACTTGATATTGCAGAATCCAAGGGC
>JAJZIN010000031.1 GCA_021810575.1 Thermoplasmata archaeon
ACTGATATTTTCCTTCTGTTTCGAGGCCCACACCTTAAGACGGCGGCCAAATTCAACAAGCCCACCCACGTTTTCAGGCCTTGGCTGTCCCATTGGTATTATTCTTCTAATTTTGAAGAATTCGAGCATAGTTGAGTGGAAAGATCAATTGAAATCAGAACGGGTTTTGGAAAGTTCTCTTACATGATTTTAGAGAATCAATATACCAGAATAAATGGAAACGGGAAAAGGGTAAGAAGCCGCAGGTCTATTCATTTTGAACCCGAAGGTATAATTCACGAAATTGGAGGAAGAGAATTTATTTACCAAAATTCAGGCATTTCCCAGCTTGTTTTCATTCATGGAAAAGAATGTAAATACAAAATCTCCTTTAAAGATGGTATAACTTTAATAAGAAAAGACATGAACGTGCCATATGGCATGTATTTTGCAGATGTATACTTTGTCAAAGGATCCGGAGATTACAGCATAAACAGCGAAGGTAAAGTCAAAATCTACAGTCTATCCTCAAATGTAAATCATAATTCCGGGGGGACGGGAATTATATATCACATTTTCCCTGACAGGTTTTACAGGAGCGGGCAGAAACTTCCAAATCTCCAAAAGTTTGGTACCAGGCCAGGCCGGGGAGATTTTTATGGCGGAAATATTAAAGGAATAATCGAAAAACTTGATTACATTCAATCACTCAACGTTGAATACCTCTATCTGAACCCCTTATTCAAGAGCCACTCGAACCACAGGTATGATGTGGACGACTATTTCGAGGTGGATTCACTTCTTGGATCCAAGAGAGACTTGAAAGTTCTAGTCAAAGAATGTCATAATTGGGGAATAAAAGTCATCCTTGACATGGTCTTCAATCACACTTCAGTGTTTTTTCCGCCTTTTCAGGATGTGCTTGAAAATGGAAGGAAATCAAAGTACTTTGACTGGTATATATTTCACAGGGATGAATACAAGATTTTCAACGGCCATTATGACCAGAAAAAAGAATCTGAGCCTCCGGCATATGAAACCTTCATGGGATAAGGACTGATGCCTAAACTTAACACATATAATACAGATGTAATAGATATTCTGAAAAATGTTGTTGCTTACTATGTGACTGAATTTGATGTTGATGGTTTCAGGTATGACGTTGGTCACAGCATCCCCGAAAGCCTGATTGAAAAATTGAAAGTACACACAGCCACACTCAAGAAAGATATTTTGCATATAGGGGAGGCTTGGTGCCTGACCAGATCTCTTGTCAAACCCGATTATTACGATTCACTGACAAATTATCATATAAGAAAATCAATCATAGATTTCGTGAACGGCAAGGAAACAATAGAGGCATTCTATTCCCATTATCTTGAGGAAATAGTGGCGTATTCCAATTCAATCGACAAAATGATGAACATACTTGACTCCCACGATACTGTGAGAATATTGACAACCCTTCAATCAGATGAGGAGAAAATGAGGATTGCCTACCTCATTCTTCTAATGCTGAACGGCAAACCTACCATATATTATGGTGACGAAATCGGACTCCTTGGCAACATGGATCCAGATTGCAGAAGGACATTTCCGTGGGAAAGGATCGGATCTGAAATTAACAAATTTTTCATTAGTATAACAGACCTGAGAAAAAGACTGCCTGAGATGAGGAGCGGACTTTTATATGTGAAGAAAGTTTATGGTCATGACATGCTTGTTAAGATGGGGCCGGAACACTCTGTTGCACTCTTAATTCAGGGGAAGAATGAGGTGAATAGTATTATCGATGAAGTGTTTCCTTCTGCTGAAATTCTCTTTCATGGAAATACCTTTGTACTTTTCGTTATGCCATCAGAAAATTTAATTGAATTTGAGAAAAGTCTCACCTGATAAAAGAGAAATGGTATTTTCTTTTTTGTTGATCATTGCTTTCTTATTTTCAACATTTTTTATCTTGATTCCATGAAACTTGAAAACCAGGTATTCCGGGCTCTCAAAACCACCGTCAATTTTAGTTATATCTAACCTGAAACCATCTTTACTTTTAACGCATGAAAAACGAAATTCAACAGATCTTGGATCTTTCCTGCCGTCATCGATATAAAGTGAACCGCTGCAACTATCTGAAATATAAACATGCAGAATCATCCTGCCATCCTGTAAGAGAGGTAAAATTGAACCTGCTTTCACAAAAACAGGTATTTCATCCTCCTTCAGTTTCATTTTAACTATGCCTTCAAACTGGGTTTTGTCCCAGAAGTTAAACCATCTACCCGATGGAAGCATGATAACTGCATCCCTCTGATTCTTGGTCAAGACTGGTGCTATAAACATACTGTTTCCGAGCATAAAAACGCCATCTGCTGAAGGATCGTAGGATGGATCTATCCATGAAATAGGTCTGACCAGGGGGTGACCAGTTATATGTGCCTCGTAGCTCAATGCGTAAAGGTAAGGGAAAAGTGAATATCTCAAATCAAGGAACTTTCTAAAAATATCAAGGTATTTCTTTCCAAACAGCCATGGCTCCCTCATCCTTGTACCTTTCGATGAATGTACCCTGAAAAATGGGAGGAACGTGGCCATCTGGAACCATCTCAGCAAAAGATCATCACTTGGGTTTCCAGAGAAACCACCAACGTCAACTCCGGCGAACTGAATTCCAGACAGGCCCATATTCAATATTGTTGATATCGTTGAGTGCATTTCAGCCCATGTGCTCGCTGTATCCCCTGTCCAGACAAACGCATACCTCTGTATACCGGCCCATCCAGATCTGGAAAGGATAAACGGCCGTTCATCCGGCTTTAACGACAGAATGCCCTCGTAACCTGACTTTGCCATAAAAAGTCCGTATAAGTTATGGGTTGATAGATGATCACCTAAACCTAAACGTGCGCTGTCTGGGAGAGAGTTATCTCCCCAGAGAGTAAATGCCGCTGGTTCATTCATATCATGCCAGAAGCCGGATATCCCATTTTCAAAGTAGAATTTGTATTTCCCGCCCCACCATTTCTGCGTATCGTTCTTGGTGAAATCAGGAAAGGCCGACATACCAGCCCATACTGGAGCATATAGTATATTTCCATCTGGGGCATTGATGAAGTATCCGTTTTCCTGCCCCTCCCTATACATTTCAAATTTAGGGTCAAATTTTACAGCAGGATCAATTATTGTAACCAGCTTTACGCCATCTTTAAGAAGCCTGTCTGCAAGTTTCCTGATCTCCCTAAATCTTTCCTGGTCAAAGGAAAATATCCTGTATCCATTCATGTAATCAATATCAAGGTGTATTGCTGATAAGGGCAATCTATTCTTTACAAAATTCTCGTGGATTGCGGATACCTCTTCAACACTCATGTAACTATACCTGGACTGGTGGAACCCAAGTGACCATTGAGGTGGAATAGGCGGTAAACCGGATAACATGGAATACTTCTCTACCAAATCCCTTATATCACCAAAACCAATGTAATAGTCAAGCCCTCCAGATGCAAACTCCACCTTAATTTCTTCAGTTTGAGAATAGCACAGGTCGAACTCGGCTCTTGACGGATTGTCATAAAGGATAAAATATCCAATATCAGCAGATATGTCAATGTAAAATGGTATGCTCAGATACAACGGATCGTCTCCCGGGCCATACAATCCATTTGCATCATGATTCCAGATTAGGGACTTTGTGCCCCGAAGATTCATACCCAAAGCTTTTTCGCCTAGCCCGTGTAAAACAGAATCCACTCTGATTCTAGAATACTGGACAATACGATGCCTTCCGAACGATGGCGGCAGATCTTTCCTGATAAGTTTATCGTGCTTTTTGAAATTAATTGTACCATCTTTTTCAACTTCAATTGTCAGATCATCTATCTTTACATCTGCAAAATCTTTTTTCAACGAAAAAGATAGATCATCATCATATTCAGGTAGTTCTGATAGTAATGTATCGATCGCGTTAGGCTTCCAGGTAATGTTAATAATACCATACTTCAGTATTTTTATGGATAGATCAATGCCGGAAAACTTAACAATTAACGTTTTTCCATTTCTTACAGAGCCAATCATGCTTTTGGGTGATTTCAAACGCTCATCGGGCAAAGAATACTTTTTATCGTAGAGATCTCTGGCAAGTGTAAATTGCAAGGAATCCGTAGCAATATCATCCCCAAACAAATCTTCGAAAAGCTTGATCCTTTTGATTAAATCCAGAGTTTCACCCTTTAGGCGGTATTCCAATTTTTTCAAAAAACTATGCAGTGATAGGCTTTTAAGTGTACATCAGGAAATTAGACAACGTTCTCTTTCGTTGATCACTGACCATTTCAGAGGAAGTTTGAGGATGGTTTATCAAGATTGATTTCGAAAAAACTGATAATTAATTTATACATGCAAGGGATCGCATCATGAGCTCACAATGAATAAAAAAATAGTTTTGTCTATTTTAGTAGCTACATTAATGGCTTCGTCTGGAATGATAGTACTTTTCAATGCGTCAAATTCGCCAAATCAATTAACCGCGCAACCTGCATTTTCGCACAGCAACAAAATTAGCCCTCCTAAAAGCTCAAGTTTAACCGACCTTTCTAAATCTGCTAATTCATCATCCACCGTTAATTCGAATCTCAAGCAGGCAATCGAAAAACAGGTCTTGAATAATATCAAGGCGGAAGGTCTTCCTCTGCACGATGTTTACCTCCCAGATTTTATGTCGCAATCCACAATTGTTGACAATCATGTGACCTTAGGTTATATCTCCAGTCCGGCGCCAATGGGTATTGCAGACTACGGTCTTATGAATCAGTCCGGAAGCATTGTTACATATAACTACACTACACCAAGCTTTATGGCTTCTGTTACGATAAATAACTTTTCTGACCTGAATGTGATTAATGGTGAACCGCAGTCTGTCTCAATCCAGTTGAATGCGATTCTGAATAATGTTGCATTGTTCGGAAATTCATCCTATAACTTCTGGACGCAGAATGTCATTTTCTTCAGTCCAAGAACCAGCACCGTCAGTTTTATTGACAACGTGTGGAACTTCAGTAATCCACAGACTACCATGACGGTCAATGCCATAAACTACTCCAGTGCTCAGGCCAACGGCCTAGGACAAACAACAACTCAATTACACTTTGGTTGCAGCTTGCCATTTTCAGTAAAAATGCCATTCACTGTTAATGTTTACCTCAACACTTCTCTGGAGCAGGGTCGTACAACTGTCTGGTACAATTATTCCATTCCGCAGGATAATGTTGCCGGCACCTATGATGAAGTCATATTCAACTCAACATATGGCCAGTCTTCTTCCTACAGTGCTCCAACACCGCATTATTTTGTAAGTGGCTCCCAGGTGGAAGAGCCTGTTGGAGTGCCATATGATGCTGAAATCTCAATGGGTGGTCCCGGTGGCGGCTCAAACGCGATGATATACAACATAAATGCCACAGAGCACCTGATGTATATGAACCCAAATGGTCATTACAATCCTGTAAAGGCTGCTTATGATGCCGGTTCCCAGACAGGTGAGACATCAGTTGGTGTTGACGTTTCGTATTCAGGAACTACTGCATACCTGAACAGCGGTCCTTCTTTGGTTTATGGTCTATGGAATAATACATACAGCCAGACTAACTACAAAGTCAACTTTGAGCAGCCAGCAATAAGTGAAGCATCCATTTCCTTTACTGGAAATGTAGCTTCTGATTTTGCAGGTCATTTGTTATATCACCAGACTGGTGCAAGCGGGTACGGAAGCAGTAATAACATCACTAATTTCTACGTCTCCTATAATGCCACAGATCTGTTTATTGGATTGCAGGAGGTAGTATCTGGAAATTCAATTGTCATCTATATGTTCAACAATTCAAATTCGGGATATGGCGCTACAAACCTGTCATCGTACACACCGGGGGGGCTATCTGGCGAGATTCTCTCAATGCCTGTGAATGAAATATTCACAGCGTATTATGGAAGTGGAAACGTTATTGGTACGAATAAATTGTGCAAGATAACCTCTCCGGACACTGCTGCACCATCAGCCATATCATCGGCAGCTATTGGCTATACGTTAATGGCAAATGCAACTAACGACACTACTGAAATTGCTATACCTTTGAGCGAAATAATGCCTGCTTTTACATCAGGCAGCCTGAATATGAGTTTCGCTGCTTTCGTAATTGGTAGTACTGGCCAAGATGTTGGTACAGGCGTTCCATATAAGCAGGTCAACACGTATCCAAGTAGTACCATCCCTTTTAACATTGTTAATTACGTGAACACTCTGGAGCCCCTTTCGTCTACTCCATTTTTATTTGTTCAAAGTAATACGACATTAGCTAATTTGCTTCAATACGGTTGGTCACCCTCATCATCGTTTACGCTACCTACAGCTAACTACCAGTTCCAGGCTTTAATGAATAATTACAATA
>JAJZIN010000032.1 GCA_021810575.1 Thermoplasmata archaeon
CTTGCAGACAGAAACTGGCTTTTAAATTTACTTCGTCCACTAATAGATGAATCTAACGGTATATCAACAACATTCCCATACTTTGAGCCAAAAAATGGTTTCTGGTCTAAATTTAAAACCGCGTGGGGGTTTGTTGGAGTTGGTATGATGCAGTCAGATATTACAGTATTCGGCTGGGGAGGCTCTCTTGCATTCAGAAAAGGACTGTTTGATGAAAAAAGTCTAAATGATTTCGCCGAAGCTGTTTCTGACGACATGGCTATAACAGATCTTTGCAGGGCGAGGGGAAAGAAAGTAGCATATGTTCCCGAAAGCGTGGTTACCATAAACTCTCCAGACGATTGGCATGTATTCAGGGAATGGTCCATAAGACAGACTTCACTCCTTCTGAGTAAAAGCAGAAATGCATATTATATAGGAATCCTGCTCTACGGTTCCTCAGCCCTACTATTTATAGGAGCCATATTACTATCGGTGTTTGTTTCTGCTTACTTCCTTGTGCTTTTCATTCCTCTTATAATGAACGAGATCAAGATGTTCAAAAGATTGCGAAGCAAACAGGCTATATACATACTGGTACAGATTCTCCTTCCATTCTTTTATGTTTGGAATCTTGTGGTTGGATCCAAAACCAAAGAGATTGCCTGGAGAGGAAACAGATATAGCCTATACAAATGATATAATTTTAAAATAGAACCAGCCCATAGGGTATTATGAGTGAAGATCCTAAAAATAAAAGATTGTTCGGCACTAATGGTATAAGGGGGATTCCCAACGAAGATCTTACCCCAGAATTCTGCATGATGATAGGTAAGGCCATAGGAACATTTTTTAATGGAAAGATAGTAATTGGTTCAGATAACAGACTCTCTGGAGATATGATAATAAATGCAGTAAATTCTGGAATCTTATCTACAGGTTCAGAAACAGTTATGATTGGTGTCTTGCCAACCCCAGCTATTCAGTATTACTGCAAGAAACATGCATTACCAGGAGTGATGATAACTGCCTCTCACAATCCCCCTCAGTTCAATGGGATTAAGTGCATTGACAGTGATGGGACTGAACTTGAGAGGACAAAAGAAGAGAAAATTGAAGAGATATATTATTCAAAAACGTTCAATGTATCAACCTGGAACAACATTGCAAGAAGTTTTCATGATAACTCAGGATTCGATCTGTACGTTAATGGAGTTATGAACATGATAAATGTTACCAAAATAAGGGAAAGAAGGTTCAGAGTTGCAGTGGATACTGGAAATGGAGCCGCATACCTTACCACTCCTGAACTGCTTTCAAGACTTGGAGCAACTGTGGTTACGCTTAATGCAAATCCAGATGGTCTCTTCACGTCAAGAGAGTCAGAACCGAAACCTGCTAATCTGAAGTATTTGATAGATCTCGTAAGATCAGGAGGCTTTGATTTTGGGATTGCCCATGATGGAGATGCGGATAGGGCTGTTTTCATAGACTCGGAAGGAAACTTTATCGATGGCGATAAAACATTAACGCTTTTCGTGAAATATTATATTAAAAAAGGAGAGAAGGTTGTAACACCTGTCAGTTCCTCAGATGCACTGGAGGAAGTTTGCAAGAAAGAAGGGGCAACGGTTATAAGAACAAAGGTTGGAGCACCTATAGTTTCCAGGACAATGATTCAGGAAAAAGCAAGACTGGGTGGGGAAGAGAATGGAGGCATAATTTATGGAGATCATCAGTACTGCAGGGATGGGGCCATGTCCCTTGGAATAATTATGGACATAATGGCCAAGGAACATAAGGATCTAAAAACCTTAATCGACACACTTCCACAATTTTACATTACAAGAAAGACAATTCCCGCAAAATCTGATTTTAGCTCGCTGGTGGAAAGACTCAAGAATGAATATGCTGAGTGGGAAATATCCTTAATGGATGGCATCAAGTTAAGAAATGGCCATGATTGGATACTTGCCAGACCATCTGGTACAGAGCCTATTATAAGATTGTTCACCCATTCTTCAGATTTGAAAAGATCAGAGAAACTATCTCATGATGTGGAAAATCTTGCAAAATCTTGATAATTACTTTGTTCTGCCTCAATTATAGAAATATAATGAAGACATCTTATTTTAAATTAAGTTCAGGATTAAGCTGTCACTTTGCCTGGACCCTATGCCCCATATTTTTCAAGTCTGTCAGTAAGCTGTAGAGCATAATCCATTACGTTTAATCCTCTAAGGGAAAAACCTGTTTTTGAACATGACTTTTCATTGAATGCTTCACTTTCCCTCTTGTTTAATCCATCTCCATAAAACATAATGGGAACTGGATCCCCAGTATGTTCGCCATTTACGGATGATGTAGAATGATCTCCGGTAAGGATGAACAGCGCCCTGTCCCTAAGACCCAGCAGGGGTTCCATTGCCTCATCGATTCTCTCCATTACCTCTTTCTTTAGTAGCGGATTCTTATCATGTGCAGCAACATCAGTAGCTTTTATATTTACCAGAATGAATTCGTAATTATCCACTCCCTCTGCCACAGCTTTAATTTTTCCCATATAGTTTGTATTTGTGCTACCAGTGATCCCATCAACGGCGATCTTCTCCATCCCTATCATCTCAGCAAGTCCCTTAATCATTGGAATTCCGATAACATATCCTGCCTTCATTCCATACTTTTTCTCGAACGGTTCGAGTTTTGGCGCACTTCCAGCTCCACGAATGAGTAATTCGTTTGCTGGTAGCTTTCCCTTGCTGATCAGATCCAGGTTAAATGGGTGAGAGTCAAGTATTGACCGCATTCTTTTCATATAATTTTTCAATATGTAGGATGTCTTTCTTCCCTCTTCTTCGATGAATTCAGGTTCGTTATATTCCCTACCTACTTCATGTGGATCCGTATCCCTGACCTTATCAGAGAGACCCTGACCCTTCATGAGTAGGGCTGCCCTGTGCTCAACACCTGAAGCAACCTGTATGGTAACATCATCAATCTTGAATGATATATCCTTACTCAATTGCTCAGTACTCTTATCTATACGCCCTGCTCTTCTATCGGTTATAATTTTTCCATCTCTTGTGGCATAGTTTGCCCTGAATGCAATATCTCCCGGTTCCACTTTCATCCCAAGCCCCAGTGCTTCAAAGGGACCTCTTCCAGTGTAATATTTCTCTGGATCATATCCCAGTATGGATAAATGAGATGTATCAGACCCGCATACAACTCCTTCCCTGAAAGGATGCATAAGACCACATATGGAATTACGGGCCATCCTGTTCAAATTTGGCATATAGGCTGATTCCATTGGGGTCTTATTGTGAAGTTTTGCAGATGGCCTATCTCCGAGACCATCCATTATTATGAGAACAACAGACTTCCTTTTACTCACGTGCCTTCCTCCCATGATTCACTGTATCTGATCTGCTCTTCAGTTGGCTGATCAATTTTGATTCCGATGCTTTCCAACCTGATCCTGGCAACATCCTGATCTACCTCATATGGTACCGGATATACCTTGTTCTCAAGACTCTTGTGGTTCTTTAGGAGATGCTCTGCTGTAAGTGCCTGTATTGCGAAGCTCATATCCATTATTTCCACTGGGTGTCCCTGTCCTGCGGCAAGATTTACCAGCCTTCCATCGGCTATAACGTAAATCTTTTTTCCATTCTGCAGTGTGTATCCCTTTACATAATCTCTTACCTGCTCACTCTCTTTGCTCATCGTCTCCAGTTTATCCAGATCAATTTCATTGTTGAAATGTCCTGCATTAGACAGTATTATGCCATCCTTAGCGTTTGAAAGTGCTTCAAAATCAACAACGGACTTAACCCCAGTCACCGTTACAACCATGTCAGATACCTTAAGTGCTTCCTTTATTGGCATCACATCATACCCTTCCATTGTTGCCTCGTTGGCCTTCACAGGATCGACCTCTGTTACTGTTACCCTTGCACCCATGCCTTTCATTCTCAGTGCAACTCCTTTGCCACAGTATCCGAATCCAACGACAGATACCCTCTTCCCGGCAATAAGTATGTTTGTCGCGTTCATTATACCATCAAGTGCACTCTGTCCTGTTCCATACCTGTTATCGAACAGATGCTTCATTGATGCATCATTAACATCAAACATTGGAAATTTCAGATCACCTTTTTTTTCCATGTTCCTGAGCCTATTCACACCGGTAGTTGTTTCTTCATTTCCTCCAATTACGCCTTCTCTCATTTCTGATCTGCTGGTGTGTAACAGCTTAACTAGATCTCCCCCATCATCCACAACTATCTGTGGCCTACTGTCTATTACCTTGTTGAGATATTCGTAATATTCTTCCTCTGTTTCACCCTTTCTTGCAAAAACTTTCATTCCGTAATCTTCCTTCAGGGATTTTACAACTGCATCATCCGTGCTGAGAGGATTGCAGGATGACATGGTTACATCAGCTCCTCCTTCCTGCATGAGTAATGCAAGAATTCCCGTCTTGGCTTCAACGTGCAGCGCCATGCCGATTCTGACACCCTTGAATGGCTTTTCTCTTATCATTCTATCACGTATACTATTTACAACCGGCATGTGTGTTCTAGCCCAGTCCAGTCTCATATATCCATTACTTTTCATTTCCATTCCCTCTTAAATTTTGATGGGTCAATCTTAAGCAACAACCCACCTTTCATAATCCTCACATCAAGTATAACATTTCTTATTTCCCTATCTGTGGTTGGAGAAAGTATTCCGCCATCCTCGAGAAACAGATCCCCAATAAACATATACATTTCGTCTACAAATCCTCTTTGCAGAAATGCCTCTGCTGTAACCCTGCCTCCCTCTACGAGAACTGACCTAATTCCCTTTTCATAAATGAGTTCCAGCGATTTTTCAAGATTGAAAGGTTTACCACAGTTTACGTACTCTATATTTTCTTCACATTTCTCACTTTTTTCAGAGTTAAGTATTATGGTTTTTCTCTTTCCATCCATTACCCTGTAATTTGGAGTGAGACTACAGCGTGGGTCTATTATGAGTCTAATTGAGTTCTTATTGTTAGGCGCGATCAGCGATGGGTTATCCTTGATTACTGTTCTATACCCAACCAGTATTCCATCTGAGTTATTTCTTAGAGTCTGGACTCTTATGTTATCCTCCTCAGATGATATATATGCCCTTTCCCCTGAAATTTTTGAGATGTAGCCGTTTATGCTCTGTGCCATATTTAATATGATATGAGGTCTGTTCAATGTTTCCTTATATTCCTTCATCCTATTCTTTTTTTACTTTTAGATTTCGTCGAAGCTATACTTCTGGAAACTTTAATCCTGAGAATTTTAAGACAGTTCATGTTAACCTGCATGAATTTCTATCCTTATCCAATACCATCTCTTTAGACCAGTTTCATTAAACGTATTCAAATATTGAGATGAAATTGATTGGGATTATTCCTGTAATTACTGAACCCATTTTTCTGAAAATGGCCTAAACTGCTTTGCATGTTTCTATAGTGTCGATGGTATGTGTGATTATATCGATCTATCCAGGCTTCAATGAAATATAATTTTTAAATTTGAGGCTGTGAAACCTGAATTTATAAGATTAGGATGTGGATAGAATTTGCTTTTAGAATGGTAGAAGAGAAGTTTTACTTATTGCTGATCATTAAGAAGATATCCTGAAAATAGGTTGTGATTCTATTGACACGGCATAAAATCAACTGTAGATCGGAATTTTAACATGAAATTTTATTTTATTGACCCTTCAGACTTCAAAAAAAATTAATCGGTTCAGTGAAGAGAAATAATCTTTACATAAAGTACCTCAAAGATTATCTTGAGGATTATACCATTGAATTCACGTCAGATATCGTATTTATTAAGCAAAATGGAAATGTGAAATAATTAATATGGTGATCGTGAGGACTTTAAGAGATATTTGTTGAGACTAAAGAATACATATTCAAAGAATGATATTAGGATTACAATAAGCATTAAATATTCAAACTCTGAGCCCCAGTACTCTGTGATTGACAGATTTACAATTGAAAAATAATTAAGACCACCTATTATCGCAATCAGGCACCCAATAGAAACTAAAATCAGAATAGTTGCATACTCGACTATAACTATATTATGTAGCTTTGTGGAAATTCCATTCACATTTTTCTTTGAGATTTCCTTTCTGAAAGTAAGGAAAATAAGAGTATAGGGAAATACCCACAGAGTTTGGAAGAGCCGAAGATCAATCACCATTGCCACCCGTAATATTCCCCCCATGTATTCCACCCTAATCTACTTGCTATATTATGTGTCTCTCCTGAAAGAGCACTCGAAACAACTACAAATGCAGGGTTATTACCTATAACGGGTATGTATGGGAAAATAGAAACTGTGCCTGTGTTAGTATATCCATTCCAGGAAAATGAT
>JAJZIN010000033.1 GCA_021810575.1 Thermoplasmata archaeon
TGTGGTTTGCTCATGGTTGGTTTTCAAACATTCTTCACGCCCTACCCTGTTTTTCTGATTGATAAATACAATGCTACAGAGGATATAGTTTACATAATGTACCTGCTTAACAGTGCATTTTCTGTAGTCTCATTTAATCTATCAGGGAACTACATAAAGAAAAGAAGCTTGCAGAAAGCTATATACATTCCTCTTGCAGTAAGAATGGTAGTGTTCGCTGCCACCAGCATAATTCCCTTCCTTGGGTTATACTCCTTTGGCTACATGATCCTGATTATTCTCATTTATGGAGCCATGGGATTTGTCTGGAGTTATATCAGCATAACCCAGATAACATCAGTTACCACAATGGCAGACAGGGAAACCAGGGGGAGGGCAATTGGTTATTATAATTCAATCCTTGGTGTTGGGCAGATTATTGGTGCATTCATATCAGGATATATTGTAATATATCTTGGTTATGGAGGAGATTTCATGATTGCAGCTATCATTGTTGCAGTTGGTTATATGGGATCGTTAAAAATTAAGGCCGGAATCAATCAAGCCAGCATTTCCAGAGGAACTGCCGTTGCCTCAAAATAATTCTACTGTATAATTCATCCCTTCCCATCTATTGCTCTTCTTCCAGAAGAATGTAAATTCCAGCTGAGTTTCAGTTTTAATTGTGGAAAGATCAACCTCAATATAGTGGACCTTGCTGAATATACTCCTTGACTGGATGTCACTCATATCTTTCCAATTGTTTCCTGTTAATCTTATGAAACAATCCTCACTAAGGATGAACATTATGGACGATTTTGACTTCAATTTCTTTATCTTGTTCTTGAAACTCCATATATCTTCATTTATCATGATCTTGCGTTCAACGTACCTTGAATACGCTATCTCATTCCTTTCAAATGGCTTCCCATTTTCTATTGCCCAGCAGAGTTTGACGTATTCCGCATGAGCCCATACAAGGGGCATTGCAGAACCTGATGGTTGACCATTGTACAGGCCTCTTGCCGGGATATCATCTGCATCCCATATCTGCTCAGGTATCATTCCTCCAACATTGGTATCTTTTTCCATTGCGTGAAGTAATTGTAACGCATCGCCCATGTTTCCTCTGGAAATTTCATAATGTGCTCTTTCCCCTGACAACAGCGGCCATCCACGACCATGTCCTGTACCGTTAAATCCAGTCCCATCATCATGTTCTCCATATCCATCATGATTATACCTGTGCCATACTGGACCTGATTTTGTTTCAGTTTTAAGTTCACCATCTATGATCTTGACTGTGTTTAAGATGCCTTCATGATCATGAGGTCTGATACCGAATCTAACCAGGGATAATACTCCAGTACTCACTATCTCCTCCGTCTTCACAAGTGAGGATGACCATGGCCTGTTTTTTATGGGAATATAGTCGTTTGATTGCTTATCCTGATCCACCTGTGAGATCCTGACAAAATGTCCGGATACACCGTACTTGCTATCCAGGTCTGAATTTTCCCTGTACAGCCATCTTTCAATATTACTGCTGTATATATCTGCAACGAGCTGAATTTTATTTGATTCCTCGTGGAAACCAAGCTGATCAATCATTTCGGACCCATAGCAAAGGGCCGAAATTTCAACAGCTATTGTGAAACTTGAATATCCACCATCCTCTTCCCATCTGTCCTGATCAGTAACCGGGCCATTAGCCACAATGAATGATATTGCCCTGATCAGCATTTCACTGAAGTTCTCAAGCTTGACGTATCCTCCCTTCCACAGGTTATACAGAAGTACTACTGGAAAAGCAGTTTCATCCATCTGGATTCCTCCCCAGTACTGCTTCCCATTTAGCCACATATTCTGGGGCCAGTGCCCATCAGATTCCTGTGTTGACTGGAGATATCGCAGTGCATCAACAGATCCGTCAATATCTCCAAGGATGAGAAGTGCCTGAGCTGCCTCAACCATGTCCCTTGGCCATATGAGGTGGTAACCACCCAGGTCATCATCACCCTTGAAATTTCCCCATGGAATTGAGAGACTTGCAATGATTCCTCCAGCCAGTGGCTCCTTTGACACGTGAGTTCTTATTACTGCGAGGCTCGGTTCCAGCAGGTCATATTTCTTTTTCACAAGGATGTTCTTTGCAGTATATTTTTTGTATGTAACCCAGTGCTGCACATAATCATTGAGAATACTTTCCCAGTTAAGGTTGCTTGATTTCAGTACCTTAAGAGCGGCCTCTTCCATGGTGGTTCCGAATGCGATGTACATGTTGAATGTATCTTGCTTTTCAAGTAGTATTTCTGTAGTTATTGCCACGTTGCCATCGGTTGCGGAACTGAATTCATAGGTCATCGTCCTATTGTTGGTGATATCCTGGAACCCGTCAGAATATCCCGAGAACCCACAGCTCATCTTGCCAGATACATCAGGTATGTATAGGGCCATAAACATGCCCTCCTTTGATGCAAATTGCATTCTTCTTCCCTTGTAGTTCCCGTTCCATGCAGTATTCCCCATTCCGCCATTCATTAGATGTGGAGAGAGCAGTGAATAAAGAAAGATACTATCATTCGGGTCCTTCCTGGAGAACACAATATGCTGTACCAGCACATCATTCTCGCTATCTATGAATACTGTCTTATCAATCTTGAAGCGGAGATCCTTATCCTCATTGACTATCTTAAAGGCAGGAATTCCTTCCTTTACCCACCGTATGCTGTGACTTGTACCCCTTCTTTCCTCATAAAAAAATTTTCCATCTGTAATCAGGAGCTGATGATCCCTGATCTGTGCTGTGTCTACTCCGGGATAATATATCTCATTTACAATTCCATGTGATACTGTAAAATGTATTCTTGAGCACCTTCTGAGAGATGTTCCAACTCCTTCCTTTGCGCTTGATGTCCATCTGGGTGATATGCCTGGCTTCCCAAATGCTTCCCCTGAATTCATATTCCACCATTCTCCCCAATATTAAATATTGATCGCATAATTCAGATGTATAGGTCCAGGTTATCCCCGTAGATTATCTTCATTACCTTTCCAATGCATTCTTCCAGCTCTTCAGTACTGAGCGCAGTCAAACAGACGTGGCCCATCTTCCTCTTCTTTCTGACCTCCTTCTTCCTGTAGTCATAAACCCTTGTGTTCCCAAGCTTCAGTATATCATTCAACTGGCTTTCACTGAGGGAGAGGCCGATGATATTCACTATTCCTGATGGAACATATGTGGAGGGCTGAAACACTGGGAGTCCCAGTACACATCTAACATGCATCTCAAACTGTGAATAGCTTGAACCCATGAGTGTGTGGTGACCGGTGTTATGAACCCTCGGTGCATACTCGTTTATCAATGGTCCTTTCCCTGTCAGGAAGAACTCTATACCCATTACACCTATATAGTCAAGTTCATTCACCAATCTACGTGAAATTTCAATCATCTCTGATCTCAGCTCACTATTATTTATGGGGGAACTGTTCCATATGAGGATTCCCTTCTTGTTCATGTTATAGGAAGGTTCATAGAAATAAAAGTTATTATTTTCATCCCTTGCACATATTATGGATGCTTCACTCTCATAATCCACAAATTTTTCAACGACGAAAATATCGTCTGAATCAGCTGGGAAACTGCCCATGTCATAATAATAGTACTGTCCCTTCCCGTCATATCCACCCTCAGATCTCTTGATCACGAACTTTTCCATAGTACTTGCCACTTCCAGTGCTTCCCTGCCTCCATGAGCAACAATGAACTCACCAACTGGAAAATTTCTAGATTTCAGGAATTCCTTCTCCAGATGCCTCTGCATTTTTAGTTCTACCGATTTTATTGACGGCCTCAGCTTTCCCTTCTGTTCTGCATATTCCAGAAGTTCCCGGTTTATATGCTCAAACTCAAAGGTTACAATATCGCTATTATCCACAAATTCCCTGTACTGATCCATTGTGTACGATCTATCAGCAATAGAAACAGCCGGGTCTGTTATATTCTCAGAATATACATTGAACTTTACAGGCAGGCCCCTAGATTCGAGTATCATCATTGTTCCAAGCTGGCCCGCCCCTGCAATGCCTATGGTCTTATGGCAATCTTGTGTTTTCAACACTTTCCCTTTCCTTTTCCATGTAATTTCTCATCTTGAAGGCCAGTTCCGGATATTTCAGGGATAGAATCCTTACTGCCAGAAGGGCAGCGTTTTTGGAATTGTTGATCGCAACTGTTGCAACAGGTATGCCAGAGGGCATCTGCACAATAGAGAGAAGTGAATCGATCCCCTTAAGTGCCTTTGTCATGATTGGTACCCCTATAACTGGCAGGTTTGAGATTGCGGCTACCATTCCAGGGAGATGGGCGGAACCGCCTGCACCGGCAATGATAACCTCGATTCCTCTGGAACTTGCCTTCTCCGCAAATTCATACATCATCTTTGGAGTTCTGTGTGCTGACACAACCTTTGATTCACAATCCACCTGAAATGAACGCAAAACTTCACATGCTTCTTTCATGACTTCATAATCTGACTGACTGCCCATTATAACTGCAACTTTCGACAAATATTTCACCTCTACAGCAACTTAATTCCCATATTGCTTTATGTCTTATTACTTCAATATAATTTATAATTATTTATCAAAAGTTCTTCCAGAGTTCGTATTTTTTCCTTTTATCTGAAATGACATGGCTCAATTCATAGTTTTCAGGAATACACATATTTTTCATAACTTTTGGATGAGATGGTATTTTTATTATGATGTAGACATGTTCACTTTGGAGTTTTTCCAGATCACGCATGAATTTCTTGAAATGCTTTTCCTGTTCTATCTTGATCGAGCTTGAGTTGTTACCAGAACTGTATTTTCTGAGGTTCAGGAATAAAAAGTCATTTTCTGATAAATCTCCCCGGACAGCTTCATAACATCCCCTCTTTATCTCAATTTTCTGTAGCATCCTGGAAAATTCAACTATCTCTGTTTCAGTTGGGAATTCAAGGTTCCTTTCACCTGTTGATGAACGTTTTAAAATTCCCGATATACCTGTACTGTTATTTCCAATGGCATTCAATATATTTATTTGCAGATAGGTCACTGCCTCTTCCATTGTCCTGTGGTTCCTGATCTCCTTATATCTTTTTCTCAATGCCAGAAGTGCCCCTCTTGTTCTTCCCCTGTAACTGCCTTCAAATGCATAATAAAACTCTTCCGGCATACTTTTCACATGTTCATATAAGTTTATGAGGCTATCATCCGGATCAGATAGCATTGGGCACACCAGTTTTCCTTCCTGGTTTAGATCAATAAATGTCTGCATTGAACCGCAGAACGGATCAATATAATGATTGAAATCCCGTGGAATTAATCTTTTGATATCATCAGAAAGTTCTTCTCCTGTCTCATCGTTTATAATCGGTCCAGTCAATGTATTGATATTCAAACATTCTATAAATGGACTGGTGTTTTCACTCCAGTTTCTCCTTTAGCAGTGAGGTGATATATCCCTTCACCTGGCTGAAGTTCAGCTTTGGAGGCATTGGAGCTTCATCAGGATCTATAACAATATCGACGATTGTGGGTTCATCCTTCAAGGACAGGCTTTCCTTTATGGCAGGCTCCAGCTGATCATATTTTTCAACCCTGAATGACTTTATTCCAATTGCCTCTCCTATACTGGCAAAATTCAGGGGAAATAAGTCAGTGCCAAAATTTGGGAATCCCATGACTTCTTCCTCAAACTTTATCATTCCCAGCTCGGAATTATTGAAAACGAACAGCTTTACTGGCCTCTTATATTTTCTTATTGTTACAAGCTCTGGCATTGACATTGCAAAGCTGCCATCTCCTATGAGTCCTATAACCTGTGCGTCAGAAGAAAATGATGCTCCAACCGTTCCGGGTATTCCTATCCCCATGCTTCCCAGCCACGATGAATAGACAAATTTTCTTCCAGGATTTGTTCTGAAGTTCCTGACACCCCACACCGTAACATTTCCTGTGTCTACAACAACCGTTGCGTTATTATCCGCATACTTGGAGATTATGGCAGGAACTGATTCTGGATGGATGAGACCACTATCAAACTGTTCCTTCTTCTCCAGGCTTTTAATCCATTCTGTTTTTACTGACTCAATTGAACTGTAATATTTTATTTCCTTTGAACCTACATCAATCTTGCTGAGAAATGTCTCAGTATCACAGATCAGGCCTATATCAGATCTCCTTCGCTTACCAA
>JAJZIN010000034.1 GCA_021810575.1 Thermoplasmata archaeon
CGCTGAAGGAACCAGGAATAGGATTGAGAAAGCTGGAAGGGGGGCACATAATGTCAATTCCTGCACCAAAGGTGCCAAGGATCATAGGAAAGAACGGTTCCATGGTCAATATGGTAAAGGATGCAACGTTCACAAGGATTGTTATAGGACAGAATGGGCTTATATGGATAGACGGACTACCTGAAAACGTGATTGTTGCTTCAGAGGCAATAGGCCTAATAGAAAGTGAAGCGCATGCAACAGGACTGACGGACAGAATTACAGAATTTTTGAAAAGTAAAAAAGGTGAAATTAATGGGAACACCCAGTGATAAGAAACTGATAAATGAGAATGGATTAAGACTTGACGGAAGAGGAGACGAAGAACTGCGACCTATCAAAATAACAACGAATGTTCTTGAAAGGGCAGACGGAAGCGCTTTCATGGAATGGGGAGGCAACAAGATACTTGTGGCCGTATATGGTCCCAGGGAAGCATACCCAAAGCACACCCAGGATATTGAAAAAAGTGTTATAAAAGCAAGATACAATATGGCAGCTTTCTCTGTGGACGAGAGAAAGAGGCCGGGACCAGACAGGAGATCAACAGAAATATCCAAGGTAATTTCCGAAGCACTGAACGCAGCAGTTATGGTGGAACAGTTTCCAAGAACGCAAATTGATGTGTTCATAGAGGTCATACAGGCAGATGCAGGAACCAGAATTGCAAGCCTGACAGCAGCTTCAGTTGCCATTGCGTCAGCCGGCATACCGATGAGGGACATGGTAGTAGGATGCTCAGCTGGAAAGGTGGAGGACAGGATAGTCCTTGATCTTTCAAAGGATGAGGATAATTTTGGTCAGGCTGACCTGCCAATGGCTGTGCTTTCAAAGAATAAACAGGTTGTACTGATACAGATGGATGGAGACCTTTCCAAGGAGGAATTCGGGAAAGCTACAGACATGATAATCAAGGCAACTGACAGAATAGCTGAAATTCAGAGAAAGGCGCTCTCTGAAAAATATAAGATTGAGAATCTATCTGAATCACAGAATGGAGGTGAGTAAATGCCCAAAGATGCAAGTGGAATCTTGTCAGAGATAAAGAAGGGATACATAAGTAAAAAGTTAAAGGAAGGAAAAAGAGCAGATCAGAGAAAACTCGATGAATTCAGGGCAATCAGGATAGAGCCGAATTTCATTCCGAGAGCACAGGGCTCAGCATTTGTGAATCTTGGAAAGACTAAAGTTCTTGTAGGTGTGAAGGTAGAATCAGGAGAGCCATTCCCAGATACACCAAATCAGGGGGTTCTGACAACAAACGTTGAAATGCTGCCAATGGCATTCCCAACATTTGAACCGGGACCGCCTAATGAGGAATCCATAGAAATAGCAAGGGTTGTTGACAGGGGCATAAGGGAGAGCAAGATGATAGACCTTGAAAAGCTATGCGTTGAACCAGGTAAGAAAGTAATGATAGTTTTCGTTGATATTGATGTACTGGATTATGACGGGAACCTGATAGATGCATGCACAATGGGCGTAGTGACTGCACTGCACACAGCAACATACAAAGTTGATGAAGCATCACCAGAAACAAAACTGCCGGTCAGATCCATGCCAATATCTGTAACAATGGCGAAAATAGATGACGAACTTGTCTGTGACCCTGATGTTGAAGAGGAACAGATGTCAGATGCCAGATTGACCGTAACATTCACAGAAGATGGACATATAAGAGCAATGCAGAAGGGTAACTCAGGTTCATTTTCCATGGATCAGATTAAAAAGGGAATTGACATGTCGGAAGTAGTTGGAAATAAAATCAGGGAATACATCAAGCAGGTGATTTAAAAATGTCAAGAAGAACGTTGAAAGTTGGACCAGCGGGCAGATTCGGCCCAAGATACGGTGTTACAGTAAGGAAAGTATGGAGTGAGATCTACAAGCAGAAGAAGGCGAAATACGAGTGCCCGAAATGCAAGCAGCTGAAAGTTGTCAGGATAGCATCAGGGATCTGGACTTGCAGGCACTGCGGATACAAGTTCGCCGGGGGGTCCTACAATCCGGAATTCTCCCAGAGAGTAAAAGAGGAACTGGTAGACAATGCAGTATAAGTGCATAAGATGTGGTCGAATTCTCGAGAAGTCCCTAGGAACCAATGAAATAGAATGCGAGTGTGGTTCCAGGGTTTTCCTGAAGGAAAGACCAAATGTGGAAAAAGAAGTAAATTCAAGATGAGCATCCAGCATGGATAAATTCACCCAGTTATCCAACGAAAAACTGTGTATCAGGTGTGCTGGAAGAATTTTTGCAACTGTGGGTCATACCATGACTAACCTGGATCGTGGTAACCACATTTTATTCACTTCCAGATGTCTGGGATATGAGCTCAATTTTGTTGAAGAGAGATACTGTTCGTTATGTTCTGGAATATTTCTGGAAATCCCAAAATATGCAGAAGAGATTCAAAGGAGGCTTGCTGGCTTCGAATACCGGACAATCCTTATAGGATCATCATTTCCAGCTGATATACTGGAAAAGGAAAAGGTATTACAGGAGAGATATGGCAATCTTGGAGAACCAATAAAAAAGGAATTCAGCCGTGAGCTTGGAAAATATTATCTGGATATGACTGGAAAGGAATTTGACAGAACTGATCCGGATATAATGGCAAAGGTGAATGTGGAATACATGTCAATAGAATTCCAGATAAAATCCCTTCTTATATATGGTATATACAACAAGAATGTACGTGGGATTCCGCAGACAAGATGGATTAAATACTCTGAAAAAACAGATACAGTAGAATCGGTGATCGGGGAACAGCTCAAAGTGATGGGAAAAGGAAAGGACTATGCGCTCCATGGAGCTGGAAGGGAGGATGTTGACGTCAGGATGCTTGGCAATGGTCGGGAGTTTGTAATTGAGCTAACGGAACCAAGATTAAGAAGTATAGACCTTAATAAGTTAATGGAAAGCATAAACAAAACAAATCTTGGAGTTGTAGTCTCATCAATGAGGCCATCAAGCAGGGAGGAGATTAAAAACATCAAGAACGAGAAGCATTACAAGATATACCGCGCAAAACTTGAATCTGGCAAACCTGTTTCATGCGAGGAATTAAGGGAGATATGTAAGGAATTTAACGGGAAAGTTATATATCAAAGGACACCATTACGAGTTAGCAGTTCCAGATCTGATCTTGTAAGGGAGAGAAGGATAGCTGAAATGTCAGTGGAATGCAGGGAAAATGGTGATCACATATTAACCATTGAGGCAGAAGCTGGGACATATATCAAGGAGCTCATCAGCGGTGATGATGGCAGAACAAGTCCAAGTCTCGCTGAGAAGTTAGGTACCGATATAAGGATCAGGGAACTGGATGTAATAATGATCAAAAGGTGAAAAAAATGGTAAAAATGTCACATGGACCGAGGTCAGGATCAAGAATGACCATGACAAAAAGACTGAAAGATAGGGGAATGCCAAGAATAAATTCATACATGAGAAAATTTGAGGTAGGAGAATTTGTGGCAGTGAATATAGATCCATCTGTTCATAAGGGAATGCCATTCCATAATTTCCAGGGCTTTACTGGTGTTATTGAGGGCATGCAGGGAAGATGCTATCTCCTGGGTATAAAGGTGGGTGGAGTGAGAAAGACCATTATCGCCGATCCTGTACATCTGAGAAAAATCAAGGTGTAGGTATGAATATAAAATATATCACATCTTCAGAGGCCAGGGATTTACTTCAGGATCTGAAGGAAAATTCACCTGAAGAAGCAAAGGAATTTGAATATGTGAGACAGTTTTCCAGACTCAGCAAGAAGGATGCAGTTGAAGCCGTAAAGAAAATATCTGAGCTTTCTGGGTTTTCAGAGGAAGTTTGTGTAAAGATAGTTGATCTGATGCCATCCAACATTGAGCAGATGCTTGCAATTTTAAATTCTTATAAACTCACACCAAAAGATGAAGTTTTAAGTAGTATAATTGATTATTTAAAAGAATTGCAGTGATAACATGGAAGAATATGCTTTCATTCTGGATGTTCTAATGCAGGGTAGGTCTACAGATCATTCATATAGCAGGACACCTCTTGTTTTCGGTTTGGGGGAGACTGAGTTCAAGCTTCTGGAAATGATTCCAAAGGAAGGTGCGATTCTGACAGTTGGTGACAAGGTATATATTGGAAAGGACCTCCAGAAGAGGGATAAGATCATGACTGTGAAACGCAGAATAGGATATGAGGAATTATCATCGTCTGCAGTAACTGAATTGCCATATATACTTGAAAATATTGTAAAGGAGAATGAGAAAAAATACGTTGACTTCTTCAACAGGGCCGAGTCAATCAATTCTAGAATGCACACTCTTGAACTTCTTCCAGGACTGGGAAATAAAACCATGTGGTCAATCATTGACGAAAGGAAGAAGAAGCCATTTGAATCATTCAAGGACCTTACAGACAGGGTAAAAACGGTTCATCATCCTGAAAAGATGATCGCGGTTAGGATTGCGCAGGAAATTGACGGGAAGAACGAAAAATACAGGATTTTTGTTAAGCAATGAAGCTTTATACAGAAAAATATGGGCAGGTCCTGTTGAGGGACAAGAATATCGCGCAGATAGAGATTTCAAATCTTGATGAGGCAGAAAAAGTTCTTGAAATTGGTCCGGGAGAAGGATTCTTAACGCAGTTTCTTCTTGAAAAATATCCAAAGGTAACAGTTGTGGAATCTGATCATAGATTTGTGGATATTCTCAGGGTAAAATTTTTTGATTATATTGAACATGGTCATCTAGAGATCATACACGGAGATTTCCTTGAATATGCGGAATTAACACAGGATCAGATAATAGGCAATGTGCCTTACCACATTTCCTCAAAAATTGTCCAGAAATTATCTACAATGAGATTCAACAAGGCTGTCCTCATGTTCCAGAGTGAATTTGCAACAACCCTGATGGCAAAGCCTTCCACAAAGGAATATACAAGAATGACTGTATTCGCCTATCTCAACTTCAACATTGACTTTATCAGGCTTGTTTCAAGAAACAGCTTCTCCCCTGTTCCGGGTGTAGATAGTGCTATAATATCCCTGAAAAACCATGATAATTTTCCAGATCTTGACAGGAATTTTGCAGAAATAAAACTGAGGCAGATGTTCTCTCAGAAAAGAAAGAAGCTCAAGAACGTGATCGAAAACTGCCCCGCAGAATTCCAGGAGAACCGGGTCGATCAACTGCCACCGGAATCAATCGTGACTTTATTACGTAATTAATATGAATTCCGGTTTATGCGGGCAATCGACTGGTCAGATAATTTAGAAACAAAATATCATTCTGCAGGAAGAAGGCTCTAGAAGGGAGGAATTAAAGCTAATAGCTGAGAAAATGTAGAATTGGTTTTTCAATACTGTAACCTATGGAATGAAATAAACTCGATAAATCGGTTCCTGTAGTATTTTTGGAAACGATGTTCTTTCGAGACACACAGGACATCGAAAATATGATAATGCAATGGATCAAATATCAACCTTTGCCATTCTGGATTATATACAAGTAATAACCTGTATTTTGAAGGATGTTCATTGAATCCTCTAATTCATTAAAAAGTGATAAAAGAGGCAAATAAAATATTAAATTAAGACGATTAAACAAAATTTATGTTTATAATTTTAATCGAAGGCGCATCCACACTGTATTGCTTCTATTTCGCTTTGGTGTCTTGTTCCGCACTGGTGGCATTCATAGGGTCCATTTCCGGTTTCCATACTTATCATAAAATTAAGTAAAGTTTTAAGCATTTAAACTTTGGCACTCCATAATTCGTCATCTGACTGACATGTTTTGCAATTGCGTATGTATTAAATCAGATTATAGTCCTTGGTATTAATGTGCAATCCAATTGAAAATATTTCATATCTGTATAGTTCTAATGAAAATTAATTTATGATTTAACTGATTTAAAAAAATCCCAAATTTATGTATAATAAGTGAACAATTTTCAGGAAAATACTAGTTTTTAAATTAATAATTAAGGAAAGATATGTTTTCACTTTCCTGTGTCGCTTGGGGCATCCATGTTATTCCTCTGTTGTTGTATCTTTGCAAACTCGCTTATTCCAAAGTT
>JAJZIN010000035.1 GCA_021810575.1 Thermoplasmata archaeon
AAGAAACTGGTATATGGCGCTTACACCAACGTATTCTTTTTCAGCCCCTAATTCCATTCTTTCCTGAATTTCCCATAAATAATTAAGTCTTATTTAAATTCGCTATGTGCGAATAAAGTGAATATGGGAATAAGGACATTTTCTAAGAACGCATTAATTTCGGTTCTCTTGAATACTTTGGGGATAAATAATATACCTTCAATCATTTACATTATGGGAATTCTAAGGAATTATTTAGGAAACTTATATGCTTGGAGGAACCTTGGATTATTAAGGAAATAGAATTCGATCATCAGGAAAAGAGAGTAAATCTATTCATAGATTTTCCGACATTGTCACATTCCGATTGACAGGTACCGATGATACCAGTAGGATGTTCTTATCAATCCATCTTTTGTTCTGAGCCGATGCTTTAACCCTTTAACTCACGTTTTTTACATAACATGTTTTGATCAATTTTTAGATTTATCACCAGGTTTTTTGCTTTCGTTGGTATCTCGCTTAAGATCTCCTGTTTCTCCAACCTATACATCTTTATTCTTGACAGGATCAAGAGAATATCCCTGACGCTGTATTTTTCATCTCTCATGTTAAGAATCTGGAAGTGCAGGTAATGTGAAAGAAGATTCAGGAACATGTATATGAAAAACATATGATCATCTCTCAGATATGATCTATCGGCCTCAAGATCATTCTTGAACACATTGAAGGCGTATTCCACATATTCCCTCTGCTTGTATAACTGGTATATTTTCTCAGGTTTCTCATTCAAGTCAAAGAGAAGGTGGAGCTTTCCGAACTTGATCTCATTTTCATCGAACTGCTTCCTGCTTCTCTTATTTTTATTTATTCTGAGGAGAAAGTCCTTCTCCTCCCCAGATCTCAGAACAGGGTTCCCAAATACGTAGATATTATTTTCACGTTTCCAATACTTCACAGGCCTTCCGTAATACATGAAAACATCTGATAACCCTTTTGATTTTGGAATCAGAGATGAGTTCCTCTTCAGTGGTATGATATAGCTGAGGTGCTTTTTCTTCAGTTTCTTTATGTTGCCTGAAGAAAAGAAACCCTTGTCATCAACAACCACGCATTTCTCCACACCTGCCATGTCGATGGTCTTTGCCATGGCCGAAAAATCCCTTATTCTCAACTTTACAAGCAGGTAGATTTTTTCTGAGTTCATCTGTTTGTGGATACTGAATTTTTAACGGTTTTCTTAACTCCTATCTTTGTATTACTCTATTGGATTATACATTCATATTCCTTATTGATATGCCTATTTACAGGGCTGTTTATGGAAATTATTATTGTTTTAACATATTATTATCTGAATGGCATCTGTCATCTCCAAGAGAAAAGAAAAAAGGGACTACTACTACCTTGTTGAGAGTGCAAGGGTGAATGGAAAGCCCCGAATTGTCTCACAGGTATATCTCGGCACCACAGATCGTATCCTCAACATGGTGAAGGGACAGGATCAGACCTGAACTTTTTTCGGTTCTTGAGTTTGGTTCAACAGCAGCTATATTCAAGATACCCATGGATCTTAAGGTAAACACATCCATCAGTTGTGATCGGGACGAGAGCAGCTTCTTTCATTGTATTCAGCTCGATAGTCTGGTCAATCTTCTTTCCAACTATTTCCTGGGTAACAAGATGCATTTGATCTGATTGAATCTCTCTGGCACCTCTTTCCAGTTCCCGTGTTCCTCTGTATGCGTCCCGGATCAGGCTTCCAATATCATTGCCATACTCAAGCTTTAATTCCTTCAGGTTCTAGATGGTCTCCGTCAGATCATATTTCTTGTTGATATAAGCGGACAATTTTTCATAATCTTCACCAGAAATGAATGCAGTTATGCCATCATTCTGAATGGCAGCAATTCGATTGCCAAAATGTTTAAGGAAGAGTTGAATCATTTTATTCCTTAACACCTTCTGATTGTCATCTGTGATTATGCTTTTCATTATAGGATGCTCTGTAATTATTTCAATTAGTGAGAGGAAATCTTCATCACCGAATTTGAAGCCGATTGAAATTAAAGTCTTGATGCCCTCTGAGAATTTTATAATGTCAGACAAATTCACGATCTGCTCCTTCATCGTTTCCCGTTTTTGGATTAGTGCCTTCTCTTCTATTTTGTTCTGTTCCAGATTCTGCTTCAATTTTTTGATATCCTTCCCAATATTTTTAATCTTCACAATGCCCTCATAATCATTCTCATACGCTTGTTTCATTTTTGAAATAATTTCAGCCATTGTCTTCTCATCATTGGTCAATTCTCGTATACGTTTTTCTCCCTTATCAACTGACGCCTGGACAGCGTGCAGCTTTTGTTCTAAGACTTTTATTTTCCTACGAAAGTCTTGTTCAAGATTTCTGTTTTCAGTGAGAATCGCACCCTGATCAAGTGAATATTTTTACAATGCAGAAATTATTATGGAATGACTGTTTTCCAGTGTACCTGCAATGGTTTACAATCTTATGAGTTCCCTGCGATTCCATCCCTCCTCTTCCATTTGCCTCATGGAAAGAACTAATTTCCCAATATCGGCACTGCTCATACCTCTTTCCAAACCGTATTTTTCAATGTATAAAATGTAGCGAATCTTATCTGCGTCGTTGCCAAGGCTTGATGCCCTTTCAAAAAACTTCTCAACATCCTTATAGTTCGTACCCATTTTATTTACATTCTTCCAGAATCTATCTGATTTGTCTATTCTCTCTCTTGTTTTCAAGTTCTGACTCAGGTTTTGCATTTTCTCTGGAAGATGTACCTTTTTAAGATCATTGGTTGATGTAGAAATTAAGGACAAAAGATGAGATTTCCGCGATTCCAGGTTGCCTGCCTCATCCTTTAAATTTTGAATTTCGCTCGTAAGGCCGTTCTTTTAAGCGATTAGATCCTGTACCGCCCTATTTATATCTAGAGGACCATTTCCCTCACTCTGGAATAGAATCAGTGTTTTCATGATCATGGGAACAGTGCTACTGTCCTGCTCCTTGAGAACTTTGTACAGTCTCAGCAGATCTTCCAGATCTACGCCCATAACCTTCAGGACCTGATAATTCAGGAATGGATATGAAAGGCTTTCAACACTGGAATTGTTAACTTTCAGATACGAGGCTATTTCGCGTATTTCGTCAAGTTCAGGTAGATAATCATCGCGGAATGGTATCTTCCCCAACTTCCAGCGGTCTATGCAGTCCTTCACTGTTGACTTGGGAATGCCAGTTTTGGTTGAAATTTCACCAAGTGATCCTCCATAGAGATACAGCTTTATAACTTTTTTTCGAATGTTTTGGATCCATTATAGCAAATGGGATTCAAAGCTTTTATACATTTCTGTTCATATAAATGAGAGACCACTCTCTATTATAGGAAAACATAAAAGAAAATTTTCTTTATGCGGTAATGATTAAAACATCCTTTCAGGAGAAACTGCAAGTTCAGTAAGCCAAAACAAGTGTCCATGAAGTTGTCATTTTGATCCCAGATTTTTTTGTAATTCCGCACGAATATCGAACATTTTAGGTGTATAACCGAACGGTGAAAGAAATAATTAGGCGATAAGGTTAGAGTTCATTGTATTGTTTCCTTCACTTCTGGATAGATTGCAAGAAGAATTAGAGGACGGATCCTGCCGTTTCACCTCCTTTAATTCTTTCCAAATTTCTCCCCTTCCTTAATATTCTTGCCTTCTCGATCTTCGCCTCCCTCATTGCAAGCAGAACATCAGGATCGCCACTGTAATACTGTATTTGAGCTTTTGGACAAAATATGACTGGGGTTTACATTTATCAGGGCACACTGCCTGATGCAAAACCATATAATCATGCAAATGGCTTGGCCAACCATTTGAGCAGCGTTATTCATCCACAGTGGAACGGTTGTTGGAAGAACCGAGAACAGATATACGCATTCGGAATTCATATCATTCCTGGAACTGATTGATCAGGAAACCTCAGGTAACCAAGATATACATATCATCTATGGCAATCTGTCAGTACACAAGAAACAGGAGGTGGAAGACTGGTTTTCCTTGTACAAGAGATTCCATATACACTTCACCCCTACCCATGCATCATGGTTGAATCAGGTTGAGTTGTGGTTCGTCATACTCGGCAAGAAAGTCCTGGAAAGGGGAGAATTCACATCAAAGGATGAACTTGCTGAGAAGATCATGAAGTTCATAGAGTATTACAACAGGACAGAAAAGCCGTTCAAATGGACATCAAAGGGAAAGGTGCTGAGGGTATAATAATATAGCCGATGTTTTAAGGGGACAGACTACTAGAGCACTTCATGAAAATTCAGAGAAATTAATTTTAAAAAGGTGCGGAAAATAAGATAAAAGTATTCAGATAATGAAATATACCATTTCACATTTTGGGTAGCATGGGCGCGTGGCCAAGCATGGATATGGCAACAGCCTCCTAAGCTGTAGATCAGGGGTTCAAATCCCCTCGCGCCCGCTCTGGAGATTATTCCATTCTTGGTGCCAGGAAGAATTTTACCTTCTTTTCCCCTTCTTTTTCCACGTATTCAGGCTCTATTATGAGAGGATAGTCATTGTTGAAGGAAAGCTTAAGTTTCTCTGCTGAACCGGTGGATTTTATGATTCTCATCAGGTAGTCGGAGGGATAGCTGCTCTTTGATCCGCCCCTTGATACAAGTTCGACACAGTTTTCCCTTTCTATGATGAGTTCAGCATCTTCTGAATCTGTCTTTGATGATATAACAAATCTTGAATCTTCTATGGAAAGCCTTACGGAATCCCTTACATCGGTTGTGGCCCTCAAGCCTTTCTCAATCTCAGACCTGTTGACAACAACATAATTTTCTGGATTTACAGATGGAAGTTTCGGCGCAGTCATATTTCCGTATTCAAGAAGGGCTATGCTTTTACTGAGGTTTCCCATTATGAATTTAAGCTTGCCAGGTGCATTCGCCATGCTTATGGTTTCACTGCTGCTGCCAAGCTTCAGTACATTCTTCACCCTTTCAAGTTCCAGTGGTATGTCTGTTTTCTCGCTTACATCATAATTTGCAAATACTGAATTTGAAACGAAGAGATCTGCCATTGCCACTCTTGCACTGTCTATGGCCCTCACATGAATTCCATCAGGCTCAAATTCAAACTTGGCCTCTCCGGTGATGGAATTTATAATATCTATAATTTCCTTGAGAGTGCCTATGGTCGTAGTTACTTTCATGCATAGTAATACGTAAAGAGGCAATTAAACGTTTCCTAATGTGATCATAGTATGTTACCAGAAAAGATCAAACAGTAATACGTCTCTTTGTAATTTATCAGTATGCCCGCATCCACACCTTGAATGAAATTGTGTGGAGAATTCAATTCCATAGAATATAATAGTGTTATGGAACTGGATTCCATATATGAAAGTGGGCCTGAATGCCGACTGTTTGGTGACGTGAACTGCAAAGGGAAGGATTTGATTTCTTCTTCACATGATTGGTTAATACGTAATCTCATTAGTTTTATGATGGTTGTTTTCAGAATATAATATTCATAACAGTAATCTCAAAATATCTAAATAAACGGCATTTATAACCATACAGGTTAAAATGGATTCTGATAAAGCCCTGCTTGAATTCATAGGCATTGAAAGCATTGATCAACTTTTTTCTGATGTTCCGGATAAAATAAGGATAAAGAAAGATTCTTTAAAGAAGGGGATGAGTGAGATGGAATTGCTCATCAGTTCCAACGATATCGGATCCAGAAACAACAGCAGCATGTCCATATTTCTCGGACTCGGATCCTACAACAGGTACATTCCGTCTGCAGTGCAGAATATCGTCATGAGGAATGAATTCATCACCTCATACACACCGTATCAGGCGGAAATTTCACAGGGAATGCTCCAGGCCCTCTTCGAATACCAGAGCCTGATTTCAGATCTCACGGAGATGGATGTTACAAACTCATCCATGTATGATGGCCCCTCAGGCATGGCTGAGGCAGCAAGAATGGCTTACAGGATCACAGGAAACAATGAAA
>JAJZIN010000036.1 GCA_021810575.1 Thermoplasmata archaeon
AGGCATTTGCTGCAGTTGCTCCTTTCCACATGCTCAGTTCTCCTGCCCTTGTCTGCCTCATGCTTATATTGTTGTTCAGAGCTAGATTAATAGTATGGGCAAATCTTTCCTCACTGAGATCCAAAAGATGTGCAAGCCCTGCTCCAGATGAAATACTTATATATGTTACGTGATCCCAACCCCTATCCCTAATTGAAACTGCATCAGATAATGCACACACAGTCTCATATGAAACTCTTGCAGCATCAAGCACCTTCTTTCCATCCATTTCCTCGCTTTCGGCCATGGCAATCAATGGTGGAATATTATCAGAGGGATGCAGGGCTTCTTTTGAAAGGTATGTGTCATTAAAATCCAGGTATCTTGTGGTTGTACCGTTGATCATTGTGGCAATCTCTACTGAGGCCCTATCTCTCGTGAAGAAGATTGTTGCATTCTTCTTTCCGGATGATGGAAGGAGACTTTTCTTCATTATTTTCACAGGCTCAGCCTTAAGTGCACCATACGAAGTGAAGGCAATATCTGCAACTCGCTTTTTCAACTCATCCATTTCTGAAGGTCCTGAAGGAGCTGACTTTCCCTGAGCCATATTCCATATTTCTGAAACGATTTTATCCATAAATGTAAATTGCCTGAGATTAGATAAAATATTGCTATTGTTATATGCTATCTGATTCAGTCAAGGAAGGACGGGAACTATTACTATAGCTCGTAACCTTTTTTGTATAATTTATGTCGGTTGTTCTAAACAGATATAATCGTCTTTGAAAATAGGATTTGATTCAAAGGATCGTGATAATTTTACATGGGCGTGTATCATGAAAAACTGATCCACCAAAAACGAGACTTTTAAGAAAACTCTTTAAAATTTCTTATAGATCTCAGATTAAGGTAATAATTTCATTTATTGTAAGCTCAGTCTCTTCTGGGTCTTCTTCTTGATGTGCTCTCTCTCCTTCTCGTACTCTGGCGTTTGTTATTTCCCGAGTCATATCTTCTACCACTATTTCTATTCCCCTGACTGCCGTACCCGTAGGATGGCCTTCTTCTCTGGTCACGTCTTGGCTTTGCCTCTTCTGCCTGTCCCTCCATGGGCAGTTTTGATATCTCGACGCCTGCTGTTCTCTTTATTCTGTTTATTAGGTACATTTCATCCGGCAGTATTATACTCATCGCGGTACCGTCTTTGCCAAATCTTGCAGTCCTTCCAACTCTGTGTATATATGTTTTATCTTCCCTTGGTAGATCATAATTTATGATGTGTGTAATCTCAGGAATGTCAACTCCCCTTGCTGCAACATCGGTTGCTACAAGAAATCTTTCCCTCCTCCTAAACTTTGAAATGGAATCTTCTCTCTGCTTCTGTGATAGGTCTCCGTGAATCTGGACTGCCTTGAAACCTTCCCTTCTGAGCTTGTCGCTGAGGAATGATGCCCCATGTTTTGTGTTGGAAAAGATTATTGCCTTTTCCGGGTTGTAATCCTGAATATATCTCACAAGAAAATCAAGTTTATCGTGACTTTCAGAAATAATGTAATCATGCTTAATTGTAGAGGGAGTCATATCCTCGTCCTCTCCATTTATGTATTCTGATTCCTTCATGAACTTTGATGCTAGACCCTTTACGTCTCCAGTCATCGTTGCGGAAAATAGGAACATTCTTCTGTCTTTCTTCGTTGAGCTTATTATATCCTCAACATCATCATAGAACCCCATATCCAGCATTAGATCAGCCTCATCTAGTACTACTCTTTCAATGCTAGAGAGGTTCAGGTATCCTCTATCTCTCATATCTTTGATTCTTCCAGGAGTACCAATTATAAATTCTGGCCTGTTCCTTATTTCTTCCGCCTGTCTTGATATTGATGCTCCTCCATAAACTAAGGCTCCTTTTAATTTACATCCTGATCCCAGAGATTTAAACACTCCAAAGACCTGGATGGCAAGTTCCCTTGTTGGAACCAGTACTAGATTCATCAGTTTTCCCTTTGGTTCAGTGAGCTGTATCAAAGGTATCAGATAAGCTGCTGTTTTTCCACTTCCAGTTTTGGATTTTACCATGATGGATTTATCATTCAGGGCAACCGGTATTGTCATTGCCTGAATTTCTGTTGGTTCAATAAAATTTATCTTCTTTAATGATTCAAGCAAAGGTTTTTTCAATTCTAACTCTTCAAACGTATTCATTTGTGCACTCTTCTTTTAATACAGATATTTTTCTGTCTTTTTATACCATATCACTTGGTGTTATATTTAGATTAGCAGTCTTCCTTCAGGAAAAATAAGATGGTACACTGTATATACATTAAAAAGTCCATAGTGTGAGAGCTAAAGATTTCCAAGTGGAGTCTATATCTAACAAGAGATCGGCAAAAAAGAATATTCTCAAGTTTTAACCATTCTAAGAATCACTCTTTCCCTTGATATTCTGGCAATAAGTAGAATACAATTTCAAAAACATGAATAATAAACACAGGTTACGCTAAAAACACCCATAACCTCATATCAATCTTATAAGCTTTGAAATTTTTAAATTTACAGAATACCGACCAATCTCAGTAAATTAAATAATCAATACATTCATGTCAATATATGAAATTACTCATACTGGCAAAGGTTCCCGATGACATGAAGGAAGTTGCAAGAAAAATGGCAGAATCAATAGGGATGCAGGCAATCTTTGAAGAAGACGGGAATGACTGGAGTGATGTTGAAGCTCTTCTTTCCTTTATCCCAAAACTAAGGACGATGAATTCATATATTTCAAATCTACCAAAACTCAAACTCATTCAAACCCTTTCAGCAGGTGTAGATCTGCTTGATTTCAATCAGATTCCAGATAATATCACAGTATGTAGCAATGCCGGTGCCTTTGCATTGCCAGTTGCAGAACATGCAGTTTCTATGGCTATGGCGCTTTCAAAAAATCTTTTATCAAATCACTTGAAAATGAAAAATGGAGTGTTCGATCAGAGATCACCGAGCATTAAACTGGAGGGAAAAATGGCTGGAGTACTGGGTTATGGTGGAATAGGAAGAGAGATTGGAAGACTATGTAGAGGAATTGGAATGGAACTACAGGTAATCTCAAGAAAACCTGTAAGTGAAAATGTCTCTTTTTCGGGCAATCTGGATTCGCTTGACAGGGTGCTTCAAAGCTCAGACTTTGTATTCATAAGCCTTCCACTGAACAGATACACGAAAAATCTTATAACCAGTGATAAACTCAAAAAAATGAAAAAAGACGCTATTCTTGTAAACGTCGCAAGAGCTGCCATAATAAACGAACAAGACCTATATAATCACCTCAGGGAAAATCCAGAATTTAAGGCTGGTATTGACGTATGGTGGCAGGAGCCAATAACAACAGGAAAATATGAAATGAAATATCCATTTCTAGACCTGCCTAATGTCATAGGTTCACCTCATAACTCAGGGATAGTACCAGATATTGACATCAGTGCGTTTATGAGTGCACTCAAGAACGTAGAATTATGGATGAAGACAGGAAAACCCCATAATGTCGTTAGAAGAGAGGATTACACATAAGATTGATAAACCTTAAGTCCTAATCAGTTATTTTGTCTCATGATTCTACTGGAAGTAACTTACTACCCCGTTGGGGATGGAACATCGGCAGCTAAATACGTCAAAGCAGCAGTAAATGCGCTTAAGGAAACCGGTTTGAACATCATTCCAGGTAGCATGTCAACTGTCATAGAAGGAAATACTCTGGATGAACTCTTTAGTGCCATAGAGAAAGGTGAGGAAAAAATAATCTCAATGGGTATTAAAAGGGTTGAAACAATAATAAAAATAGATCACAGGCTTGACAGTGAAAACACAGCAGAAAAGAAACTCAGAGAAATTTCCTGAATGGTGCTCCGTAACTATTTTAATCAAATCTGGAACTAAAATATATCATGTTAATGTCTGACTTTGTTTATACGAAAAATCAAAACAAAATTCATTAATACATACTGACATATGGTAAATAATGTTCAGCGATCATGTCCAGTCAACGGAAAAAATAAGGCTAGATAGGGATCAGAAGGAAAGCCTTTGGGACGCATTTTTTCAGGAATACCATTATTATGACAAAATAACAGAGTTGAGTTCCCATTATCCCGAACAGCGCAGTCTTTTCATATCCTACGAGGATATAGATGAATTTGATGTCGATTTCGCAACCTATGTTCTACAGAATTCTGAGGAGGCAATTGAAATAGCCATATCAAGGGTCAGGAAATTCATCTCCAATTCAGGCTGGAACTATCTCATTAAGGATTCAAATTCTATAATCATAAACATAAGATTGTATAATCTGCCTGAGCACCTTGGGATAGATATTAGGAACATACGAAGCATGAATGTTGGAAAGCTTCTGAGTATCACTGGAATTATAAGAAAAAATACAGAAGTTATTCCAAGACTTTACAATGCAGCATTTCAATGTTCTCTGTGTGGATCAAGAACTTTTATACTGCAAAACAGGGGAAAGCTTGAGGAACCTGAAAGGTGCTCCAACGAGGAATGCCACGGAGAGAAACCAAAGGCAAGGTTTTCATTAATAATCGAAGATTCACAGTTCATTGATACGGAAAAGATAGAACTTCAGGAAAACCCAGAAACAATAAATGGCGGTGCTCAGCCACTGAGACTTACCGTTATAGTTGAAGATGATCTTTCAGGTAAACTATTCCCAGGAGATAGGGTTACAATGGATGGAATACTAAGAGCAGAGCAAAAAATCTATTCAGGAAACCTTCTGACTGAATTCAATATATTTCTTTACGCAATAAACTTTAGAAAAACCACAAAAGAACTGGAGGAAATTAAAATCAGTGATGCGGAGGAAGAGAGCATAAGGGAACTTTCAAGGGACCCCAAAATTATAGACAAGCTCGCGGACTCCATAGCACCAACAATCTATGGTCTTGATAATATTAAGAAAACTCTAGTTCTGCAGATGTTTGGGGGAGTCAGGAAATTCATGAAGGACGGCACCATAATAAGAGGTGATATACACATACTGATGGTTGGTGATCCAGGAACTGCAAAATCACAGCTTTTAAGGTATATGTCTGAAATATCACCAAGAGGTGTTATGGCAATTGGAAAGGGTTCCAGTGCAGCCGGACTGACCGCCGCCGCAGTGAGGGATGAATTTGGAGAAGGTAGATGGACACTGGAGGCAGGAGCACTTGTTCTGGCTGATAACGGATTCGTGTCCATAGATGAACTTGATAAGATGGATGAAAGAGATACTTCCGCCATGCATGAGGCAATGGAACAGCAAACTGTAACTATCTCAAAAGCAGGAATTATGGCAACACTTAAATCAAGGTGTTCTGTTCTGGCAGCCGCAAATCCAAAGAATGGAAGATTTGATGCCGAGGAGGATTTCATGAAGCAGTTAGATTTCCCACTCCCACTCATTTCAAGGTTCGATGTTATCTTCAAGCTTATAGACAATCCTGATCAGGAAAGGGACAAGAACCTTGCAGATCACGTTCTGGAGGTTCACAGACTTGGAGAAATTTTCAAGAGTATGGAAATGAATAATGTTGAGGACGGTAGCATTGGTGATAACGAAAGAAAATATGAACCACCAATTCCAAGGGAGATGCTGAGAAAATATGTCGCATATGCAAAGGGACATATAATCCCAAGACTTACAGACGAGGCAATGGAATATCTGAGTCAGGAGTATGTTCTTACAAGAAACACTGGTCACCAGATAGGTAAATACAAGTCTGTTCCTATAACTGCAAGGCAGCTAGAGTCAACCATAAGGCTCGCCGAGGCGGCAGCAAAGGCAAGATTATCCGAATTTGTTTCAATTGACGATGCTATGCTTGCGAAGAGAATAGTGGATTCATACCTCAAGGATGTGGCAAGCGATGATGAAGGAGTAGACATAGATCTTCTGA
>JAJZIN010000037.1 GCA_021810575.1 Thermoplasmata archaeon
TAACAGGTTATTTTGAGAAAAGCATTCCAAAAATGCCCAGTCCATTTTCCAGAAGAAACGATGTTATTTCCAATGTAATGATCGTGGCAGCAATTCTAGTGTTTATTTTTCTTAACACGAAATATATAGGTGGTGTTTATGGAGGTCTTGCGCTAACAGTTCTGATCCTCATTGGTGCATTTATACTAAGAAGGATACCCCCCATGATGAAAGAGAATCCAGAGTAAGAGCATTGAAATTATTCTCCTAATTGGTAAAATCACAAAAACCTCTCTCATAGACCTTTTTTGTTATATTTAACTATTGAACTTTCTTTAGTTTTTCAAGCATTTGTATCCTTTTTGCAGGATGAGGATGATCACTAAAAATTGACTGCGAAAGTGATATTTTCATATGCTTCCATTCCTCAAGAAGTTTCCTGTGATCTTTCATTTCTCCCTGATCAAGCCCTGAAAACATAAGCATACTGCTTGTTGTGCTTCTTGCACTTTTTCTAAGATGCTTTTTCTGCGGAGTTGAGGCTACAATTTTAGCGAGAGCAGTCTGTAGGTTTTCGGCTCCACCGGGTATTGTTTGGGCTGAATTTACATCAGCATATGACTCCCTCATCCTGTTCACCCCAAGGATCATGATATTGAAGACAAAGCTCACACCCATCATTACCAGTGCTATTATGAATATTGAACCGTTACCACCCTTTCTTCCGCCTCCAAATAACATGGAATATCCAAAGTAGAAGATTATGGTTGGTATCAAACCTATTGCCAGTAATAGCGCAACATCATGATGCTTAAGATGCCCAATTTCGTGACCCATTACAGCTTCAACCTCATCTCTATTGAGAATGTTAAGGAGACCTCTTGTTACTGCCATTCTTCTTCCTGAAAGAAGGGAACCATATGCAAATGCATTTGCTACTGGAGTTTCGGCAATGAAAAGTTCCGGAACCCTCTGGTTATTATAGCTGCATACCTGCTGTAAGGAAGCATACAGCCATGCGGTTGATGGATCCTGTGGATTTACCTTTCTCAGATGATACATTCTTCCTATAATATATGGAGAAAGAAGATATTGAGCAATGTCCATTATGAACACAATCACAAGTATTATTCCAAGAAATGAAAAAGAATATGATAGGTTAAAGAAATAATTTGCCACCACTGAAATTATAAGACCAGCAATAACTGCTATGCCTATCCCTGCCAGTATTGTTGCCAATCGTATTCTAATGCCAGTGCTATCCATACTCTGATATTAAAAATCAGCTTAAGAATATTTGTGGTAAAAATATTGAAAGAATACAATTATTGAATTTCTCTGTTCTGCTCCATCTCCCTCTTTCTTTTCCTTTTTTCTTCCATACCCACTCTGGCTATGCCAAATCCAAGTATAAGATAATAAAATGTGAGAAACCCAGTGAAAACATAGAAAATAAGGTTGGTTAAGGACGATGGAACATCAAAGGCAAATGACCATATAAATACGAGGCTGAATGCATAAAAAACCATTGAAGCTGCGTAAATTACCCAGTGTTTTCTAAATGCTGTTAGAATATTCCATTTTCCCTGAAAATTTAGCCTCTTTCTTCTTGATCTTAATATATATGTGGTCACTGGAACGAATATGAGAGAATAAATAATCATCAGTATTGCTATATCCAGAATTGATGAAAGCCTGAAAAACAATCCAAAAATGAAGGGGATAATGGAAATAACTATGATATTAATTATTACAAATAACCATGCAGTGTTTTTTCTTGAAAGTAGCCTCACTATTATATAGGTTGAAATGAGTGGAGCAATAAACGCAAAAATGCCCATTATGTATTCAAATGACTTATCCCAGAAACTTCTCGTTGTTGCGCATATCTTCAATACTCTTAATTTTTTGGAAATGAGATAACAGTAGGAGTTGTTATAACTGACACGATTGCATAGAGATATATACAATGTTAGAATAGAAAAATAATGACGGAGAAATTATATTTCAACGATTCATATTTGAAGGAATGTGATGGCAGAATTAACAGGATTAATGATAAAGGGGTTATTCCTGATCGAACAGTTTTCTATCCTTCAGGAGGAGGGCAGCCAGGAGATTCAGGAATTCTTACTGTAAATGGAAAGGAGTACAGGGTTGGTAACACCGTAAAAGAGGGAGAAGAGGTACTTCTTCTTATCGACGGTCCTTTTGATGATTTAAAGGAAGGAGATCACTTTCATGGAACCATAGACTGGGATAAAAGATACAGTTACATGAAGTTTCATACCTCTATTCATCTCATAGATGGAATTGTAAATAAAATGCCTGATTATGAAGGTCTGATCACCGGTAGTCAGATATATGAGGATAGGGCGAGAGTGGACTTTTCCATTGAGGATTTTTCTCAGGATATGGCCCAGGAAATAATAAACAGAGTTAATGGAGCCATAATGGAAAATCACGATATCAGGGTAAAATATATATCAGGGGAAGAAGCAGTGAAAATACCAAATATTTCAAGAACAGCACCAGGTAGAGAACTTATAAAGAACCTTTCTATTGTAAGGATCATTGAGATAGTCGGGATAGATGAACAGGCTGATGGCGGAACACACGTTTCGAATACCAGAGAGCTTGGCCAGATAAAATTGCAGAAGATAGAGAACAAGGGAAAAAAGAATAAGAGGTTATATTTTACACTGGTACCTTTTTAATACATAGTTAATTTTTTCTTTAAGTACGCCATTCTTAATCATGACAAGTCTAGAATGGGTTGACCAGGAACTGGAAAATTTGAAAAATGAGGGCAGATATGTGCCTATAAGAATTCTTGAAACTTCTCAGGGAGCTCACGTGAAGATTGAGGGAAAGGAAGTTCTCAATATGTGTTCCAATAATTATCTTGGACTCGCAAATAATCCAGAGGTAAAGAAAGCAGTTGTTGAAGCTATTGATGAATATGGGATAGGAGCAGGAGCTGTAAGATCCATAGCCGGGACTATGGAAATACACATGAAATTAGAGGAAAAAGTAGCATCCTTCAAGCACATGGAATCAGCGCTCGTATATCAGGGAGGGTTGCTTGCAAATCTTGGAACAATACCTGTTCTTGTGGGCAAGGAGGATGTGATTTTCAGTGAAGAATTAAATCATGCAAGTATAATTGATGGCATGAGGTTGAGTTCGGCAAAGAGATATGTGTACGATCACATGTCAGTTGAAAATCTTGAAAAAAACCTTAAGGAACATAGAAAGGAGGGAAAAAGATCACTAATAGTCACAGATGGTGTCTTCAGCATGGATGGGGATATAGCACCTGTGAAGGAGATACAGGAATTAAAGGATAAGTATGATACAATGTTCTATGTTGATGATGCCCACGGTGAAGGTGTACTTGGAAAGAATGGAAGAGGAATAGTTGATCACTTCGGTCTTCAGGGTAAGGTAGAAATTGAAATGGGTACTTTTTCCAAGGCTCTGGGTTCTATGGGGGGCTTTGTCGCAGGAAGTCAGAAATTAATAGATCTGCTTAAACAGAGGGCAAGACCATTTCTATTCAGCAGTGCGTTAAATCCAGGAGATACTGCAGGAGTTTTGAAGTCCATAGAAATAATGGAAAGAGATGATTCACTGGTCAAGAAACTGTGGGAAAACGCAAACTTCCTTCAGAAAGGATTTAGAGATGCGGGTTTCAGACTCACCTCCACAAAGACACCGATTACTCCTGTTGTCATAGGAGATGAGAAAAAGACTCTTGAACTCAGCAATTATCTATATAAAAATGAGGGAGTTTTTGCCTCACCAATTGTTTTTCCCACGGTCGCAAAGGGAGTTGCCAGGATACGTGTCATGCCTTCGGCTGTACATTCCAAAGATGACCTGAAGAGAACGCTAGAGGCTTTTGAGAACGGAGCGAAAGCCTTGAAGATTATGTAGATAATTTCAATATTTTTTAAATATAGCCAGTGAAGCGTCGTTTTGTTGACAAATTATAAAATATCTCCTTTTACTACTTGGAATAAGTGTGAATGAATGATAGGAGCAATTTTGTCCGGAGGATACGGCAAGAGATTGAAACCGATTACTGATGAGATTCCAAAAGTTTTAGTTGAAATAAAACCAAACTATACCATAATGGACAGACAGATACTGGATTTTAAATATCTTGGAATTGAAGATATTTACGTACTATCAGGACATCTTGGTGAAAAAATAGAGGATAGATATGGGAAAGTCCACGATGGAATAAGATTCCATTATCTAAAGGAAGAGAAACCTATGGGTACACTTTATTCCATAAGGAATCTCCTTGAAACTGTTGGTGATGAAGACGTAATGTTGAGGAATGGTGATACCATTACAGATATTAACTTCGAACACTTCAGAAAGTTCTCAAAAGAATCCGCTTTTGGAATGACAATGCTAGTGACAAGAATGAGAAGCCCTTACGGCATAGTGGAAATGAATGGAGACCAGGTTACTTCTTTCAGGGAAAAACCAGTTCTGGAACATTACATAAACTCTGGTCTTTATTATATTAAGAGTTCGATAAAGGAGATTTTTTTCAATGAATACAATGGAAAGGATGTTGAGATAACTGTATTTCCTGAAATAGCCAAGAGGAGACTCCTTGGAGCATACAAGGAGGATTCTTTGTGGATCGGGGTGGATAGTGAGAAAGAGCTTGAACAGGCAAGATCCGAATATAAGGGCAGGGAAGATACCAGCTTTGGATACAAGAAGGATATCTTTGAAAATGACAGATTGGGTATAACAGAATATCTTGTGAAAGATGATTATTCTGCAACCATAACACCAGAAGATGGAAATCTGCTAAGAATACTGAGTGGAAGTGGGATAATCAATGGCAGCCTGAAGGAGTCTTACACCCATGGCACCGTAATAAAAATTGAAAAACCAGTAACAGTAAAAGCCCAACAGACTACAAGATTGGAAGTGTTCTCAAACTAGCTGCTTCCACATTACATAAGCATCTGAGCCATCACTGTAATAATTTCTCAATATGGAGGTAACCATAAACCCATGTCTCTGGTAAAATTCTATTCCCCTCCTATTGTCTGTCCTCACTTCAAGCCTTACAGTTATAAAACCGTAAATCTGGCATGTCTGAATAAAGTTTTCAATGATTTCCCCACCAATACCCAGGCTTCGATATTTTTCTTCTGTTGCAAGCATAAGTATTCTTGCTTCACTTTGTGTCACCTTCTTTCCTGCGAGGAAACCAAATATTCTGTCCCTTACTGAGTATACAATAAACCCATCTGGCCAGCCCTGGTAAATTTCCATCATAAGGTCTCTGGAATACCTTTCCGACAGAGATTTCTGTGAAATCTCCATCGCTCTCTTAATCTCATATGGCTCTATTCTTCGGACCACATGTTCCTGTAGTTCCTCTCTCTGCATTTCTATGCTTGAATATGTATTGGTATTTAATAACCCTTTTTTAGAATTATTCCTCCCGAATAGCCTCATGATTTCCTCCATCAAATCTGAATGGCTTACCGTGTCCCGGAAATACTGTGGCTTCCTTTTCTTCACTCAGGGTCTGAATGGATGATAACGCTTTGTTATAATCGAGAGTGAAACCCCTATTGACGGTTACTGTCTCACCGTTTTTCATTGCTGCATCACCAACAAAAAGTGCCTTGAGGCTGGTGAAAAGATATGATGTGCTATCTGGTGTGTGCCCGTTTGATTTTATAACCTTTATTCCATCATATTTCAATTCCGAGACAGGCCTTACATCCTTTACAGGTTTTGATTTCATTACAGTTGCCACAAATCTGGACATTAAACTACTGGCAGGGGTCATCTTC
>JAJZIN010000038.1 GCA_021810575.1 Thermoplasmata archaeon
TTCCCTGCATACCTTCTATAACCCCAGTAAAACCCTGGAAATTGTGGAATGGCATCCCCTTGTGCACAGATGGATCAATATTCACTGCCACAAATTCTCCAACCTCAAATTTTCTCATGTATGAATTAATTCTTGGCATTCCTCTATCTTTCAATCTCTTTGTCATGGTCATTCTTGATCCTGACCTTGGCCCATGTGACATTTTTACCATTTTTTCACCTTTTGATCATTATTACGTCCAGTTCTCTGATCCTTATCTCAGTACATAGCTTCTCAGCAAGACTTGGCTTTGTTCTACCCCCATCTCCACTGACAAGTTCCTTGATATATGTTCCAGCTTCTGCTTCAATGGTTAATACATGATCACCATTTTCACCGCATTCCACTGACATTTCCGATATCTTTCTCTCTCTTACAATATCAGATCTTGAACTGCTAACTCGTAATGGTGTCCTTTGATATATAACTTTCCCGTTAAATTCCTTACATATCTCCTTTAATTCTTCGCATGAAACAGGTTTTTCTGATTCCAGTTTTGCACGGTATATCTTGTAGTGCTTCTCGTCTTTTATGTTTTTAATTTCTTCCCTGCTTGAGGGCCTCATGGATGAAACTGTAACTCCAAGATTTGTTTTATTAATGTTCTCTGTTAACTTTTCAAGGTTTATGTTTCTTATTCTTGGCTCTGTTAGCTCTATTACGAATTCTCTCCCATTACCAAGCATTCTTACATCCACATCCTCCCTTCCAGCCCCATGCAGGGCATAGTCTTTTCCGTTCCCCATAATCTTGATCTGATCACCGATTATTGATTCAACTGTATCTGTTTTTTCAGAGTATTTAATCCATCTTGTTTGAGGAATGCCACGTATATTCTTTCTGTATATACCATAGATAAGGAGAGATTTTATCTGAAATTCTATTGACATATATTCTGTGTTAACCTTTGCCATTATATCTGGATCACTTCTATCAAATTCTTTTCCAGTCATATCCATATAATATTTCCCCAGTTCACGACTGAACTCTTTTTTTATTGGTTCTCCTAGATTGCCATATTTCTCCTGCAGTATCCTTTCTTTTTCCAGTATACTGGCAGGAAATGAAGATCCTATAAGGATCGTTCTGTATTCATAATCAGATAACCTTTTTTGAATTTCACCTGCGTATTTTGGGATCTCAAGAAATATTCCTGAGCATAAAGAACAGGATTTTTCTTCAACAAAAATGAGTTCGTATCCAAAACATCTTGATGTGAATAAAATCTGATTTCCACGATCCAAATTTGTCATTGTGTGACCGACAGTTGCAAAAATCCTGCCGGCACACCTGATACATAGTTTTTCGTTGGATAGCTGGGTGAATTTATCCATCCCCACTACTCATCTTGAGTTTACTTCTTTTTCCACATTTGGTCTTTCTTTCAGGAAAACCCTGGAACCACATTCACATTCTATTTCATTGGTTCCAAGTGACTTCTCCAGAATTCTGCCGCATCTAATACACTTATACTGCATTGTCTACCAGTTCCTCTTTTACTCTCTGTGAGAATTCTGGATTGTAGGATCCACCAGCGAATTTGTAACCACAGTGTCTGCAGTTCCATATTCCTGATGCTATCCTAACAACCTTCAACTGCTTGCATTTGGGGCATTCATATCTGGCCTTCTTCTGCTTATATATCTCGCTCCATACCTTCCTTACTGTGACACCGTATCTTGGGCCGAATCTGCCCGCTGGTCCAACTTTCAGAGTTCTTCTTGACATTTTAAATCACCTGTTTGATGTATTCCCTTATTTTATTCCCGACTACTTCCGACATGCCAATACCCTTTTTAATCTGATCCATGGAAAATGAACCCGAGTTACCCTTTTGCATCGCTCTTATGTGCCCATCTTCTGTAAATGTTACGGTTAATCTTGCATCAGACATCTGTTCTTCTTCAACGTCAGGATCGCATACAAGTTCATCATCGATTTTTGCCATTGTAACTGATACTGGCATTGACCTGACTGGCAACTTTGTTTCCGGTGATGCTTCATCAACCCTGTATGTGGCGGTGTGCAGAGCAGTCACTACGCCCATTGTGCATGCATCTATCAGATTTCCATCATAATCCAGAACATCAATATCCACGAAAACAATCATGACTTTCTTACCCGGCTCAACGCAAAGCTTTTCGAGATCTATCATTTTGCTTTCCCTTATACCCCTGTCCACAACTCTGGCAATCTCTATGGATTCCTCATTTGGTGGTCCAGGTTCAAATGTGGGGAATGCCATTGGCAACATTTCAACATTAGTTGTCAGAACTCCCTGATTTGGCGTATCTGGAAATGGCTCGCCTGATTCTACCTTGACACCTACCAGAACTTTCGTTTTTCCGAGGTTCACAAATGCTGAACCCTGAGCTCTTGGAATGAAATTTGGCTCTATCCTTATTGTTCTAAATTCATCGAGCTTTCTCTGATCTGCCCTTGTTCCTTCTTTCAACTTTTTACTTATGTAACCCTTCTTTATCTCTGACAAGATTCCACTTGCATCTTTAGGCATTTATTCACCTCCGTTCTGTGATTCTGATAGATTCTCTATTTTATATTTTTCAGAAAGTGCCTTTCTCTGAATCTCTGCTATTCTGTCCGTTGCCTTCATCATCATATCAGTAGCCCTGGCGAATTCTTCCTTAGACAGGTCTCCATCCATCTGAATTAGAACAACCTGTTTGTTCTTTGAAAGCACCGCCATGGGAAGATCTGCCTGCCCAAAGTTGTCCTCGTCCTTAGAAAGATCAAGAACGATTCTGTCTTCTACCTTTCCTGCTGAACAACCTACAACCATGTCCCTCATGGGTATGCCTGCCGAGGCAAGAGCAACTGAAGCAGCTGTAAGGCTCGCAATTCTTGTACCGGCATCTGCCTGTATAACCTCTATAAATACATCAATCTGTGTTCTCGGAAACTGTTCCACCATAACAGCTGCACTTAACGCTTCTGAAATTACCTTGGAAATTTCAGTTGATCTCCTGTCAGGTCCTGGTCTTTTTCTTTCGTCCACTGAAAATGCTGCCATATTGTATCTTGCTTTTACAACACTCTTTTCAATGTCCTGCGTGTGTTTAGGGTATGCTTCTCTTGGACCATAAACCGCTGCCAGTATCTTGTTTCCACCCCATTCCATAAAGGCACTTCCATCTGCTCTTTCAAGAATATCCGTCGATATTTTGATTGGCCTCAGTTCTTCGTCTCCTCTTCCATCAAGCCTCAATCCATTTTCATTTATCAGTTTCTTATCACTGGGTGTTCCCATTTATTTCACCTTTTTTACTTTTCAAAAATTCCGTAATTCTGTCAGTAAGTCCTGTTGCGTGTGCCTCACTTTCTATTAGAGCTATTGCCTCTGAAGCGACAATCACATTTTCTGGGAGTCCATCTATCCAAATGAGCCCATTCTGTCCTATGACAATCCTTGTGAATGTTGCATCCTTGACCATATTGACCATAGAACCGTTCTTTCCTATGATTCTTGGTACCTTTGGAGCTGGAATTGCCATTATGTGGCCTCCTTCCAGCTTTCTTAATCCAATTCCAGGTTCCTTCAGCGTAATCCAGCTTTCCTTTATTTCGTTTACATTCATTACCTTGGCATACACATAGTCACCAGTTGTTAGGAATTTCTTCAGGTCTCCAGATATGGTTCTCCAAGGTGTATCATTCATGTGAAGCATTGTCATGTAAGGCGATTTTATGTCCACTGTCCACATTGATGGACCTACTTCCATTATCTTTCCTATTACCTTGTCACCACGCCTTGGGAAATAGCTGCCATTAAACGGTACTATGTCTATATACTCCTCTCCTTTCTGAATCACTCCAAAATACTGTGAAGTTAACTTCCCGTCAGCACATCTGTGCACGCCATTTCTTGGTTTAAGGTTTCCTGGATCAATATCATCTCCCGGAAACACAATCTCTTTTATCTCTCTCGTCTTAAATCACATCCTTTATTTCTCATCGTAATTAATACGTTTTGTATTTTGTCTATTTCATCTCTCTTTAACAGGGCAATGAAAACTTCTTATATATTGTTTCTTTAATTTTTTCAACTGAACTATAAAGAAATTTATTTCCCTTATATTTTTCTTATATCTATATCGTCCTTACCCTTTCTCCCCAGAGATGATATTATATCTCCATACATACCCGCAGGCACTTCAATAACACACATCCAGTTACCATCCTTACCCCACTCTTCCTTAAGTATTTGCCCTTCATGGCTTATATCGCCATACATTCTCCCGTAGGCATCACCCCTGACCTTTATTGCAAGCTTTACTTTCTCCATTCTTATTGGTATGATTGGCTTTAATTCCTTCAGTACCATGTTTATCTGTTCGTTCACTGGTTTAAATGGATCTATATGGATCTTTGCCTCTTCCATTGCAGCTTCAATCCTTGCCGGCGGGTTAGGAGCATTTGTTTGTGGATTTATGCTTTCCCTTGATATTGTATTTATAATGATCTTTCTCTTGGTGTCCACCATTTTATGCTTCTGTTCTGTTGTGAGCTGTATCTGTCCACGTTTTATTATTTCAGGTACTATCTTTAAGATATCATCTGTCTTGAATACCTCTTTTATGGCTTCTTCTCCAGCCTTTTCTCCCTTTCTGGCATCCTTGAATATGTCCTCAGAGGCAAGATCATTTTCCACGTCCAGTTTTCCCTCCCTGATTCTTTCTACTGCATCCGGATCCACCAGAATCTCAAACTTATGCCCAGCATGCTCAAGCCTTGCTATGATGGCATCATCAAGTTTTACCATGCATGCACATGCTAAACTATTAAAATAAATTTTCATAGTTGAATAGGTGGCAGATGATCATGTGAAAAGCAAAATCATGTAGCAATTGACAAATATCAGGACAGGATATATGTGATTATGTTTTGCTCAAAATGCGGATCACTTATAATACCAGGAAGAGACAAGAATATATGCCCCGTTTGTGGACATGAGGAAAAGGGTAACAGAAAAATGGATGGAAAGGTTGTTGCAAAGAGTACTGAGAAGGATGTTGTGATGATTAAAGAGGAGGTTCATATTGAACCTCTTGATTCGGAGGCAGTATGCCCAAAGTGTGGAAATAAAGGTGCCTACTATGTTCTGAAGCAGACAAGGGCGGCAGATGAACCCGAGACGGCAATATATACCTGCGCTAAATGTGGCCACAGGTGGAGAGAGTATTAGGGGTGACATGCATTGGCCCTGGATAATTTATCAAGCTCACTGAGAGAAACTTTCAGGAAGATAACTGGCTCCAGTTACATTGACAAAAATGTAATTAAGGAGATGATAAGGGATATTCAGAGAGCTCTTCTTAAAGCAGACGTGAATGTCAAACTTACGCTTGATCTCAGCAGGAAGATAGAAGAACGATCAGAAAATGAGAAACCACCAGCGGGAATGACTCCACAGGACTACATTTTAAAAATTGTTTATGAGGAACTGCTCGCTATCCTGGGAAAATCATCAAACCTGAAGATACAGCCCCAGACAATAATGCTTGTTGGTCTGTATGGTCAGGGAAAAACAACCACTGCTGGAAAGCTTGCAAGATTCTTTATAAAGAAGGGTCTCTCTACAGGATTTGTTGCCTGTGATGTACACAGGCCGGCTGCATTTGAGCAGTTAAGGACCCTGTCAGAGCAAACAGGAGCCAAGTTCTTTGGTATAAAGGGAGAGAAGAATCCAGTAAAGATATTCAATCAATCCATTGAGGAATTAAAGGATATTC
>JAJZIN010000039.1 GCA_021810575.1 Thermoplasmata archaeon
TGATAATGAGTTTCAGATGATATTGACCTGACTGTTCCAATTCTTTTAATCAGGAGTTTTCCCTCCATCATTTTATCTTCATCTGCATCTTCTATGAGAGAATCTACTACGACTGCTTTACCTGAATCAAATTGATCCAGAAGTTCTGCTGCCTCCTCTGGGTCCTTGGCAAATACAGAGCTGTACATCTTCATTCCTGCGGGAATTCCAAGAATAGGAATTTGAGGATTTACAGATAGAATATCTCCAGCAGTTCCATCTCCTCCTGCGAACAGAATTATATCACATCTCTTTTCTGCTTCACGAACAAAATTAATGGTGTCCTGGCGATCTGTAACTTCCCCGTGTTTATATATGACTTCCACGTTATCAAACCCAGAAGTCAATAGCGCATCCTCTCCCATATTTCCTGATGCAGTCAGGAAAACATAATACCTGTTCAGATTATCCAGAAATCTCATGGCTCTGGATATGGAATAGCTCTGATCTGAATTCGTGCTTAACCTATCTGATCCATTTGTCCTGTAAAAAAGACCTTCACCCGCTCTCGGATTTATCATGAAACCTATCTTCATATGTTCACTTCTCCATCATCATCATTTTTCCGTAATAAGTGCTATTATAAACAGCAAAATAAATGTTCGATTCAGGCAGATACTTTGAATAAATTCTGATACTTAAAAAGCTTGGACCATTCTGAGTTGGCTTTTGGATCTGGTAGGTACCAAAACTATAGGATCCATTCTGTTCCAGTGGCACAGAATTTGTGAACCTTGTGGTGTTGCTAACAAGTACATCGTAATGCCAGCTTTGAGGCGCACCAATTAGGATATTCTCAGAAACATTCGCATTTACAGTGTTATATACTGTCACATTTTCTATAAATGCCGTCCTGTTAGATATGGAAGCTGAAGGATACTGCATCTCTATATTTTCTGCTGGATCAATTTTAAAAAATATAAGAGAGATAGATCTATCGGAACTGCCCACATAGATCCTCAGATCAGCGCGGTTTAAACCGGCCGGAGCGGATGTTGTATTTATTCCAATATGGAAAGTATTCATCTCCCCCGGTTTTATAAGAGTGTTATTTGTTGAGATTGATATTCCCATTGCAGGTGACACGGAAAACCCCGGATTAATGCTATTCTGACCATAATTTGATATGATGATATCATAATAGCTCATGGAGTGAGAGCCGTTCAAAGAAACATCCCACTGTTCGTTGTAGAATACGCCCATTTCTGGACTGGATAGGTGAAGTGGATAGGGAGTGAGGCCTATAATGGCAAGAGCCATTGCTATCCCTATGGCCACAAATGCCTTCTTACTCGCCCTCAGATAATTTGTATCTACTGGCTCAATTGTTCCCATACCAAGAAATGCAAGGAACATTGGGAGAATCAACCATGCAAGATACGTAAAAGAAATAAATATCATTATTGTAATGAAAATATATGAAACGTTCTTTCTGAAAGACCTGTTAAATCCAGATAGTATCATACCACCATCCATTAGTCCAATTGGGAATGAATTGAATGATGTGAAAATTAACCCTGACCAGCCTGCAAGGCTGATAGGGTCCAGAAATCCAGAATTTGGTATGAGATGACCTGTAATCATCTGGATGAGAAGTGGTATGTTTATAATGCTTGTTGTTCCATTTGTAACATAGCTGGCACCTGTGTATAATGATAAACCGAGATATCCCACGGTTAGAAAAATAGTTGAAATTATGAAACCCGTAACGAGGGAAAAGAACCCTGCCAGGATTTCATCATCGGAATTCATATAGGGTTCATCAGGTGCATTTATTATTCCCATTGTTCCCATCAGAAATGGGTTTGGGACAAAAAGAGGTATAGAGTATTTCTGCTTCCTGCTCTTCATGATAAGATATTTCGGTAATTCCCTCATTATGAGAATTGATATCACTGGAAGAACGAAGTAAAGGATGCTCAGTGATAAGATCGAAATAGGTCTCATCCCGGAATAATAACTGTTTGAATATGAATAACCTGCATATATTATGGATAGAATCGTAAGGATTATAAGTAGAAATTTCAGGTATGTTCTATTTTTGTTATTTACCTTCTTGAAAGAAATGATCTCCCCTTTTCCATTTGTATATGAATAAAACCCTCTTTCTTTCATGGCATTGTAAAGTTGCTCGAATTTTTTGCTGCTGTACTCACTTTCAGGTATTTTGAAAGTAAGGATGTTGTTATCCCTTTCAACCTTGAGTATCGTGAAAAAAGATGAGAATATTCTTATTTCTTCCTCATCCTGATTTCTGCTGCCAGCCATATATATACTCGTTATGCTAAATTTAGTTTATTAAATTTTCACTTTTCAACTGATTTAAACCAATAGGGATAACCTGACCCTTACCGTCCCACTCAATTTTTGATATACATTTTACTATCTTTTGAAGTTCGTCTTTATTCCTTCCAACAACAGTCTTTTTTTCTTTTGTGGAGAGAATAAAAGAATCTGGTTTGCTCAGGGCAATGGGCACTGCAAGTTTTAACAATTCATCTTTTTCCAAATCTACTATCCATGCATTAGTTCCACATAAGACCAACTTTCTTGCAGAATCAAAGAGATGTGTTAGTATTTCTTTGTTTGCCACTGTAATTTCTTCTCTTAAGCGAATAAGTTCTTCTATACTCTTTTCCACTTTTTGAACAGTGTCCTCCGTTGATCTTACTATATTTTTTATCCTGGTCAGATCCGATTCTATACTTTCAACATAGTTTAGTGCTGCATTTCCTGCGGCAAATGTGAATCTAAATATGCCCTCCTGAATGCTTTCGACCTTTAGAATCTTTAAAAATCCAATTTCTCCCGTGCCAGATAGATGAGTTCCTCCACACCCCTCAACATCAACACCCTCGATCTCCACGACTCTAAGCTTCCCGGATAGTGGAACGCCACCTTCAAAAAGTCTGAACCCATAAGTTTCTATTGCTTTGTTCCAGTCCATGAATCTTGAAGTTACCTTCCTGTTCTCGGTAATTCTTGCAAGACATTCATGTTCTATGAGCCTGATGGTTTCGTCTGTGATCTTTCCGTTATATGTAATGTCAATCCTTGAGGATTCCACACCCTTCTGGGCCCCTGCCTGCCAGACCTGTTCTCCCAGTAGCTTTCTCAGTGTTCCAAGCAGTAGATGAGTTGATGTGTGATGAACCATTAGCTGTTTTCGTCGTGTTCCATCAACATATCCTTTTACTCTTGTGCCCTTTTCTATATGACCAACTATTTTGTGAACAACTGCATTCCCATCCTTATAAACATCTATTACACTGTATTTCTTTGAACCAACCTGGAAATATCCTGTGTCAAATGGCTGGCCACCTCCTGTTGGATAGAAAGCGGTTTGGTTGGTTACTATTAAATCATCTGAAGAATCAAGTATAATACAGGTGAATTCAAGCATGTTTGGGTCGTCATAATAAAGTGGCCTTGTTTCGAGGCCTCTGAATATGGAAACTTCTTCCTTAGCCTTGATTATTTTTTCCTTTCCTGTGTGCCTTTCAACTATCCTTGCGTGGAAATCAGGCGGAATTATTAATTCCTTTCCCTGTTCCTTCATAATCTGTGATACAAAATCAGGAACCAGCCCGTGGGAATCATAGAGCATTTCCAGATCACTGAAGTCCATTGCCCCCTTTTTCTTAAGAATCCTCTTAACGATCTCAATACCCTTTTCAAGAGATTTTTCATATTTATCTCTTTCTTCATCAATTATTTCCTGAAGGAATTGTTCCGGAAAATCATCTACTATACCTTTCATGTTTGATGCCTGAAGTTTTATTATTTCCATCAGTGAGCCTTTGAAATGAAGATGATCTATTGCCCTGAAAGATCTTCTGAGAAGTAATCTGAAAAGATAACCAACCTTTACATTACTTGGAATAACGTAGTCCCTTGAAAGAAGTAATATAGACCGTGCGTGGTCTCCAAGTACATATGCCTGTCTTATTTTCTCTACATGATCCCAGCTGAACGACAGATCGTCTCTTACTACCTTCCTAACTTCTTTCTCTATCTCAGAGGGCAATCTGTCTGGATCAGAGGAATAGATCTGAGTTATTGCTCCCATTTCTGAGATGTTTTCCATCTCAACCCCTGACCTGGTGAGTATATGAGAGATAACGCTTCCATATGTTGAGTCGTATACTGTTGGTGAACCCTGAGTAACCCAGCTTATCCTTTCCAGCCCGTACCCAGTATCAACTATATTCATTTCCATCTTTGAATAGGTTGAACCTTCTATTTCTATGGGACCTTCTGGATCTTCTCTTAAATCCATGAAAACCAGAGTTCCAACCTCTAGACCCCTAACGAAAACTTCCAGGGCATCCCCTGCATTTCCACCACCTGACCATGGCTTCTCCTTGTATGATATTTCTCCCCGTTTTATTCCAACTACCTCAGAGAGAAAACCATCACATCTGGAAACGGTTCCCTCCTTCCAGTAATGGCTTTCCCTGCTGTTATTGAAACTATCATGACATAGCATCTCAAAACATGTTAAGTGCCTACCGGAAACTCCTACCAGGTCCAGATCATTCATTCTGATAGATGGCTGTGACATGACCAGCGGATTTCCTGGTGGCGGGACTAATCCAGAAGTTACATGAGGCTGAAAGTCATAGATTGAGGCATTAACCAGTAGAACATCATCTCTCCATCTTGGAACCACCGGGTACGGCTTTATGTATCTATGATCCTTTGAGAAATAATTTATGAATTCTGTCCTTACCTGATCAGGTGATAGAGGCCCTTTACCAGCAGGATTTCCAATGAAACCATAGGAGTCGCATGGAGGATCGCCGCATGTCACCCTGTCAGAACTCTGAGTCCAGAAAAAGTTTTTACATGATATGCATTGTTTTCTGTGAAAATCATTTTCCTTAAAAAATGCCAGTTGAAATGGACCTTCGCTTTCTATTTCATTATCCATATTCCCCCTATTCTATCCTTATCTTAAATTATTCTCATCTTTTTTATCAGGCTTTTAAAGAATTTTACATATTTAGGTATCTCAGACTATTTGGCAATATGCATTTTTTAGCTTCACAATAATATGTTAAAAAATTTTTAAAACCTGATATTACTGAAAATAACTACTTTTCAATTTAATTAGTATTTTCCAGAAACAAAAGAAAGTGACCTTTATGGTAATTAGAAATATCTGTTATGGAGATTATATGAATTCCTGCTCTTTTTTTCAAAAGCCCTGTAACCTCATTAAGAATCTCTGAAGGCTTCCTTGAGGAATCTATAGATGTTGCCTTTAAAATAAAAATTGCGTGCTGCCAGTGGTTAAAGCAATCAAGATTATTGAAGAGAATTGAGATCTGATCACGCTGAGATATGTCCTGATATATTATCTCCGGATCCCGTTCCATAAAGAAGGAATATCTATCAGGATTCCTGGCATTTGAAAGTACAGGATAAATATTATTTCTTTTCTCTGCAAGTCTTAAAAGTCCAGAAAATGGCTCAGGAGAAAATTCTACTGCGAATATGTGTCCATCTGGTG
>JAJZIN010000040.1 GCA_021810575.1 Thermoplasmata archaeon
TGAATGCCCCCATGTCTGCAAGCAGGCATTTACTTCCTGCATAGGGACCAATGCCCTCCTCTGAAGGTGTTCCATAAACCTTTACATTGAAATTCTCTCCCAGGAGATTTAGCGTAGCGGCAGTTCCAGCAGCCCATGCTGAAATGAGGTTGTGCCCGCATGAATGTCCGTTAGGAAGTGCATCATATTCCGCTAGAAGACCAACCCTCAATCCCTTATGGCCATTATCTGCCCTGAAGGCTGTCTTCATCTCCCTGTAATCTCTCTCAACCCTGAACTCATTTTCTTCCAGGTAACCTGCCAGTACACCTGAAGATTTTATTTCATCGCTTCCAAGTTCCGCATAACCGTAAATTTTTTTAGACAGATCAATTATCTTTGGAAATAATTTATCTATAGCTTCATCAACATTCATTCCAACCAGATAATGAATGAGTAGGGAATATTTTAAATCTGTTTAAAAAATGGGACCTTTATCAAAAGGATTTTAAGCTATATGAAGAATTTCAGAAATCCAGTATTATATTCCTGTCATATTTTGATGCAAAATCCAGGGTTGCATCATGCCTGTTAATTTCACCTATCTCCTCAAAAAAGGTCCTGTATGCAAGATCTATCTGAGAATATGGGAGAAGTGTAAGTATATGAAGTTCATTGTTTCGAATCCTAACGAACTGCCTGAACCTGATTACCGGTACTGTGTTCAATTTTTCCCTCCATCCAAGAAGAGTTTGGTCTTCAAGATTCATTGAATAAAGGCCATAATTCCCGTCAATCTCATCCAGATGAGGATTATTTACGACTCCTCCCGTATAAACGATCGCACTTATGCCATTTCCTGATCTGAAGTTATTCTTGCTTTCACCTATAAAGTCATCCCTGATAAACCCAACTTCTTTCCTCTCCTCCTCACTAAGCGGAACGGAAACCTGAATCATGCCGAGAGAATAGAACTGGTCCAGCCTGTCAAGAATTTTCAATATTCCGGGTGTTTGATCCATTGTCTCTATCCACCCATCTTCCCCATCCGTATAATTGGACAGGATATTGGAAATTACATTCTTCACTGAATGGTGAAACCTGAAGTAGAAAGCAATAAGCCCCTGCTTCAGGTTTATCCTGTTGACGACCACTGATGGCACATTCATGATTTCATTGATATATTTCCATTTATCAACATGGTTGATTCTCTCCTTAATCACGTAATGAGATCCTATATTTTTTGCCTCATACTTTTTCAGGAATATCTTATTTTTCTGTACTTCACCGAAGGAACCTGGAAAATTTATGAGCATGTATTTTTTATCATCCTCCTCAAGGATGTTTATGGGTATCCTGGCTTCGATCTCCTTTGATGCCTGGAAGATCTCGTTATCCTGTTTCATTGTAAGGACCATCCTTCTATCCAAGATTTTGTCGATGTCAGCAAAATGCATGATCTCATATTCTCATACTATTAAAGAGTTTATTATTATTTTACGGATAATATATATTAATATTATAATTTATAAACTATAAGATAAGATGTGGTAAGAAACAAAAATACCTTGAAAGAGTGGCAGAACTAATTACATTATCTCCTTCAGGGAAGCCAGTGATTTCAGTGCAGGATGCCAGTTTGGCAGGTCCCCCCTCGCATCAGATGCAATTTTGAGTATTTCATTCCTGAACAGGGATGGAAAAACAATCCACAGGAGGAATACCGGCTTGTCTAGCTTCTGGATTGCTGTTATGGTTGGTATTCTCTTCATATGCATTTCTGAAACAAAGTATGAAAGAAAAGCATTGTCAGTTGTAGCCTCATAAACTCTGTCTTTTATAACCTCAGTGAGAACATCCGACATGGTTGGTTGTTCAGTCATTATATAGACTCCCCTTATGGGATCGGTACCATAGGGTTTTTTAAGGATCCTGTACCAGTGATCACCCATTGGGTTCTCAGGCATTTTCATCTCCTTTGCCGGTGGAAGTAGTTCAAACTGTGCAACCGAAAGTTCGCAGCGCTGGTCTATCTCCTCTAAAATCTCTGAAAAACCATTATTTGGTCCAACATATTCCAGCTTTCCCTCTGCCATCTCACTTAACTGTCCAAGAATGATGTCAGAAGCTTTCTTTGATTGTGTGCTGTTAAAGAGAAATTCCGTATGAAAAATTCCGTCCCTGATCCATATTGATATCAGGACAAATGTGGGAATATCAAGAAGTGATTTTATGAGTTCAATATAATCAAATCTTTTCACAATATTTCTTCTGACTCTCCATACTTCGTTCTCAAGAAAACCATCAGACTCACGAAGGAATATATTCAGGTCTCTTTCCATCTCCCTCCTGTTCTGGAAAAAGAGGTTTATTTCAGTATTTTCACCGTCAAAATACAATCCAACTTCTGAGTTTATTTTCAGTTTTCTGGAGGCTCTTGTTATGGTTGATTCTGGAGAAAAAGAGATATGAAGTTTCCAGTCGAGAACGTCTAGTTCCTTAAACTCAGCGCCTATCCCCATATAACAATTGCATTCATTACTAGTATAATATGTCTTTTACAACTGCAACAGCTTACAACTGTATAATTCATCATGATACTTTATGACTCTCACCGCAACCTTTCTCAATTTTTCATGAAATCTTGGGTAAGCTAATTTACTTTCTTTTCAAGTTCATTTTAAATTTTACGGATATTCTAATTATAATTATCGGCTTAAAATAATTAATTAAAAATATTCAGGATTGTTTTTCAATGTAACTCCCAACAATAATGATAAACTCCTTTACAGTATTGCTTTATCACTGGATTAGCCAGCATTTATTTAAGGAAAAATGTTCACTATAATGAAGTGATCTTTATAGAATTACTTAAAAAGAATTAAAACCATGAAATGCATAACATGATATGTACATAAGGGAGATAGATAAGACTCTAGACATGTATCTGGAATTTAAGGTCAGACAGGATACGGAGTTTTTCAAGGCAACTGCTGATCTCGAAATGAAACTCCCTGTATTCATTTATGACAAAGGCGGACGAACGTGGTTGAGCACTTATTTTCCAAAGAACAGTAAAATACAGAAGCTCAATCTATTGCTGAATAAATTCAATGCTTCCGAAAGGGAGATGTCATATGTCGTGGATTCACCCATAAGTGATGAAAAGGAACTTATTCTAATAGACAGGCTCGTGGAAATTCCTTCCCTGATAATCAACGGTTCTGACATGAAGGACGGGTTTCTAAATGTTTATGCCAGGTTCCACAGCAGCCAGATAGAAAAGGTCTCAGCACTGCTATCAAAGTATGCTCCCAACTCCAAAAATGCAAGAATTGGATGGCTTGGCCCAAGTCCAGGCATAATGAAGTTGATGGATGATATAAACATGGATTATCCACTTTCCATTGTAACCTATGTGACGCCAATCAACAGGGAAGATATACACGCCAGGGAAATACCTGACAGTCCAAGGATAATTGCTGAAGTCAAGAGCAGCGGGGCTGCAAAAGGAGATATAAACACTATTGTCTTCTGTGATATGCCTGTAGAGGACCTTGAAATCATTGATTCCAGTAGCCATCTCTACCAGATGGAATTGAGAAGTCCTTTTCCCTTTCTAGTAAGAAACAGGGCAAATGAACAGCACATAATGAGGATAGCCTATTTTGGCAAGTTGCTGTCAGGAAAGATAGAAGTTACAGTCTTTCTTCCAACTGACGTTCTTTATGAGTTCTATAAGATTTTATACCAGGTGGCAGAGGAGACGAAAAACGAGGTAATAGTGAAATATCTGATTCCCTATTCCGAAAATGTTTGGAACTTCATATAGGTTTTTAGATCCACTCACATTGCTGTAGCCTCATTCCTGGATCCGGGTAGCCACAATTGCCATCATTAATGGTATGCTCACCCCATTATCATCATTCTGGAACCTGTAAAGACCATCCTGACATTTTATCATGTTGAGAAAATTCTGAAACATGGAATGTTTGAATTCCCTGAAGAGATTTATGTTCATTCCATTTTCACAGATACCGTTAATAATATCGCTCAACCTAATCATAAACTGGTAATTTGGGGAAGCATCGTAGACTGTTCCACCTATATAATCCAACCCCTTGTATTCATATGGGTTATGCCTAAAATAGTCAAACTTTACCCTCAAATCTCCATGATCATCTGAGTCAAAGAGGTGTACGAATGGATACTGGTCATAAATGAACAGCTTTCAACTTGCAACCAATATCCTGGATGCAGACCTCATCAACTTCCAGGCATCAGGTAGCCATACCAGAACCCCTTTGCTTATATAGACGAGGTCTAATTTCCCATTAAATTGTTTTGGGATATCAAGAACATTAACTTTGACAAATTCTGCTTCTATTCCAGATTCCTTTGATAGGTGCTTTGCCTGTTCGATTGCAGATTCTGAAAAATCAAATCCCACACACTTTGCTCCAAGATTCGCAAGCCATAGGGTATCCTGACCACAATTGCAGCATAGATGTGCAACTTTTTTTCCAATGAGTTCTGGCAGGATTCCAAGTTCAATCTTGTCCAGGGTAATGCCGCCATTCTTGAAGAATTGGGCCTCTCCTGTTCTGTGGCTACTATGTATGGGCACAACCTCATCCCATGCCTTCCTGTTTTTCTCCATAAAATCTTCTGGTTGCAAGTATATCTTGCAGTGGATTTTAACTGCAATATTAATATTTATTATCACTAAAACACAGGTCTCGATTCCCCAGAACAACCCGCAGTGAAAAGTTATTATGATTTCGCCCGGTGCCTGTTGAATAGTTTAGGTTGATTACACAAATCCCTGTTCAGTAGATGAAGATGAGAAAGAGGAATGGGTAAATACATTTACAGGAAAGCTATAAATCCTTGAGCAATTCCAGTTCATTTCTGGTTGATAAGCCGGGTAAAATGAAATTAACAGGAGAGACAGAAATATAGGATAAGAGGGTAAGATGAATCATAAAATATACTTTGGAGACAGTCTGGAAATTTTAAAGAAACTGGAAGAAAATTCCGTAAACATGATTTTTGCTGACCCTCCATATGGTATGTCAAAATCAAAGGGTCTTGGGTGGGCATACAGCAGCCACGTTACCATGCAGGAAGCATGGGACATATTTACAAAGGACCAGCTCTTTGAATTCAACATGAAGTGGATAAACGAATCACTGCGTGTCCTGAAGCCAGGAGGAAGCTTCTGGGTATGCGGATCATTCCACAATATCTACCAACTGGGTTTCATCATGCAGCATCTAGACATGAAAATTAACAACAGTATTGTATGGTTCAAGCCCAATGCACAACCTAACATAACAACAAGAATGTTTACAGAAAGCACTGAACATTTAATATGGGGAGTGAAGAATCACTCCAGGGAGAAGTGGGTATTCAACTACGAAACAATGAAAGAACTCAACGAAGGAAAGCAGATGAGGAATATGTGGTCGATCCCCGTAACACCAAAGAGTGAAAAGTGGGCTGGAAATCATCCCACACAGAAACC
>JAJZIN010000041.1 GCA_021810575.1 Thermoplasmata archaeon
TAGGAAGACTTGTATCAGAAATAGGTAAAATACCAGCAAAAAGAGATACTTTCTACAACCTGAAGGGGTACTTTTGAACAGTTTAAGGTTAATTAATCTAATACACAGTGATCCACTGGACTATCTTGCTAGAGAAAAATTTGAAGTTTCCCGTAGTGATACAAGGAGTAATCTTAGAGACCTGTTAGATGGAAAAGTAGATTATGCAATGATCTCACTCATTGACTACTTCAAGAACAGGAAATCACTGGTGCTTGTTGATGGGCCTACAATATCTGGCAAGGGCAAATCAGATTCAAATCTACTCATATCAAATGGTAGTGATCCATTTCCAGGAATGAGAATTGCAGTAACATCTGAAACAGAAACTACAGCATTCTTTCTGAAACTCATCCTCCAAAGACTGTATCCGGGGTCTGAGCTAATAAGAAGCAGGAACAACTCCGTTGGTGATTTACTAAAGGAAGAAGATTTTGCTCTGGTAATAGGTAACAGAGCTCTTGACATATATAGAACTGATACAAAGATTATATTTGACATTACCCATATGATATCCAAGCTGTTCAATATGCATTCAATTTATGCTGTAACTGTTAGTCTTAATGGCAGGGAATATGATGAAAATTTAGTTCAGTTGAAGAATATTCCAAGGTGGACAATAACCAGGGATTTAGAAAGAATATCAAAAGAACACAATCTGGAAAAGAGCATCCTGACCGAATACTATAACTCTCTCACATACGATCTGAACAATTTGATGAAAAAAGAAATCCTTACTTTTATGAAATATTATGATGAAATCAGTGATGACATATTCCTTGAAAATATTGATGAGAACTCTATTAGAAAATAGCCTTCTTCTTTGTAATATTAGTAAAGCGAGAAGGAAACCTTGTATAAGTTTATAAAGTTTTAAATATTCATATTTTCTAACTCCAACATGTATACAGAAAAACTTTCTAAAGCAAAGGACGGATTAACTTTTGACGATGTACTTGTAATGCCAAGAAGATCACCTATTGAACCAAGAGAAACAGAGATAAAAAGTGTGTTTTCAAAGCGTATTAAACTCAACACTCCCATCATATCTTCTCCAATGGATACCGTGACTGAATGGGAAATGGCCGTAGCAATGTCAAGAATCGGTGGAATAGGAATTATTCACAGAAACATGTCAAGAAATGAAGAAGCAACCATGGTTAGGAGGGTAAAGAGAGCAGAATCCCTTATAATTAGAAACGTTCACACCATAGATCAGGAAACTCCAATTAGTGTTGCAAGAAATATAATGGAGACAAAGGGAATAGCTGGATTTCCAGTTGTTGTTGGAGAAAAACTTGTTGGTATTGTTACAAAAAGAGACATGGAATTTTCTGAAAGGAAAGAGGGAAAGGTAAAAGAAATCATGACAAAAGACGTGGTCTTTGCTGAGGACAATATAGACCCTGAAGACGCAAGAAAAATCCTTTATGATCACAGAATAGAAAAGCTTCCGCTGGTTGATAAAAATCACAAGGTTGTTGGATTGATAACTTCAAAAGACATAACTACAAGACACAAATTTCCTCTGGCTTCCAGAGATGATAAAGGTCAGCTGATGGTAGGTGCAGCAGTAGGTCCTTTTGATATCGATAGGGCAACACTTATGGAGAAAGAAGGTGCTGATGTTATAGTTATTGACACTGCACATGCACATAATGAAAACGTACTGACAGCCATAAAAAAACTGAAAAAGGAATTATCGGTAGATATTGTGGTGGGAAACATTGCAACAGCAGATGCAGCAAAAGATCTGATTTCCTGCGAAGTGGACGGTCTGAAAGTAGGTATTGGTCCAGGTTCTATATGCACAACAAGGGTGGTTGCAGGTATCGGCGTTCCGCAAATAACAGCCATTGGGGATGTAGCGGATGTTGCCTCTGAATTTGGTGTACCGGTTATCGCAGATGGTGGAATTAGGTTTTCCGGAGATATAGTGAAGGCAATAGCTGCAGGCGCAGATTGCGTTATGCTCGGTTCTTTGTTAGCAGGTACAGACGAAAGCCCGGGAAACGAAATGATAATTAACGGGAGAAAATATAAAACCTACAGAGGAATGGGTTCTATGGGGGCCCTTAGCAAAGGCTCTGACAGATACGGTAAATTTTCGGGAAGTAAGTTTGTGGCCGAGGGTGTTGAGGGTGCTGTGCCATATAGAGGAAAGGTAGAAGAGGTAGTGTATCAGCTTTCTGGTGGAATAAGGGCAGGTATGGGTTATGCAGGATGCAGGAACGTTCAGGAACTGAAACAGAAAACATCATTTGTGAGAATAACCAATAATGGATTAACAGAAAGTCATCCTCATGACATAAGGGTTGTTTCTGAGCCTCCAAACTATCAACTATTTCAAAACTAGGTATATAATAGTAGTCAACACAACTATCATACAGACTATTTGAAAAAAATCTCCCTCTATTTCCTTATAGTTCGTAAGTTTCAGAACTAGATAGATTTACTACCATTTTTCATCATTTCATCTATAATTTCCTGTTCAGTTGCTCCCCTGTCTACCCTATAAACATCAAAAGCTTCCCTTCTTCTTATAATATCTTCTGAAAACATTGCGCATTCGTGTTCCATTTCATACCTGTAAAGATCCTTTCCATTTAGATCAGGTCTTTCATAATCAATTACCGGCATGTTTTTTAAATTGATTTTTCTACCACTCAGTTTTTCGTATATTTTTGCGACTTTCCTGGCCGCCGATCTGTAATCTGTCAGTTTTCCACCAAATATGTTAATGAAATACTTGTCATACTTCACAGTTAAACCTCTTGATATGGACCCAGGATTATCTCCATTCCCATACAGGGGCCTTATTCCAGCAAAGGAATAGCTTATATCATTTTTTTCCAGGTCCTTATAAATGCGCCTAGCACTCTGAATTATGTAATCCACATCTCTCTCTGAAATATTGAAATCATTAGGATCATCAACAAAATTATCCGTTGTGCCAATAATCGTAACTTCTCCTCTGGGTATTATGAACATCTGTCTCCTATCCAGATGACTTCTGAAAACTATGGCATCTGTGGTTGGAGCCCTTTCATGAGGCACAACAATATGAATCCCCTTACTTAGCCTGAGATTAACATTATTACCTTTTTCCAGATTTCTATAAACCTGACCCGACCAGGGACCAGCCGCATTTATACAAATCCGTGCTCTAACATTGAATTCGCTATTCTTAACTCTATCCATTATCCTTAGTTCAACCAAATTTCCAGTAGGGGTGGCATTAAGAACTTCACAGTAGTTTAAGCACTTTGCCCCGTGAATTACTGAAGATACAATATTATATATGGTCAATCTGCAGTCATCGGAGAAAGCATCTCTATAGATGAAATATCCAGCGACTTCCTTTCCATACTCTCCATTATTTCTCGACATTCTGGGAACACTTATTCGTTTGCTCAAAATATTATAGATAAAAAGTCCTGCTCTCATAGTCCTTTTTTTCCACGAATATGGATCTATCAATATCCTGAAATTCATATATTTCACTATATTCGTGTTTCTTGCCAGATAATCTCTTTCCCTGAGTAAAGTTTTAACTTCGCGAAATCTAAATTCTGCAAGATACCTTAATCCGCCATGTATGAGTTTGGAAGACCCGGAACTGGTCCCAGAACCAAAATCATTTCGTTCAAGTAAGATAACTTTAACACCATTCTCGGAAAGTATATTAGCCACACCTGCACCAGTAATGCCTCCACCGATTATGGCAACATCGTAAATATCCTGATCCTGAGTGTTGATCCAAATCTCTCTTGTATCTCTGTTAAAGGGTGGAGTGATTGCATCCTGCATGCAGGGGAAATATCCAGTCAGGATAAAATGTTTTAACTGCATACGGATTTAGGTAAAAATGGGATTCAACATCATTGGTCATAGAGGAGTACCTGATTCGTTTCCTGAGAACAGCATGAAATCGTTCCAGCAGGCGAAAAACTGCGGTTTATATGGCATAGAACTTGATGTACAGATCACTAAAGATAGCAAGATTGTCGTTTTCCATGATTCTACGCTTAAAAGGGTAACCGGTGCTGAAGGCTCTGTCAGCGACTATTCGTATTCAGAGATTTCTAAACTTAATTTACTGGAAAGTGATCAGAAGATACCTCTACTTGGAGATGTGCTGAAGAAATTCCAGGATTTGAAGATATTTATAGAACTTAAGACAAGGGATGAATTTGGGAACAGGATAAACGAGGGTCTCGAGACCGCACTTCATAACATCCTGCAGAATTTCAGCAAGGAGAATCTAATCCTGATATCCTTTGACGTCGTGGCCATAAGGGAAATGAAGGAGATGAACCTTAATTATAGAACGGGACTGGACATAGGTGAGGAAACCAGAATTATGCTGGATAGTATGCTGAAATCTAAGGTGCCAGGATTTATAGATTGCATTCTCCCTCAGTTTTCTTTGCTAAGTTATCCAGAATACAGTGAACTTAATAGATTGGGAAAGAAAATAATTCCGTGGACTATAAATGATAAAAAGGAACTAAATGTTTTAAGGACAATGAATATTGACACATTTCTCTCAGATCGTGGATGTGATCTCCTGAGAGAAATTGAAGAAAATTAAATCTATTTCTCATTTCTTCTTATCCTTCAAGGCTGCCCTGGCTGCTGATAATCTTGCAATTGGAATCCTGTATGGAGAAGCCGAAACATAATCCAGTCCAATCTTATGGCAGAATTCTATTGTTTCAGGGTCTCCTCCCTGTTCTCCACATATCCCAATTTCAAGGTTTTTGTTTCCCTTTCTTCCTCTTTCCACGGCCATCTTCATTAGTTCGCCCACACCTTCGGCATCCACAGTCCTGAATGGATCATTTGGTACTATTTTCTCTTCGAGATATTTTGCCATGAATTTTCCCTCCGCATCGTCTCTGCTGTAACCGAATGTCATTTGAGTCAGATCGTTTGTGCCAAAGGAAAAGAAATCAGCATAAGCAGCGATTTTATCTGCGACCACACAGGCTCTTGGTATCTCAATCATCGTTCCAAATTTATAGCTGATATTGTAGTGACCTTTTTCATCAAGAGCCACCTTCTCCAATCTCTCCCTTAGAATCGATAATTCTCTCTCCGTGCCAACGAGGGGTATCATTATTTCAGGTATGATCTTCTTTCCTTCGCTAATTACGTTTATTGCAGCCCTTATGATCGCCCTTACCTGCATTTCATAAATCTCAGGGAAGCTTATGCCAAGTCTGCATCCCCTGAATCCAAGCATTGGATTGAATTCCTCCAGCGACCTAATAACACCCAGCATCTCATTCTCGCGATTTATACCTGTCATTAGCTCGTCGATTTCTTTCAGTTCGTTTGCCTTTATCATTTTAATTTTCAGTGAGTATATCCTGTTCAGCACCTCCTCCTTATCTGGCAGGA
>JAJZIN010000042.1 GCA_021810575.1 Thermoplasmata archaeon
TGAGGGACTTCAGGAGACTGTTCCATTATCTGCTCATTATACTGAGATTGCAACCTCATTATATCTGCAGGAAGCGTCAGGTGTGATACACCATGACGGTACTTTGCCTCCCTGAATGCTCTTTTAGTTATTTCCTGAGCACTGGCAGGGTTTAGAACTTCCGTGCTGTATACTGAAACATCCTGAAAGATTGAACCCAGATTCACCTCCTGAAAATAATCCGTTCCAATTAGATCAGTCTCCACCTGTCCAGTCAATGCGATCACTGATGAGTGATCCATTTTTGCATCATATAGTCCATTAAGAAGATGAATCGACCCGGGACCACTCGTTCCCATGCATGCCGTGACTTTACCGGATATCTTTGATTCAAAGGACGCGGCAAGGGCTGCTCCTTCTTCATGCCTTACCTGAATAAACTTAATCTTACCATTCTTCCTTATTGCGTCCATTACTGGATTTAAAGAATCACCCGGTATGCCGTATATCCTTTCAACTCCGAGATTGGCAAGAGTGTCTATTATGACTTCTGCTGTTGTTTTTCCCATGGGTACACATGGTAATTATTGTATATTAATTGTGAGTGTAAAATTTTTTTAACCTGATGTTTCACTTAGATCGATAAATATACCACATTTACCTGATTCTTCCAGAAACTGGAAATATCCTCATGGGTTCAAGTCTAAGTCTCAGGTTTTCAAAGATCTGGGTCCTTATGCTCTGGTCCCTTATATTTGGGAACTCAATCATGACAAGATATGTATTAAGGGTAGTTTCATCAAGGAGAAATTTTTGGTCGTTCCTCTTAATTCCCATTTTTTCCGTGATATCAAAAACAACTTTCCTTATTTCTTCTGGCAGGACATGCTTCGGTACTTCGTATCTTATGGAAAAACTTCCACTTTTTGGACCCAGTTGAAATGCCCCGAGAGCGACTACCGCATTGGGTACATTGATTATCTCGTTACCATCGGTAAATATCTTTGTGTAATTCATGGTGATATCTACAACCCTGCCCCTTATACCCTGAACGTAAAGCACATCCTTTGAGTAATATTTCTGGAAGAAAACTGCGAGCTGAAGCCCCATAAGAGAGCTTGAGCTGCTCCATGGAAATATCCACACATCATCACCTGGCTTGAAAGGCCTTGAGATTTCCATCATTAAACCACCCAGAATATTCCCGATAATACTCTGACCGGCGAGCGCAATGAGAGCGGCTAGGAGGATACTGCTTGTAAGCAAAGAATCAATGTTGATACCAAGTGCTGATAGGATCACCACGAAAATTATGAAATATGCAACGATGTTCATCACGTAGTTGATGATTACTGATCTTGCTGTGTTTCCCCTCACAGAGTAGTGGAGTTTCATCACTTTCCTGATCTGAAATACCAAGACCAGGGCAAAAATGAGGGAAATTATGATCTCTAGAATTGCACCATATATGGATAACTCATACCTTATATAAAGAGGGACAGTTTCGGTGAAGTCGTATGCTGCCTGATAAAATAGTTCAGCTTTTTTTACAAAATACGATATCCTCAATGTATCCAGTAAAATTCCAAAAAGTAAGAAAGGGAATGAATACATCAGGCCGCTTCGACTTCTCATTTTTGAATCAGTCCTGATTGGTTGTAGAAATGATGCACTGAGACATTGGAACACAGATTGTCTGTTTAGTGGACTGATCTGGACTCTCAGTCTCAATTATGTATACTGCCTGATCAACCCCAATGAGCTTGCCTCTCATATAGAGTTCAGGCGTAAGACTCTCCTGATACTGCCCCAGAATCAGAAATCTCACATTTTTACCCACAAGATCAATGACATTCATGTTCATTGATTCATTTATGCTATAAAATCTATTCATAGAAGCCTAAAATAATGAGAATGAAAATAAAAGATTATGGTGTTATGAGAGAAATTAAAAATATTACAAATCCTGCTATTACAAAATACTCTGTATTCGAGAGATTCTGTGCAATGAATTTATAGTAGATTCCTCCTATTTCTATCAGGAATAATCCCAGGAAGAAAAGGGGATATCTCCATGCTGATTTCATGTATTTTCCCATGTAGATCACAACCTGAACAGGAGGATGTTAATGCCAAGACCAGCGGCTACTCCCCTTATATATAGGTCAACGAGGAAGAAAGAAGCAAGACTCATCCATGCAAAAATTTCGTGATGATCGTTCAGTTTAGATACCCCGTTAAAGAATGATCTCCTAACACTCTTCTTGTTTACCGGGCAGCTGTAACAGTCAACATTGCCTCCCGTTACGTGTCTGAAGAAGTGGCATGAGAATGTATATATTGTTACCAGTGCAGTGTTTATGATCAGTAATAGTGCCCCTAATGTGAAAGTTCCATTGTAGGCAAGTGCTACATAGATATCGTAATAGAAGAACGGAAGAATTGCCACTGCTGTGTACCAGAAATATCTGTGCAGGTTCTCGAGCCTGAATATATTTGTTTCAGCAGAATATAATCTGCCTCTCTTTTCACCAACAAGGTCTATTCTCTTTGATACATCCTTGAACTTTGAAACCTCACAAGCAATTGGATGCCTGAAAAGATGCCTGTGGTAATCCTTCCTGTATGCATAGCATGTAGCCCTGAAACCTGCCACAAGAGGCAGTACGAGGATGGTGGGTGAATAGAACGGATCAGTCAACCCCTGAACAGGCTTTGGCAGTGCAAACACCGTCATCAGGTATATAGCCAGCAGGGCTAGAAGTACAAATGACCAGAATCTCAATTCACCGAATTCTCTTGGGAACCTCACTATTTTTTCTAATTTTGTTTCATCCTTTGTGCTAAATGACATCTATTTCACCACCTTTTCTTTTTTTCTTCTGTTCTTGATCAGCATTGCTATTGGATCGTATTGCCTGTCTACCGCTCTTTCCTTTTCCTGGATTATTGCATTGTCAGTTATTTTTATGTGTTCCGGACATACTTCAGTGCAGCATTTAGTTATATTACAGTATCCCATTCCACCCTCTTCGTTAAGCATCCTTGATCTGTCCAGACCGTCCAGGGGATGCATATCCCAAGAAGCTGCCTTTACAATGTGCCGTGGACCAAAATACGGGGTAAAGTGCTCCCTAACAACGTGGCACACATCCATGCAGAGGAAACATTCGATGCATCTCTTGAATTCCTTGGATCTTTCAACATCCTTTGGATTAATTCTCCATGGTTTTTCAAGGCCTTCCTTTGGAGTGAACATTGGAATCTTTCTTGCAATTTCCCAGTTCTTTGAAACGTCTGTTACAAGATCCTTGATCAATGGAAATGCCGCCATGGGTGCAACAGTGATATTTTTACCAACTTCGTCCACCCTGGTCTTGCACATCAGAGATGGTCTTCCATTGATTTCGGCGGAGCATGAACCACATTTACCAGCCTTGCAGTTCCACCTTATTGAAATAGTGGGGTCTATTTTCTCCTCCACGTATCTGACTGTATCCAGGACAACCATCCCATCAACATATGGGACCTTGTATTCCACAAACTTCCCTTCCTTTTCTGTTTCAGGATCAAACCTGAATACTTTCACACTTATATCATCGCTCATTCATACACCTCTGGCTTTACATATGCCTTGTATTCTTCAGGCATTTCTAGCGCTGGTTTTACCTCAAACTTCATATTTCCCTGCTCGTCCATGTAGGTGATTATGTTGGCTTTCCATGCTGGATCTTTCTTTGGGAAGTCTGATCTTGCATGTGCACCCCTGCTTTCCTTTCTCATTGAAGCGCATGTGGCTATAGCCTCACAGGAAACTAACATATTACCAAGTTCAAGGCAGCCAAGAAGTCCATGATTATATCTAACTCCTCCCCTGGTTCCAACTTCCTTGAACTCTTCCTTTAGGTCTTTTATTATCTGGATTGCCTTCTGCAGGTGTTCCTCGTCCCTCATTATACCCACATTCTCGCTCATGCATGTTGTAAGTCGATCTATGAGATCGTATGGATTCTTCCCGTCTTCCTTAAAGAAATGCATTACATAAGCCCTGACTTTCTCAACATCCTCGTCCGGTATTTCTTCCAGTTTTGAGCTTCTTGCATAATTCACAGCTGCGTCTCCGGCCCTCTTTCCAAAGACCAGGATATCTGCGAGGGAGTTGCCTCCAAGCCTGTTTGCTCCGTGGAGACCTGAAGCAACCTCTCCTGCTGCGAACAGATTCTCAATATTTGTTCTTTCTGTTTCTGCATCCACTTCTATTCCACCCATCATATAGTGGACAGTTGGTGCCACTTCCATTTTCTCCTTTGTTATATCGACTCCAGCAAATTCAAGAAACTGTTGATACATTGCAGGGAGCTTGTGCTTGATGAAGTCTGCACCTTTAAAGGATATATCAAGGTAAACACCGCCATGCTCTGTTCCCCTTCCTTCCATTATTTCCCTGTAATTTGCTCTGGCAACAACATCTCTTGCGTCAAGTTCCTTCTTTTGAGGAGAGTATTTCAGCATATATCTCTCGCCTTTGGAATTCAGTAAAATTCCTCCTTCCCCTCTTACCCCTTCTGTTACTAGAAGACCTTTCACTCCAGGTGGATAAACCATTCCAGTGGGGTGAAACTGCATCATTTCCATGTCCCTGAGTATGACTCCAGCCCTGTATGCCATACCGATGCCATCACCTGTTGATTCCCATGAATTTGATGTAACCTTAAAGACTCTTCCTGATCCTCCCGTTGCAATGACTACGGATTTTGCCCTGAATATGAAGGTTTGTCCGGTATTCATCTTTATTCCATATGCACCTATGATCTTGTTATCCTTCCTGATCAGGTCCACTATATACATTTCATCATAGAACTGGATATTTCTGTGAAGCACCTGATCTTCAAGCGTCTTTATTAATTCCAGTCCAGTTCTGTCCCCGATGTGCGCCAGTCTTCTGTACGTATGAGCTCCAAATGCCCTCTGCATTATCCTGCCATCTGGCGTCCTGTCAAACAGTGCCCCGTACCTCTCCAGTTCCAGAACCCTTTCCGGTGCTTCCTTACCCAGGATTTCTGCCATTTTCCAGTTAGAAATGTATACTCCTTCCTCTATTATATCACCATAGTGTACAGTCCAGTTATCCTGTGGGTCCACATTTCCCAGAGCGGCGGCAATTCCACCTTCCGCCATAACCGTATGAGCCTTGCCAAGAAGTGACTTTGTGACCATAACAGGCTTCAGACCTGCATCGTTTACGGAAATAGCTGCCCTCATTCCTGCTCCGCCGGCACCGATAATCAGAACGTCTGCCTCGACGGTTTCAACCTCATTGTTCATTGAATTTCACCTAAACCTGATGTGTATTATTTCATTGGTATAAATTTTTTATAATTTCTAAATACTTATATAGTACTTTTAGGTGTAATTTTGAG
>JAJZIN010000043.1 GCA_021810575.1 Thermoplasmata archaeon
TTTGTCTCTGTTCTGGCAATGCTCTTTGTCTCCCTGATTGAATATCTCAGTGGGAGATTTGCAGGAAGAGAACTTCTACTGAAAGCGCTATCAAAGATCAAGATAAGGGAAAAAGACATCAACAAGGCAGATGACTGGATAGCGACACATGGAACATTTTCAATTTTTATCTCAACATTCATCCCTTATGGAAAGGTTCTTTTTGCCCTTGGAGCAGGAATATTAAAAATGAAATTTTCCAACTTCACAATTTCCATAACCAGTGGATATCTAATCAGGTTCATATTTCTCATTTACATTGGATATGGAAGTTTCAGGATTCTTACTTCCCTGTTCTCTCCATTAGACAATATTTACTTTGTTTATCTTGACATTTTTTCTGTTCTATCCTTTGTAATAATCTACATGCAGAGAGGCACTTTGAGAAGAGAAAAGCAGAGTGCTATCCATGAATAAAGTGATGAGTATAATTTAAATTAAAAAATGTGAGTTCTGAAATATGTAGTTACAGAGAGTATAAACTCCATTTTTATATTTTCTGCCAATGGGTAAAAGAGGAAAATGCGCTATGCAATATCTTTTTACCTGATTTCCTTCCTTCTGGGGAGCATGTACCACAGATGATCCAGCCATTTTAACTGCTCCTGAGTTAGGTCTTCCGCCTGAGTAGATTTCAGGCTACCATCCAGCTGTTCAGCCTTGCTAGCCCCTATAATTGCTGAGGTAATACCGGGTTGTTGGGTTACCCAGTGCACAGCGGTGCTAACCGGATCCAGATCCTGTTCTCTGCACCATTTAAGGTACTCTTCCACAGCATCAAATGTAGCGTTTTGCCAGTACCGTTCCTGATATAAATCACCAGCATTGTTTCCAAGGGCAAACCTTGTGCCACTCTCTGGCTTAGATCCTTTCCTGTAACGTCCTGTGAGCATTCCGCCAGCCAGTGGGTTGAAACTTATTATCCCTGCCCCCTCATCAAGAGCCATTGGAACTATATCGTCTTCAATCATTCTGAATAACAGATTATATCTCGGCTGAATACTAACCACCTTTGCGAAATTCCTTTTTTCGGCAATACCGTTTGCCTTTGCAACCTGCCAGGATCTCCAGTTTGAGACACCCACATATCTAATTTTTCCCTGATGAACAAGATCATCAAAGGCTCCCATCATCTCTTCGATGGGAGTCGTGGGATCGAAATTATGAATCTGATACAGGTCAAGATAATCTGTGCCCAGTCGCTCAAGAGTTTTGTCAATCGCACTGATTATATGCTTTCTGCTCATTCCCATGTCATTAGGTCCTGGACCTGTTGGCATGAAGCATTTAGAGGCTATTACAAGTTCATCTCTTTTTCCCTTTATCCACTCACCAATAATTGATTCGGTCTTACCTGCGTCTTTAAAGTCCTTTCCCAGAGGATAAGCGTCCGCTGTATCAATAAAATTAATCCCAGCTTCATAGGCCTTATCGAGAATCTGAAAAGAAGTTTTCCTGTCGCTCTGATTTCCAAAGGTCATTGTTCCAAGACAGAGTTCAGTTACCCTCAATCCAGTTTTTCCAAGATTCCGTATTTTCATAACAGCACCATTTATCTATTTTAGCAGTCTATATAAGGATATTCTATGAATTTAAACATCCTCTGTTCTACCCATAGCGTAGCGATGAACCATGGATGTATAAGCTAAAGTAATCTTTTTAATTGAGAATATGTAATATTACAATCGATGAAACTAATTTATAATAAGTATTTAATACGAGCAAAACTAATTAATAATAAAATAGACTGTGATATTCATGGTAAACTGTCCAGTATGCTACAATTCATTTGATAAGGGGGACTATAAGGGACTTTCTGAACACATGATCTCAGAGGCATCAGAAAGCAATTATGAGCACGTGTCATGGTTAAATAGAAACATTTCAAAAGATAGGTTAGGTGGTGATGAACTTGAAAAGAAGATTTCAAGATTCTATTCCCTGGAGAGTAAGGGGATAAAAAGATGGATTATAGATAACTTTGTTTTAAATTTTAGAGGGGAAAATCCACATCCATTTATCCTGGGCATGCAGAAATATGATGAGAATCTACTGAAGGGTTATGCTGTTGAGCATCATCACTTTCTAAAACAGTGGATCAAATCCTGTGCATATGTAATCGCTAAAAGTGATTTTGATGATATACATGACTATGAAATGGAAAACATTATGACAGAAATGCAGGGTTTCGGGAACAGGGAACCCTCACACCATGAACTCCTGATAAGGATGGGAATTTCTTTGGGTCTTAGAAGAGAGGAAATTTTAAATTCCACACCACTAGAAGCCACAATGAGAGCCATTAGAACATGGGAAAAAATAGCAGAGAAAAAAACATGGATCGAAATCATGGCAGCAATGCACTCACTTGAACTGGTTGCAAACAGGGATCTTAACAGATACGGAGCAAAATACCCATATTTCAATCCAGAGATTTTAAAAGATATGGGAGTAAAGCAGGAAGTTAAAAATTTTCTAAGGGAAGGATATGAGGCAGATGTTTCTCATTCCTACGTTGCACTGGACATTATAGAAAAATATGCGGAGAAAGAAAATCTCGAGGATATACAGTCGGCCTACCTGAATTCAGCAAGAGTTTTTGGAGAATATATGGAGGCCAGAATAGAAAGAGGTGAGATGTATAAAAACAAACAATGAAAAAGGATGCGCATTATGTGATGCTACATGGGGAGAATACTACAGGGAAATCGAGGGAGAGAATATGTTCTTCTGTTGCAATATATGCGCAGATATATTTGAAAACATGGTTAATGAGGTAAAGAAAAGAACCGGTTGGAGTCATATTGATTATATTCAACTGATTGGGAACTACAGTAAAGGTAGAGAATGCGAGGCAAGATCAGATAAAAGCGTTTACAAATATTATTTCAGGACCTATGGTGATGGCAGAATGATGACTTTTGAGGATCGAAATTAAAGCTCTATAAAAATCCTTTTATTCTGATTATTTAGTCGGACATTCACCCGGAGTTATTATATCATTGAATAGTGATATATAATTTGATTGAACTTTCGCAGTTACAGTGTTAAATGTGCTTGGATTTGGAGAATATCCAGTATAGTTGGTTCCTGTCTGTGAGTCCCAGTCCTTAACCTGTTTTTCGTCATATTTAATACAGTAATCCTTAGCCCCTGAGACATTTGCAATTATAGCTGAGTAACCTGAGGGAGAAAATGCTTCTGAGAATCCACCCTCTATCATTGACCACTGTTGATTCGGGGCAAGGGTGAAAAGAAAACACACTATTCTTTTTTTATCCTGAAACTCTGCAACACATAGGGGAGCAGAGTTGTTACTCGCACCTGAATCTGAAAGTGGGATTGCAATGGTTGCAAATTTTTCATTAAAGCCATCGTTATTAATATAAACTGGCCAGAATGCATTTCCAAAATAGTAGGAATTTCTGAACAGTAAAAATGATTGGTTAGAATTTGTATTATTTTTAAAAGTCCATTCAACTGTCCCGTTTATCTGGTCAAACCAGATCCAGCTAACAGTTACTTTTGGTAATGTTTCCGGTAATTTTTTTTCTAGTACTATTCCTCCAACTATCTCTGTCATGTTTATCTTTAGGTAGTAAAACTATATTTGACTTTTGGTATGCCTGTTTAGTACACTCATATGTGTTAATACTTCGTTGAAAACCGCTTAAGAATCCACTGGGACATGCCTCCACTTACAGTGCAGGCATCAAAACCATATTCTGATAGTATTTTTGAAGCCTCCCTGCTCCTGTTTCCGTGAGCACAGATAACTGCGTATTTATTATTTAGATTAAGCTTGAATAAAGCTGTATCAACTTCACTTAGTGGAATGTTAATGGAACCATCTATAAAACCTGATTTCAGTTCCTCCTTCTCTCTTACATCTATAACTGTAAATTGAGCTATTTCTTTCTTAAGGGTACCTACATCTATAGATTTAATTCTAGAGGTTGGGAGTCCCAGTGATGACCACTTCTCCAGTCCATCGCAAAACGTAAATTTAACTGGAATCCCATATTCTGAGGCAAGCCGGCTTGCGTACTCTCCTATTGCTTTGAATGAAGAGTATACCGCAATTGCATTGTGATTTTTTCCCATTAATCGCTCTAGATTTTCCTCCCATGGTTCCAGTGATATGGGATGACTTATAGCCCCTTCTGGATAGCCTATTTCAAGATATGGCATAGGGTCTACATCAACGAGTACAGTCCCAGGATTCATGAGCTCATTTTTTATTGTTTCAGCATCAATCATTGTGAATTACCTCTATAGAGTTCTATGCTTTTTCCCAGATTCCATTCTCTAATACCCTTTGCATTAACTGGAGGAGGTTTCAGTGTTTTTATAACCATATCAGAAAATTCTTCAAGTGACTTAACTCTTAAAAACTGGTTAAATCTCCTTTCATATCCAATTGTTGAATTGAACTTTGGGCTTAAGAATAGACCGCCACATGAAGAGGAACCTGAGTGAGCTGGAAATATTTCTACATAGTCAGGTAAAGTGAGTAATTTCTTAAATATGGTACTATACTGATCATTTATGGCATTTTTTATCATCTCCTCGCTTTCATATACAAGATCAGGTCTGCCCACATCCCCAACAAACAGTGAATCTCCAGTAAAAACAGATACAACTTCGCTGGATCGAGATCGATCAATAATTTTCAGGGCAAGATTATCAGGTGTATGCCCCAGTGCATGCATTACCACAATCTCCAGGTTTCCAAGTGATATAACCTGTTCATCTCGTAGTTTGTTAAATTGGAAATCATTGGGTGCATTTTCACTCATAGATACATGAATTCCTATTTCATCTGCCAGTTCTCTCGCCGCAGAATAATGATCTGCATGAACATGGGTATCAACAACCATTTCAATATATAACCTCTCTTTTGCTGCTGATATTACATAGTTCTTATGACCAATGGACCGTAGAGGATCTATAACCATAGCCCTACCAGAGATTTCATCACCTATTATATAAGATGAACAACCGTTAACACAATCGCGGATGGGAATAAGATTCATTAATCGTCCATATTATACACTATTTATAAAGATTATTAACCAATAATTATGATGTTAAGCGTAATTTCATAGAGATTTATTTCTAATCTCAACCAGAGCATCTACAGTTTTAAGCACTTCTTCCTCATTGTTATAGAAATGTGGTGAGATTCGTAAATTTATTCCTCTTGCTGAAGTGAATATTCTATATTTATCTCTCAAAAGTTTCTCAATTTTCATAGGATTTGAAACCTCAAAGGCAATAATCCCACCTCTATTCTCAGGAGATTCTGGTGTATTAACAGTGAATCCATTCTTTGTTAATTCATCAAA
>JAJZIN010000010.1 GCA_021810575.1 Thermoplasmata archaeon
TCAGGCCATTCAGGCTATTTCTTCTTTAAGGGAAGATCACTTGAAAGAATGAAGAGATATGAGGATGCAGTTGAGGCCTACGAAAGCGCTATCAATCTTGAACCGAATTATCCTGATTTCTATTATTTCAGGGCTGATTTATTCAGAAAGATTGGAAAAGATGAAAACGCAATTGAAACACTCAATGATCTTGTATCTCTTGATCCGGGAAACGCAGATTATTACTACTTAAAGGGCAGGTTCCTCCTTGGGATGGGAAATTATGAGGAAGCTGTTTTTAGTTTTGAAAATGCCATAAGGAGGAAAGCATCAAAACCTGATTATCATTTTTACAATGGTGTTTCCCTGAACAGGATTAATAACTATTCCAGGGCGATTGAGGAATTTGGTAAGGCGATAGACCTGAAGCCTTATGACTACCATTACAGATATTCTAGATCTGAAAACCTCTACTTGCTTGGTAGATACAGGGAAGCCGTTGATGAGTTAGATAGTGCAATTTCATTGAATCCTGGATATTCAGATTTTTACTATTTGAAATCCAGGGCTTTGATGGGGCTTGGGATGAATAACGAAGCGTCTCAAGAAATCCAGAAAGCATTAGAGAGTGACCCTTATTCAATTCAGTACTTGCTTACATTTTTTGAAACATATTCTCAGAAAGGAATAGGAAGAGAATATACTGAAATGATTTCAAAACTGATTGATGATGGCCTCATAGAAAAGAATAAATTATGTCAGTTTCTAACAGAGGGTCTATCAAGTGGTATTGGTGCAAAGACTTCCGAATTGTATGGTGATATTATGAAAGTAATATGCAAAGAATGACTATGTATTTCAACATAGCTAGTTCAATTTTAAGCAGGACCATATTTCTGATTTATGGGATTCCACACATTTCTTGAGATTGCTAAAAACATAAGGATATATGATTGAATTTCCATGAGGAAGGAAAGTTAGCGATAGAAAGATGACTTATAATAGCTCCTAAAAGAAGATTTTCCAAGATAAGAATTACAGTTAAACCAAGAAAGAATACAAAATACAGCTTGGAATATACTGTATTTTAAAACATATTGCCTCTGCTTAAATCAAATATATTAACATATAATATGTGAAGAACATTTATCGTTAATGAATATTTGTTGCAATTTGGGGTGGTCTATAACATATGCCTGCACAAATTATATTTACGTCTTGCCATATGATAACTTATGATCAGAATTGAAGACTTTGATACAGGATTTAAAATTGGGGCAAAAACTATAGGAAAGATAAAGAAAATGTCTGGGATACTAACGAATCAATTAAACAGGGTACCTATATTTTTGGTAAACGAGCAGACAATGGATGAACTCTGCCACTCAAAGTGTCTGGATAGGGGCTCAGTCGAAGATTTTTTGCTGGACTATAGAAGATCACTTAATACTAGGGAAAGAGAATTTTCAAAGATAAATCAAATTAGAGACATAATGAAAAAATTGGACAATAGTTTTATTGAGTGCAAATGCGCGGTGGGTTGTTATATTCCAGAACCAGACTTAGTGTGCAATATACCACATGTTCTTATATGTCCACAGAGGCTCAAGTCCAAAAACAGGATACAACAGGAAGATCTTCTAATAGAGGTAATTCTTCATGAGCTTACACACGCTTTCTTCTCATCCGCAGAGAATACTATGGATGTTAGTAAGCATATTATAGAAGAGTCCCTGTGCGAAGCATATTCCTTTTACAAATTTGAAAATCCAGAAAATATCTTCGATTTCGTTACGAATCCGAACATGCCGCCCGAGTATACTTCCTTTGCATTCTGGATAGAAATGTCAAGGAATCTGCCTCTGATCATGGTGATGAACCACTGGAGAGAAAAGAATTATAAGTCTATAGTATATTCAGTTTTCTCATATTCAAGATTATTATATCATGATCTTTTGTATGAGGGTCTATCCTTTGATGAGTCTTTAGCGGAAGTGGCGTTTCTTCTCCTTTTGTTTTCTTAACAGGAAGTCATTTGGTAGGATTGTTCAATTGGCCTCAAGAAGACATGATATTAGAGATATAGACTTGATTGAAACCACCAAATGCTTTTATCGTCTTGCAAATGGTAAAGTCAGTTAATATCACTCTTTAGAAAGTTCTAATACCGAGGTCAGGATTCTTACAGATAAATAATATGAAAAACACAGTTAATCCTAAAGGGGAAAGAAGGGATGTGCAGATAAAAGATCGCGAAAATATCCCATCGGATAAGGGAAATATTCAGTCATATTCTAATGTTGATGAACAACTATCTAAAAGGCGTATGGCATATGGACCAGCAAAACGTGTTCCAACAGATGTAGATTACTGGGCAAATCTGTCAGACGCATCTTGGATTAAATCGTTCAATCTATCAATGAGTGGGTATTTTGCTCCACTAAAGGCAAGAATAGCTCGTGGAACTCCTGAAAACAACGCAGCATACACATTCGATAAGGACACACTGAAACTCACAGTCAATGAAGAAGTCATGAGAAACTGTCTAACCCTCTGGACACATATGAACATTGCCAGAACAGAGGTTCTACTTGCGTTGAAAAACATGGAAGGGTTTGAATTTATTACATATCTTTCATCATTAAACAACGATGCTTCAAGAGCCAGAGATAAGATCTTATACAGGATAATTGAAAGGGAAAAACCCGAATATACCGAAGAATTTTTAAAGTATCAGTCCTTCGTAGAAAGCAATGAATTTAATGATTCTTCTATTATCGCGGAAAATGATTATTACGGAAAGAGTTTCAGTGGCTTAATTAATTTGGCAAGTTCTGAAACATTTTTTGCCACAGAAGTTTATGAAATTTATGAAAATTTCTTTTCCTACATGAAAAACAAAAAGGTAGTTTCTTTCTTCTACAATTGCTTACAGTTATAGACTTGTTTTTTAGGGATTTAGTAATGTGGGAAAATTTAAGACTTTATGAAATTCCTGTGGAGATTTCAATCAAGTGAAACTCGGAATAACTTTTTTTATAGAAGTAAAAATATAGACTTAATCTTCGTCTCCTCCAAAACCTCTTGTTTTTTATGTATAATTCTCTTTATTTCAGGCTAAAAAGGGCCATGATTTTTCAATCATGGATAGCTGGATGATAGAGGATTGAAGATATTTAGGGCAGATGCTTCAATAGGGCCATGATTTTTCAATCATGGATAGTCCGCTATATCTACAATGCTTGGGAGGCAGAGGGAAAGGCTTCAATAGGGCCATGATTTTTCAATCATGGATAGACAGATATCGCTTTATCATATCCGGCCTGAACCTTGTTGCTTCAATAGGGCCATGATTTTTCAATCATGGATAGGTCATGAGGGACCTCAAGTTCCTTGAAAAGAGAGGAGCTTCAATAGGGCCATGATTTTTCAATCATGGATAGGCAGAATTGAAAGCCCAGATACTGAGCGGAACATACCTGCTTCAATAGGGCCATGATTTTTCAATCATGGATAGTCACAGATGCTGATGGATACAGTGCAGTAGACAAGGTGACGCTTCAATAGGGCCATGATTTTTCAATCATGGATAGTGAAAGAGAAATCAGCCAAGAAGAAAGGTGACGATGGGGCTTCAATAGGGCCATGATTTTTCAATCATGGATAGGTGTTCAAAGACTCTGGTCCTAAACGTATTGTCCCAGCTTCAATAGGGCCATGATTTTTCAATCATGGATAGTTGACTGCAACCTTGAAACATCAGCTCTCAACTTAGGCTTCAATAGGGCCATGATTTTTCAATCATGGATAGTATAAGTGTTCTATGCCCTGATTGCGCGAAGAGGGAGAGCTTCAATAGGGCCATGATTTTTCAATCATGGATAGCCGCTTCTATATTTGCCTCTTTCAGTGGCATACAGAAGCTTCAATAGGGCCATGATTTTTCAATCATGGATAGCCAACCTAGCACTGATCGATAAACTGGGCAACATGGACGCTTCAATAGGGCCATGATTTTTCAATCATGGATAGGATAGTGCTACAGTATCTATTATAACCCTGTACTTGTTGCTTCAATAGGGCCATGATTTTTCAATCATGGATAGCCATAATATGCCCGAGCAATGCAAGAGCCGGTATGATGCTTCAATAGGGCCATGATTTTTCAATCATGGATAGGCATGTCAATGGTTCTTATGCCTCATACCACTTCAAATTCGCTTCAATAGGGCCATGATTTTTCAATCATGGATAGGTACGTCTTCAGGGCTTGTTGCAGCTGCCAGGTCGAGCTTCAATAGGGCCATGATTTTTCAATCATGGATAGGGGGATTCCTCGGTAACATACAAGGAATCGTTGAAATCTGGCTTCAATAGGGCCATGATTTTTCAATCATGGATAGTTCTGTTCTTTCAGTTTTGCAATCTTTGCCTTCTTGCTGCTTCAATAGGGCCATGATTTTTCAATCATGGATAGTGTACTCCTGAACTGCGATGTGATCGTCCTTGACGTTGCTTCAATAGGGCCATGATTTTTCAATCATGGATAGTCAATATAACTTCTAAGGTAAAGTTTCCTATACAGATAATGCTTCAATAGGGCCATGATTTTTCAATCATGGATAGTCCATAGAGTTCGATAAGTGGACTTCCCAGCCTGACGAAGCTTCAATAGGGCCATGATTTTTCAATCATGGATAGAGAACCACCTGAACTGTTACGGTTGAACCGGTGACATTGCTTCAATAGGGCCATGATTTTTCAATCATGGATAGTGTCATTGCTTCACCTTCCTGGAATCAAGGATCTTCGCTTCAATAGGGCCATGATTTTTCAATCATGGATAGAAGGTTGCAGTCAAGGGTTTCTGTTTTGGCATCTGAGCTTCAATAGGGCCATGATTTTTCAATCATGGATAGAGTATTTGCCAGCAGTTAAAGAAAATCCTAAAGACAAGCTTCAATAGGGCCATGATTTTTCAATCATGGATAGAGAAACACGATCTCCGACCAACCGATTAAGATAACCGCTTCAATAGGGCCATGATTTTTCAATCATGGATAGGGCACGGAAGAAAGATGAAGAAGATTTCCGGACATCTATGCTTCAATAGGGCCATGATTTTTCAATCATGGATAGACAGTAGGCGGTATTCTGTCTACCAGCCACCGAATAGCTTCAATAGGGCCATGATTTTTCAATCATGGATAGTTTTACTATATTTCTCAAATTTCCGTTATGCAGTTCTGCTTCAATAGGGCCATGATTTTTCAATCATGGATAGAAACCTCGGAAGCATTCACCTGAGGATTGTGAAGGAGGCTTCAATAGGGCCATGATTTTTCAATCATGGATAGTGTTCTCCAAGGAGATAACCGTAGTCGTAGTCTGTTGTGCTTCAATAGGGCCATGATTTTTCAATCATGGATAGTTCTTAGCAGGGATAAAAGACTCCGCAATAAAAGGAGAGCTTCAATAGGGCCATGATTTTTCAATCATGGATAGATTACGATCCCCATTCTTCTGGAGCAATAAGGTTCTTTGCTTCAATAGGGCCATGATTTTTCAATCATGGATAGTTCTTTAGGGATCATAGGGAAAACTCCCTTTGATTAGCTTCAATAGGGCCATGATTTTTCAATCATGGATAGTATTCCCTTGATGCATCAACATACCTTAAGGATCCAACGCTTCAATAGGGCCATGATTTTTCAATCATGGATAGTTACTGCCATGTACAACAACAGCGGAAGGGATCCAAAGCTTCAATAGGGCCATGATTTTTCAATCATGGATAGAAGAAGATGAGCTGGCCGTAAAGGTAGGAGATATCCAGCTTCAATAGGGCCATGATTTTTCAATCATGGATAGTTGCAGTCGTCATTCACGTCCATCACTGAAACCATAACGCTTCAATAGGGCCATGATTTTTCAATCATGGATAGAATCTATGTTATAGGTAGGTTCTCCATCAGAACCCATGCTTCAATAGGGCCATGATTTTTCAATCATGGATAGTTGGGACTGAACATAACAGGAGGTATAAAGCCGTACACTGCTTCAATAGGGCCATGATTTTTCAATCATGGATAGCAAAGGGACTGGACGGTATATCAGATCAGCAGATAGAGTAGCTTCAATAGGGCCATGATTTTTCAATCATGGATAGAATCAGAATGTGGAATTTTTCTCAAACCTGATACATGGGCTTCAATAGGGCCATGATTTTTCAATCATGGATAGGGTCTACCAGGTTTGGTATCCCGATGTAGTTTAACGGGCTTCAATAGGGCCATGATTTTTCAATCATGGATAGCTAAAAGACAGGAAAGGAAAGGAACACCCATTCTCGCTTCAATAGGGCCATGATTTTTCAATCATGGATAGGTAGTAATCAACCAACTCGTATCCTATGGGAACTACTGGCTTCAATAGGGCCATGATTTTTCAATCATGGATAGTATGCGTCTTCGCTTCCTCTCTTCCTGGTGCCTCTCCGATGCTTCAATAGGGCCATGATTTTTCAATCATGGATAGTGCTCTCTCTTCAGCAGTCATTTCCCTGCAATAACCATGCTTCAATAGGGCCATGATTTTTCAATCATGGATAGAAGAACTTTGGTTGAACAGTACCGTGATACTGTTCTGCTTCAATAGGGCCATGATTTTTCAATCATGGATAGTCCCGTTTATTATGGCAAGCTGAAAGTACTCAACGTGGCTTCAATAGGGCCATGATTTTTCAATCATGGATAGGGGTGGTAGGAGTGGGAAAAGAATCTGAAAGGAGGTGATGCTTCAATAGGGCCATGATTTTTCAATCATGGATAGTTTGTGTATCTTCCATTGGCCTGCTCACCGGTGAGATGCTTCAATAGGGCCATGATTTTTCAATCATGGATAGGCCACAGCAACCTGCAAAGCAGATAATTCCACCAACACAGCTTCAATAGGGCCATGATTTTTCAATCATGGATAGAGAAGAACCAGAAGTAAACTTAAGAGCCAAATCTTTAGAGCTTCAATAGGGCCATGATTTTTCAATCATGGATAGAAAAGCATATTAACAATGGGTTATAAGCCCCACCCCAAGCTTCAATAGGGCCATGATTTTTCAATCATGGATAGGATTAAGGCGAAACTGGAAGCCGTCAGTTTTGGGTTGCTTCAATAGGGCCATGATTTTTCAATCATGGATAGAAATGAAAAGAAACAAGGAGCAGCTGGAGTGGATGAGGCTTCAATAGGGCCATGATTTTTCAATCATGGATAGCGCTTTAAGTATTTACATAAAGGATAAATACCTTTGTTTTGAACCTAATTGATGGCTTATTTTGATGGTTTATTTTAAAATCATTTTCGCTTTAATCGAGCGAGTGCCTGTTAATTTATTTTAATCAAACTTAAAATCTACTATGACTTCTACAGACTGACTTACTAGCTGCTTCCAGGAGATTCGAGAGAAAGCACTCCTTTCTTGGGATCAACGCTTCTCGAAAAATTAATTTTCACAGATAATACTAACAAAAACACTTTAAAACAGTAGACTGTTGAAGGATTGATCATGATAAGATGTTCGGTGTGATTATTTTATACTATTACCGCCCCTCTTTCCTCAATGTCTACCTTTTTTCCATAAATTTCTATTTTTCTTTCTGTTCTTTCATCAGATGGGCCAACTGTTATAATCATCAATCTATCTTCCTTATAATTAATTATTTGATCTAGCTCTGAAATCATTAATGCCTTCTCTTTTGCTGACAAATCACAAACAAAGACTGAATATTGAACTGGATTTCCGAACCCTCTCAATTTGATAAAGACTTTCCTCAATCGTTTATTATCACTTATATCATAAGTTACTATGATGGTGGCTCTCATAGAATCATCTCGTACAAAATGGTTCATATTCCCTAATTTCGCCCATGACAACCCTGGTTAACATTCGAGCCTGTACCTCTATTATTCTTCGATAGCTAACACTGTAACCATATATTGGATGAGTAACCAGTGTATCCATTCGTCTTTCGTATGCGTTGATCAATTTTTTCTTTCCTATAGAAGAAATTGCACAGGTGGGTCCAACGCTTAAAAAGTCCTTGCTTGATATTTCTCCCGTATTAATCATCCCAATAACAACAGAATCACAAATAATAGGTCTAAATTCTTCAATTAGGTCTAGTGCCAGTGCAGGTTTTCCATATTTTGGCCTGTGAAGAAATCCGAGATAAGGATCGAAACCCACTGATAGACAGGTTACCATTACATTAGATGTGAGTACTGCATATAAATAAGAAAGTAACGCGTTGACTGGGTCTTTAGGGGGTCTTCTATTTCTTTCCTCAAATTCGAACTGCATTTCATTTTTAAACATATCCTTAAAATGCTGAAAGTATATTCTAGCTGCCATTCCCTCGAATCCTAGAAGCGACTGGAAGTCCATCGCTGTCTCACACGAATTAACTATTTCCGATAGTTTTGAAAGTACAGTTTTATTCTTTGTGATAGAATTTCTTCTTAACATAGTTCTGCAATTACGAATCTTTCCAGATATCATTTTCCTTGCAATCTCTATTGATTTTGTTTGATTTTCATATATTTCGAACTGTTTAATGCGAAGAAGAACATTTTTATGGCTCATGCCTGTCAATATACTCTTAAACCATCCCCCTGATGAAAAATAACAAACTGGTATATTCTTTCTTGAGAGTTCACTTAACGCCTGAGTCGAAATTTGACTGTATCCGAAGATTAAAACCTGCGATGTTTCCATAATTTTGGCCCTTGCCAAACTTTTTCCTTCATATGTAATATCTAATTCATCTCCCTTTTTTCCTATATAACATCCATTTTTTGTTACGTAAACAGGAAAGGTTTCATTTCTTGCAGGGTACAGACGTCTAACATCTATTTGCTTTTCTTCACTCATCTCTAAATTGGTTTCGTCAGGAAGACATATAGATACTAACGAGCACTTTGGACACTTAGGGCTATCAATTAACGGGGCAGGCGAAACGTCTATTAAGGAAACTCCCTTGGCGTCTACTATCATTTTGATGCATTGATCCATTAAATTTTCAGTAATATCGATCTTTACTCTCTTTTTTGAACTGTTATAGTATATTTCTCCGTGCTCGCACTTATATCCGTTCTCCCGGAGTATTATAGCCTGTGCACAGAGTTGAATTTTGTCACTTAACCATGGATCCTGCCCGCTTTCTGGCGCTTTACCCCTTTTGAATTCGACTGGATACACCTCGTTCTGGTTTCCTTCAACCAAATCCATTTTTGCAATTATTTGATATCTGCTAGAGCTTAGTGTTACAGATTTTGACTTGATTTGAGAAAAATCATCCATACTTTCCTCTGGAGGAGGGAATGAATCTGACTTTTTATCAACATTTCTATGTATAAATCTTCCTTCTATAGTATCTGCTGAATCTTCGAACTCGCCATAAACCCATTCTAGGTGAAACAATCGAGGACAATATACATATTCGTCCAACATCCTTACAGGTAATAGTTCGCCTTCATTCTCCCTAATAATGTCATTTATTTTTTACCACCCCTCACAGACAAATAGTCCCATGCCAAAATGGCATTCGTGGCCAACAACGAATGGACTGTTTACAGGCTCTTCAAATGAAATCTTAAATCCAAATCCTTGAAATGGTTTATCCTGCTTTCTTGAAGTTTCAAAATCGTACCATCTGAAGTTATGTGCAGTTATGGGTTCTCTGTCAATAATTTCTATTGAAACTGGAATGGGGATACCGTGATGAGACAGTTCTTTCTTGAGATCCTCCTTGATCCAATCTGAGTAACTGCCCTTGTTTCTTTTATAGTGCCTCTTCGTGATATAGGGTGTTGCACTCACAAAATATTCGGTACTGTATTTGCGTCCGTTGTTTATCTGATCTTTATCACCAATTTTTCGGATTATAAGTGATATTCCTTCCTCGGTGTCGTTACTATATAATTTTCTTGTGGAAAACAAGGCTTCCAGCTCGCTTTCGTCCAGATAGTTGTTGCATTTTATCACAATTCGATCTATCAATCCATCCCTGTTTGAATCCATAGGGATGATGAATATGTGTTTATGATCCTTTAGTGGATTACCAAATTTATCCCTTCCAGAAAGTTTCTCGCTATTCCTTCCACCATTTTGTTTCCTGTATATTCCATTTACATAAATGTGGAATCTATCTGCTATCTTAATTGAATCTTTTATCGAAGGTAAAACGTTAGATTCCAATCCATATTCAATATAATTTACATTTGAAGCCAATTGCTCGTGCAGCAAGAATTTCTGTTCATCAGTTGACTCCTCCGGAATAGAATAGTTCTGATATTCCACACCATACGACTCACTAAGTTTTTTTTCCTGTATTTCTTCAGTTTGCATACAAATTGCTTCTAACCATCCTACTGCAATCTGGGAATATCTGTTTTTTGGAACCGGAACTGCAAGATTCACACTGTTTATCCGTTTGTGTTCATTGATGTTTAACGGCGATGAATTCCATTTTATATTCTGAGGTTCTGATGATTCAACTTGCATTCTAACCCAAGATTCACTTCGTCCCAGATAATTGATGCAGGATACGATCCGGTTTAATGCATTGAATTGATCACTATTTAAATCAACGTCCCATTTCACCAATATTCTAGACTGGTTTTTTAAAAATACAATGAAATTATCGAAAACTAAGGATGTTGTTTTAGGATTTTTCTTTCCTTCAAAATTATTTCTTGTTTTTAGAGTTAGAAATGCCCTAGTAGAAGCTTTCCGGTAGGGTGGGATTGAATAAACGGGTAACTTGGATGCCAAAACTTCAAGAGTGGCACTTACAAGTGCCCCATTTTCTTGGGATTTACCCCTTTTCCATGAATCTATGATGGCTCTTATTATTCTAAAGGGAGATGGAGCTATTTCAGGTACGCCTTCGTTGACATTCCTCCCTCTTGGAGTTGCATGAAATTTGCCTGAAATAAAATCAATAGATATGATTATCAGAAGGCATCATCTCCCTATTCATCATTCGCATCTTCTTGTGAGTTTTCATCATCTTGCTCAGAACTATTATTTTCTGATTCGTTCCTATTTTCTTTTTTATTACTCTTCTTATAATTGCCCTTTACCACGAATGGAGATGGATCGTAAAAAAGTTCTTTGCATTCTTTTATACCTTCCTTTATAGATTCAAGCAGCTTAACTTTGTCTGGGATGGTGAAACCATCTGATCCTAAAATATCTCCCTTTACCTTTAAATCGCAAGCGGTCCGAAGTCTGAGATTGTCCTCTAAGAACGACTTTATTTTATATAGACATAAATTGATTATAAGTTTTTCAGCCTTCTCTCCTAGAGAATAACTCCTCAAAGTTGCAATATCGATATTAAAATATGCTGTTATTTTTTTAGCGGTATATTCTGTTCTATGGTAAGGTACATTCCCGAAAATGTTTTTCTCCTTTTCTTTTGTCTTCTGATCTATAACTATTTCTCCCGTTGGTGAAACAATGCTTATGTTCACACCTCCGGACATTACCTCGTTGACATCCGCGGCTTCTATGAATGCACTAATGATTCTTGGGAACCTTATCCTTCCCTTTCCTTTATTAGAGAAAAAAACACCGTGTATTAATGAATTTATATCATATTTTAGGACGGTCTTTGCCAGTTTATTCCATTCTAGAGGCTTATTTTCCGAATAACCACTGTCTTTTTGGAAGATGTCCCAAAAATCATCTGTGAGAATATAGGAGGATGCCATTCTATGAGATTCGGTAAGAGAGCTTGTTCTTATTATTTCTTCATTGTTTTTGCCAGAAAGTTCTGCAACTACGTAGGACAACCCCTTTAGCTGTTCAACAACGTCAAGATCGTTCTTGCCTATTATTGTTTTCTCCAATCTGTTTGCCATTGATTGTGCACTTTCTAAGAGTAACATATTTCTGCCAGATGGATCTCTATATGTTGCTGCCTGAATATCAGGAAACCCGGTTGGCTGAAACCTGTCACCTTGAATTGGTTCGAGTTCTACCTCAAATAGCAATCTGTTTGAATTTTCTATTATATTTTTTAAATCTGTCATGCTTTTACACCTTTTATAACATTTTTTAACAGGTCTTTGGGATCTGTTTTTAATATCAAATATGCACAATATCTCTTAACCTTTTCCATATCCATCTGATCTATTATTATTGAATTATACGGGGAAAGCCCTTTTGAATATATGGACGTGTACGCAATGGAACATGCATCTCTTAACCTTCCGGCCATTAGATAGGTTAGTATATTTTTTTTGGGAAATAGAGTGATCTCCTTGTTTTCAACATATATCTTTTCCGGGATAAAAAGAAGTTTTAACAATTGCCACTGCAGATTTATATTGGTATTATTATAAACTTTTTTTGCTCTCTCCAGATTATTGAGACGCCCATGATAGAATTTGCCTAGAGAAAGCAACCCAAGGAAAAGTTCTTCAACTTTTCTTTCATCAAGTTTTCTTAAGTTTCCTGCTCTGTCAGGGATTCTATCTTCCAGTAACATGTTCATTTCCTTTAGATTGAACATGACATGACCCAAATCTAACATAGGATTGTTATTGTTCTTCGATTTATCAAATTCCAACAACATATCATAAAAACATTTTGAAATTTTGCCGATCAACATTGATTCTGACCACCAATTACTTTCCTTCTTTATCTTTAGGATTTCCCCTGTTTCAATATTAATATTTAAGATAGACCCTCTAAGGAATGGAATTTCGGAAAGTGCAAGTGCTAACTTGAATTCTATTGAGTCATCGTTTGCCTTTTTGACAAATGATGGACTTAAACCACTGAATGGATTTTTTATGCCAGATTTATTTAGCCTGGTTACAAGACGAACACTCCTACCTAATGCCTTAATTATATTTTGTGCTGATTCAGTGTTTTTTGTATCTATGAAATATGAATAGAGTGCCGATTCAATATCTTGTTTCACTGCCCTTAAGGATAATTGCGTTGAATCACTTTTAGATATTATTTGATTTATTGATGAAACTATGTTGTATATGCTTTTTGAAGCTTTCAAGTCCTCGCTTTTATCTTCAACTTTAATGTAATCCTGAGGAACGAGGATGGAAGATTGTCCCTTTCTTACAAGGTTTGCATATCTTATGAAATGAGATATTCCCCTATCTACTCCCATTGATTTTACAGCCTCTGTAAATTGAAGACCATTTTTTACGCTTGATTTCCTCACTGTAACTCTTCCCTCTCTGAACATTTCTTCAATTTCTACATAAGAGAAGGGCCTATTCCATATTGGAGTCCATATTTCCTTCCTATACTTTTTAACGTCATCTGAGTTTTCTCCATCGTTTATTGAAGTTATACCTGCTGAACTAAAATTAACCGTAAAAGGAGACTGAAACTGGTTTCTATCTGCGACATATCTTTTTCCAACGCTTCCTGACCATATAATTGTGCCCTCCATCAAAAGTATGTAATTCCAGAAATTGTACAAAAAATCCTCCTGATTTTTTTCGCTGTTTCTTTGATTTGTGCCTCCAGACTTTCCTGGATCATACATTCCAATCTTGATATCTGTCAATTTTGAAGTTAATTCTCCAAATAGAGCATTTCTCAGGACCTCCCTACTTGAAGGGCTCGAGATATATAAGACATTTTCCATGAAGTTGTTAGAAAATTCCATTCTGCCATTGTTTCCACCCGTGCCCAAGATATCTGAAGTTAGTATATCTCCGCTGGCTGGTTCTACTGCAATTGCAGCATCTATCCACTTTATAACACTGTCTGGCAGAACATTTCTGCATAAAGAAATAATCTCGGCCTTATGGTTCGTCATAATTTCTTTACTAATTCCTTTTATAATATTTTGCAATTCTCTCTTATCTTCATTTGAACAAACATTCATTAAATCTGATACCATGTTACCTTCAGTTTTGTTATACTTTTCCATTAGATATTTTAATTTTTTTGATCCATCTTGTTTATTCTTTGACAGGTTCTGTTTATTTTGATTTGAAATCCATTTAAGAGAAGCTTGCTCTAAATTGAAATATTCAAATTCTTTAACTTTCTCTATTACACTCTTATAATCATTCAGTCTTGTATCTTTAGATTTACAAATGTTATCTATTTGACCAGGTTCTCCATATTTAAATCCCGATCCTAGATTCCAGGGTGATATTATGGGTGTTGGTCGATATTCTTCTATGAAGAAATCTAGCAAAGAGTCCTTTACCTGCTCTTCACATTCTCCGTTAAACTTATCACTTTCTAAAATGAATATATCATTCTCCCAGTAACCTTTAACGTTTCTATCTTTCTGTTCATAAATTAATCTTACTATCCCCAATGCCTTTAGATATGATGAAATAGGTTCTGCTTGACAGCCATTTAGTGATATTTTCATATGAAACCACCACTTGCTCTTTGATCTGATGCCCGTACTATACACTCCATGTATGCTAGTCTAAATATGCCATAGTCTTCTGATTTTATTAAGTCATGTACTCTCTGTACCCAACTCTTATTACTGTTAATTTCACCTAATTCCATTACAGAGAGATCAATTTTTGATGTTTTCACTAATATTCCCCCGCCTATTTTGATTGAGTCAATCTGGTCACCATCGCACACCCCAAGTGCAAATCTTTTTATACCACTGCATGGTGATTTTTCGCCAGGTCTTGAGCGTATGAAGAATCTAACCTTGCCATGATGACTCATAGCAAGATATGACACTATATCAGGTTCACCATTTTGCAATGCGAGAATCCCTGAGACCAGTTCATGTCTGAACGGCATCCTTATTCCATTTTTCCTTTCATCCTTACCATACATGTTTGCCCACATGTCTTCAGGTGCTTTGGCAACCTGGCCAACAGGTACATTACTTGGAAGATTTGTCTGGACTATTCTGGCCTGAAACGCAGGATGTGCCTTTCCAGCATCATGCCAGATCACAGCTTCTTTAATTGAATCTTGATATGAAGGATTTAAATTCAATTCCTTTAGAATATTATTTGACACCTGAAGAACTTCGTTTGAATGCTCTTCTATGGATTTCCATGAGGAAATACCGTTAGAGAATTTTAGGTTTGGTTCACCTCGTTGTTGCTTGACTTCATTCACCTTTTCCCTGGATTTTATATTCCAACCCATATTTTCACTGTATTTACCACATTTTGTACTCATTACGAACAACTGGCCTGGATAGATTATTAGATTCCTGTTTACCTCTTTCCACTCACTTTCTATCCAATCATAGTATAGAATTTTCGCTTCCTTTGATGTCTCATATTTTTTAATTATATCTTTCATTTCATTGATCGGTGCAGTGCATATCTCATCACGTGAGGGTTTGTTTAACAAATTTTGCACCACATTATTTGTTTCATAATCCTCTGGTATTTCTCTCCAGAATATCATGACATCCATGTTTTTTCCACCTCTAACAAATCTTGAAACATCAGTATCTGACCCCATAAGATCAGAATCTGTGCTGAATAATTCTTCTATGTCCTTTTTTCTTAAGATACTTATCTTCCCATTAATTTTTAATGATGGGAGTTTAAAATTGTATGGATTGAAATACTCATTATCTGTTTTTAATAATTCCTCGCATTGCTCTATTTCTTCCTTCTCATAGGGATAATTCTCAATTTTTTCTTTTTCAAACCTAAAGATAGTCAATTCAGCATCATTTTCAAATTCTCCTCTTCGGTTACACCTTCCAGCTCTTTGAATTAGTGATGATACAGGGCATATTTCAGTATAAAGTCGCTTAGAAGAAATATCTACCCCTGCCTCTATGACCTGTGTCGATACTATTATAATATCGTGACTATCCGGTAATAATATCTCTTCAACGTTTTTTCTTCTTTCTATTGGTCTGAAATGAGAGTGAAGAAGTACAACTCTAGTTGAGCTTTTTTTATTTTTTTCTATAATCTCATAAACTCTCTTAGCACCTTCTACTTTGTTCAGTATAATTATGGAAATAGTATCTTTTTCATGATTTTCAATGACATGTTTAGCAATTTCTGGTTCATCACTTACTTTTTTGTATACCAACTTCTTTTTAGAATTTTTAATTTTTTCTATTTTTTCTACATTAAAGTCACTTTTTGACAGTTCCAAAATTTTTAGATCGGAAGTTTGATCAAAGTCTACCGTATTAATCCATTCCCTTTCTAGAGTTGCACTCATCCAAATACTGTTCACTGATCCAAAAGTCCCGTAAAATTCTCTGAATTTATGCAACTGTATACCCGTATAGAAACCACTTCCCATCAATTGGGTTTCATCATATACCCATAAGCTGTCATTGTTCAGCAATCCAAAATCAATTGGCCACCTATATCTGCTCATAGCATATCCCCTATTTAGAGCTCTTGAGATAAGCATGTCTTGAGTCCCAATGATTATTGAGTTTTCTTCCGGGTAAAGGTCCCAGAGATGAGAATAACTATCTGCCCCACCCATCAAAAGCGTGACGTTTACTGAATTTGTATTATATTTGTATGAAAGTATACCTTCTTCCTTTACCAAATTAAGGTTTTTTAACCATTTTAAAACTTCATTGTGCGTTTGTTCTACAAGCACTCTCATTGGTAAACAGTAAACCAGTCTTCTTGGAGTTCCTTCCTTTGTCTCCGTATTATAAATTCTTCTCCACAACCATCCTAGAATTACTGTAGCAGTTTTACCCATTCCAGTATCTACTTTTAATACGTTATATAGTTCTTTGGATGTCGCAAATTCCTTTTGAAAGGGGAATGGTTCATTGCCCCCTGTTGCTTGCTTAAAGAAACTTTCAAAATCTTTATAATTTGAATCAATAGAAGCCTGCATGCAATTCACATACATATAGGATATATTATAATTATGCACGATATGGAGAACTTCCAAGATCACTGATCTGCTTCCCTTATCACTTTGACACTTATAATAGAGATAATATACTGTTAAATGTATATAAGAGAGAGTCCAGATGGCACACTTCTCTTTTTCGATGGTTCAGTGATCTTGTTCCTGATCATATATCATGATAACGGTTCATGTGGATTCTCATGAAGAAGCAGTCTTTTCGCCATGGATTAGATCTCACACCATATTGTTTCATTCTCATCCGTAAGTTTAAGTAGAGTACTTTCCAGTTCCATAATATATTTCTCAGCATCAATCTCTTCTTGAATTACCATGTGATGTCATGATACGCTCATGAGAATACTTTTCGGTTCAGCATATAACAATTTACGACAATCAAATTGATGAAAGGAATTAAATAGGAGCTAGACAAGTACAAATTATGAATTCACCTATCATCTTTGGAGCATGGGTAGATTTAAGTTTGATTTTTCTATTCACGACATATGTTGCTTGCCATTGACGGCGGTTCAACAAAGACCATTGCTGTCATTTTTGATGATAATAAGGGTGAAATAATCTCAGCTGGCCTGGGTGGATCTGCAAATTATACTACCAATAGTGTGGAGAGCGCTATTTCAAATCTTACAAAGGCCATAAATAATGCTTTGGGTGGTGCTCAGATCCGGATGGATTCTGTTCATGAGATCATAGTGTCCATTGTTGGAATAGGGGATTCCCAGGAAGCGACTCTTATGGGCGAAAAAATTCTTACAAGCATACTAGAAGGAAAAAAATACAGTGCCATTAATGATGGTCTTGCAGCCTATTATCTCGGGAACGGTTCCGAAAATGGAATAGTCTTCGCTCCCGGTACAGGCAGTGTGGGATATATAAAAACAGGAAGTGAGATGAAAAGGTTCGGTGGCTGGGGATGGAGCATTGGAGATATGTCCTCTGCAACCTGGTTCAGCAAGAAAGCCATTGAGATTGCCATGATGGAAATGGATTCAGAACAGGAGGAAAAACCTTTTCTTGAACACCTCCAGAGGCATTTTAAGATGCCACTCAGGGATATTGCCTGGCAAGTTGAAACCAGAAAAATGCCGAAAGAAGATCTTGCGTCTTTCTCAACCAATCTGTCCCCAATGGCATCTTCTGGAAACAGTGAGGCACTTTCACTCTATGAACAATCCGCCATATACATGGGAAAGGTAGTAAGTGGTATCAAAAGGAGATATCCTGATGCAACGAGGGTTTCCGTAATGGGCGGGACAATGCAGGCAGGCGAATTTTATTACGAAAAGATAAGAAAACACATACCCGATGTGAATATATATTTCGGTTATGAGATTATAGCTGGAGCCATAATGCATCGTAAGAATGATGTATCATTCAAATTCAGGGATAAATTGCTTGAACAGCTAGACAGTGCACTGAGAGCCATACCTGAAGCTGATCTTAAGAAATACCTTAATATAGAGAGGCCATTGCATCTTCCATGATCATTTCTTCTCAAAATTAAAGGTACCCACTGACATCCTTATATCCTCCAGAGTGGCATTTTTTCCACCCACGCTTAACTCACCATTTTCTGTTCGAATTATCAGCGCCTGCTGCAGTCCCGGTATCCTCTGGACAGATATTACTTCCGCTTCAATAGAAACGGGTCCGCTAGAATCGTATCCCTCAATTTCTACAAAGGACCTGTAACCCTTCGATGTCATATTTTCTATAAGTTCACAGGCCAGCCATGAAGAGGATATCTTTATATTTTCCATCCCTTCAAAATCTGAATAATATCTGGATGAAGTCCAGTTCATGTTGAAGTAGTAGAAATCCAGCACATCAACCAGTTCCTCTTCCTGTATGAATATAGAATAATCTGAGCCTTGCGAAAGTGAATTGGCATTGAGGAAGGCCATTTTTCTATCCACGACCACTATCTCTACTGGCATGACATTCCTGATTCTGAGAACACCAAGCTCACACAGGCTAGTCACGTTTTGGTCACCTATATTTTCCTTCATAACTGAACATATGGTAACGCCCTTTTTTCTCTTCCTCCTGAGGGCTGGTAAGAGATCTGTAAGTTTGCCATATTCCATGGAAAGAAGTATTTCTGATTCCGCCTGTGAAATCATGTCTTCTAGTTTGACCATCACACTTTTACTATTTTCTATAAACCATACGTTTGGTGCCCTGATTTCGAAACTCCTCCTGTTCTCCCTTACGTATTCCTCAAGATTATCTAAGTAATTATTCATGGATTCGACATGGTGCCTGAGCGCTGCAGATGGCATCACTGCCTCATATGTTTTCTGTATGCTTGAATTCATGATTATGAGCCCCTTTCTCTGAAGTTTTCCCAGAACATCATATGTTCTCGGCTGCGGGATTCCAGTTTCCCTTATTATTTCACTGGCTCGCATTGGACCTCTTATTAAGAGTGAAGAATATGCTTTTATTTCATAGTTGGATAGCTGAAATTTTTCCAGGTCTCTAAATGCATCAGAATCCAAGTCCATCATCCGGATTATGCTTTAAAAATATATAATGATCCACATTACTATAAACCTTTCATGAATCCATAACTTCTACCTTAACCTTCCTGTGACCTGTGGATATCTCTCTGTTATGATCGTTATGAGATATATTGAACTCCCCATCCAAGAAAATTTTGAATGAACCTTTTCCATAGACATATATATTATGGTCATAAATTACTGCTGAATTGTTTTTTATGAATATTGGAAAGAGATCATCAACTTTTAAATATGCAGGTCCCGAAACCGTTTCACCTGTGCTGAAATGAATCCATTTTCCTTCAGGCAGGTATAATTCTCTCCCCTGTGTGTTTTCCAGGTTAGGTGCGTATATTATGTTGTCACCCAGCATGTACTGATCCTGGATGTGTATGGCTGTTTCATCGTTCCAGTAATAGAATGCCATAGGTGCAACAGTTGGCTTCAGGTATTTATGAGAGAAGTATATTGACTGGTAAATTTGATCCTGAAATTTGTAACGCATTTTCACGCTCTGCATGATGTTTTCCCTGATTCTTGGAGGCTGAAGGAAAATTTCCTGCTCATTTCCTGCTTTATCCTTGTGGTTCCTGTATAATGGAAATAGAAGAGCCATCCTGTAATAGGCAGCCAGAAGATCGGGTGTGCCATTGTTGAAAAAACCCCCAAGGTCGCAGCCGCATGAGGTCACTCCACTGATAGAAAGTGATGGGACCATGGACATCTGAAGGTAAAGATCATCAACAGATGATATATTATCTCCCGACCACATGGCTGCATATTTCTGGATGCCAGAATATCCTGACCGTGTAAGAATAAATGGATTGGAGAACTTCTCAGCCATCGATTCGTATGTTGCCTTGGCCTGAAAGTTTGGATAGGCGTTCCTTATTTCTCTGTGCTTCCTCACCATTCCATCATCTGTTCTGTGCAGAGCGTTTCCCTCTATGATTTTGTCATCCTTGAGCACTGTTGGCTCATTCATGTCGAGCCAGATTCCATCCACGCCGTATTCAAGCCATCTCTTAATTTCTTCACCCCATTTCCTCCTGGCTTCCATGTTGAAAAAATCCGGAAAGGCAGAAATTCCCGGCCACATGGGACCTGTATATATCTCATTTTTTTCCGTTTCCATGTATGTTCCATTCAATCTGTTGAAAACATCATATTCCTGATCTACCTTCACCGACGGATCTATAATTGTCACGATTTTTGTATCCCTTTCATGAAGCTTGTTTATGAATGCTTCGGGTTCTCTAAAACGATCCCTGTCCCAGGTGAACAGCTTGTAATCCTTCATGTGATGTATATCAAAATACATTGAATCTACTGGAACAAACTCCCTGTACATGTCAAGAACCTCCAGTGCAACATTATCCGGGTAGTATGTATATCGTGAGATGGAGTGACCTGTTGCCCATTTTGGAATGAGCACAGGTTCCCCGGTCAGCCTCATATACTGCTCAAGAATTTCCTCAGGTGTCCTGCCACTGAACACAAAGAAATCAAATTCACTGGATTCAACTTCTATATTGATTTTATTGTATATATCTACACCAAAGTCAAAAACTATTTTTCCAGGATAATCCACGAAATATCCATATGCCCTGTTTCCTGCAATCAGGGTGAAGAATGGAATGGATGAATAAATTGGATCTTCACCCCTTTTATATGTGTCGGGGTCCCTGTTCATGGATACCAGCTTCCTTCTTTTCCTGTCCACAGGAAATGCCTTTTCACCAAGTCCAATTATGTGGGATTTCACAGGGAGATCTATCTGGATTGATGTACCATCACCCTGCAGATCGAACGTTGCATTGCCAGGAAGTTTAATCGAATTTTTTTCTGATGAGCTCTCATCATTCTTTCTAAAATTCATTATGGATCTGTATCCATTGAAATTTACCACCGTGTAATCATGATTTAAATAAACTGCAAATGACATATTCTTACCTCTATTTAATTAAATGAGTTGACAGCAAACGTCACTCAATTTTTATCTATCCTCTCTCCACCTGTTCCAAACAAATATATCTCCGACATTGGAATATAAAGAATTAACTCCGATGCGGGATACATTTCTGGGGTTTCTGTCAGCCTGACCCTGACCTCCTTCCCTGATTTTGTCCTGCCTATAATTACAGAATATGAGCCGAAACTTTCAATTGTCTGCGGGTTGATCCTGATTTCTATATCCGTATCGTTCTCCTTTTTCAGCTTTATGGATTCTGGTCTAACGCCCAGATTTATCTCCTTCTCCTGAATACTGATTCCTTTTACATTAAGATCGTCTGAACTGTATGCGTCAGAAACTTTGACAAGATCGAAGAAGTTGATGGCAGGTTCTCCAAGGAAAGCGGCCACATAATCATTTACAGGATTCCTGTATACATCCATTGGCGCACCTACCTGTTCAAGCTTTCCGTTTCTCAGAATTGCTATGTGATCTCCAAGGGACATGGCTTCCTGCTGGTCATGAGTGACATAAATGAATGTTTTTCCAAGATTTTCCTGTATTAATTTTAATTCGACCCTTATCTGGTTCCTTATTTTTGCATCCAGGTTCGAGAGAGGTTCATCAAGAAGAAATATACCCGGGTCCCGTACCAGTGCCCTTCCCAGGGATACCCTCTGTGCCTGCCCACCAGATAGTTCCCTTGGATATCTGTCCAGATATTGCTCCAGTCCCAGCGTGTTTGATACTTCATCCACCTTCTTTGCTATTTTGTCCTTCGGAAACTTTCTCATTCTCAGAGGGAATGCGATGTTATTTCTCACGGTGAGGTGAGGATAAAGCGCATAATCCTGAAAGACCATTGCGATGCCACGCTGGACAGGACTCATGTGATTTACTATCTTGCCATCGAACATGATGTCACCTGATGTTGCCTTTTCCAGGCCTGCTATTATGTTAAGTGTTGTTGACTTGCCAGAGCCTGATGCACCAAGAAGGATGAAAAACTCCTTGTCCTCAACATCGAGATTCAAATCTTTTAACACCACTGTGCTTGAAAACTTTTTGCTAATATTTGCTAATTTAACTGAAACCATATTTTCACCCTTTTACTCCTCCTACGGAGAACGCTTTTATAAGATATTTTTGTGCGAATATGTATAGAACCAGCGCTGGAATCATATATATTACAGAGGCTGCTGCGAGTTGATTGTACTGAACAGAATATGCACCAAAGTAAGTGTATATATAAACAGCTATGGGGAAAAGATTTCTGGAGCTCAACAGAATGTATGGCACATAGAAATTTCCCCAGTTTGTTATGAAATCTAGCAGTATGAGTACAGCAATGGTTGGAAATGCCATTGGCAGGAAGACGTATAAAATAGACTGAACAGGAGACGCTCCGTCAACTAAAGCGGCCCTCTCGATAGATTTCGGTATCTGGTCAAATGAATTCTTCATTATCCAGATTGTAATTGGAAGATTCAGCACACCTAGAAATAGAATGACACCTATCTGGGTATTGTAAAGATTGACGTTCTGGTAGAACACATACATGGGTATTAGCAATGAAAACACTGGAAAACCCGTAAAGAACAGAATTGTGAGTATGAGTGCAATCCTGAAAGGAAACCTCTTTCTTGAGAATACATAGGCAGCAAAGACTGCCAGAACTATTGAGAATGCAGTTCCTCCAAGGGATTGTATTAAACCGTTCTCAATGGATAATGAAAAGTATTTATTTGCGAATATTGCCTCATATGCCCCGATTGTAAAAGCTCCAAAATTGCCAAAGCCTTCATTGCTTATGGATGCGAATCCTTCTACAAATATCCATACAAATGGTATCAGGAAAAATATTGCTAGGGCTGTTAACAGGATATAAGAAAGCGCACTTTTTATGCTAATGTTTTCAGTCTTCAATTTTTATCACCCGTATATATACCAGGGACATTACCACGCCTGCGAGAATGATCATTACACCTATGGTGTTTGCCAGACCTATGTTAAAAACAGAGAATGCAGTATGATATTGATATATTGTCAGAATGTTTGTTGCATCTGAAGGACCTCCATGCGTCAGTACATAAATAAGCGTGAAAGCTCCCAGAGTCCACAGTGTGATGAGTATTAAATCAGTTAGAATGGTCTGTTTTAACATAGGCATTATGATCCTGAAAAATCTTGAAAATGGCCCGGCTCCATCAACAACTGTTGCCTTTATAATTGATGGATTGATGTTTTTTATTGCAGAACTGAAGATCAGTACGGAAAATCCCATTCCAAGCCAGGCGTTTGCGATGATTATCATATATAGAGCGTTGTGGAATGATAGGAAATGAATTGGGGCTCCTCCCAGACCTGTTATGATGTAATTTGCCAGTCCCATGGGCACATAGCTTAGTGTGCTGTACCACGTAATTCCACTCACCACCTGTGGGGTTGCCCATGCCATCAGGATTGTTAATGTAACCAGGGTTCCAAATAGTTTTTTTGTTCCGTTTATCGTATACGCAACGACAGCTCCCATAAACATCTGCCCTAAAATTGCTGAAAATACAAAAAAAACTATGGTTATAATAACAGACTGTTCAAAAACAGAGCTTGTAAAAAGTCTTTCATAATTAAATATTCCAACAAAGCTGAAGTGATTGATATTTAGTAGGGATATATTGGTAAAAGAATAATAAACAGAAAGTGCAAGTGGATATATGAAAAAAATTCCCAGATAAAGAAATGCTGGAATTAAAGCCAGTATGTAAAATGTAGTAGAATCTTCCCTGCTGCCTGTTGATTTATTCCCCATTTTGAACATGTTTTACCTCTATTAAAAAAAGTTAGTTTTTAGAAATTATGTAAAGATTGTTATAAAATCTTACTGTGGGTGATTGAATATTTCTGGCGGATGAATCACCTGTATGAATAACAGATGATATAACAACTGATGGACCCACGGTTGGATGTGTTACAATCTGAACCTTTGAACTTCCGAAATCTGTCACAAGGGCTGAGTCATATGCACTGAGAGCACTGGATACACTCTTTCCGCCTACAACAACATCACTCATGGCTGCCTGAAGAGCAGTTGAAACTGTTGGATAGGTTGAGACTGGTGGCCTGTAGCTTCCATACTTTAATGCGTTTGCGTAAAATGTATCAAGCTGTGGTGCATTAGGCATCAAATTCTTGAAGAGTGGATTGCTTGAAGCGCTTGTAGTTGCAGGTAATCCCCCTGCCAGTGCCTGCCCAGGCAGATTTATGTTTATCTGGTTCGTTGTGTTGTCCATTGCCTGCATGAATGAATATACCAGGGACTTGTTACTAACGCCACTGTACATTGCCCATCCCCATCCACCTACCATGGAGTTGTAGTAAGGGGCCTGGCCGAACTCTGTCGGAATGTATGCAACTCCTATGTATTTCGTGAAGTTGTGTATCTCATGCGAACCTGATGCCCACTGGTAGCCATACATCCAGCTACCATCTACAGCAATTCCTAATTTTCCTTCCTGAAGATACTGGCCTGTTGTGATGTAAGGTGTTGTACTCAAATCAACGGTTGCCAGATTATCTGTAACAAATGCAGTCTTGTAGAAATTTAGGGTTGCATTTAATCCTGGGTTGTTTCCATACCACTGCCCGCTACTGAAGTTATAAAGACCCCATCCGGTTCCGTAGAGTAAGCCTTCAAATCCTGTAAAGCTTGCCGCTTCTCCTCCTCTTGTATCTGTATATATGTTCATGGGAACAAATCCATTAATTGAAGATAGATTTGCCTTGAGTTCCATTGCTGTATGCAGAAGATCAGCCCAGCTTGTTGGCTGCCAGGGTGTCTTTATGCCTGCCTTCTGGAAAAGAGACATGTTATAATAAATCAGTGTGTCAGTTACCTGAGTTGGCATGCCGTATATGGTTCCATTTATTTCCATTTGCCCAAGTGCTGATGGGAAGAATGAATTCTTTTCTGTGCTGTTCATATAGCTATTCAAGGGAGCTATCACATTTTCATGTGCATATGTTGCAGTATAGAACATGTCCTCAAGCATTACATCTGGTGCTGTGGATGCTTTTGATGTCATAAGATCCAGTTTATCATAGTACTGAGCTTCACTACTGGCATCTGAGGGGCCCACAAATTTTATTACCACATTTGGATGTGCCTGCTGCCACTTTGCGGTAGCATTATTTATGAAGTTCTCCCAGATATTTGTGCTCGAACTATAAACCGGTGCCGCCACTGTAATTGTCACCGTTTTGCTCGTTGTTGTCGGATGGTTAGTTATAATAAAATATGTTCCGACACCAGCCGCAATAAGAACGATTACCACAGCTATTGCTATTATAGCTTTCTTGCTGCTTCCTCCTGTTTTTATATTGCCACTACTTTCCATAGTATAACACATGTTTAAAATACTATATATGTGTTTTGACTGGTTTATATACCTAAGAATTTTCATTTTAGAATTGCCTGGAAAGACTAAATTAATGTTATTGTCAATCACTTATGATACCGCGAATAAATCTGCTGAAAATGAGGTTCATTTTCATTGTACATTTTAGGCATGCTTAGATATGCCAATGCCTCGCCCGAATTACTGTAGTGTAGAGTGGAAGGAGTTATGATAAGCAGGAAATCTGCCATTATGTTCACAAATATTCTTCTGGGAGCTGACTAGTAGCTGGCTGTTGATCGGTTACAGATTCTTTTGACGGGCTTTCTTGCACGAAAGATCGATGAAGTATGTGTTCATACATATAAGTGAGCTTTTAAGGATTTTAAAGTAGTTATAAAAATCGCAGTTCTATAGATAGATGATATGAGTTCCAAATATAAACTGCTTAGAAATAATCCATTAAATAAACCTTCCAACATAATTGAGTGAGAATGAAACATTAAATACACACAAACGCATTATTATGAGGTATTTCCATGAGCTCTGGGCTTTTTGATGTGTTGAAGGATTTTGGACTTACAGATTACGAAGCTAGGGTTATGGAGGCATTACTCATGAACGATTCCCTCAGTCCCGGGGAAATAGTATCCATAGCGGGCATACCTCAGCCAAGGGTTTACGATGTTCTTGGTAAACTCAAGGAAAAGGGCATGGTGGATGAAAGCCCTGGAAAGAAAAAGGTTTACAGGGCAAGGGACATTGAGGCATCCCTGGGCATGAGGGTGAAGGAACTCAACAGCGGAATAGGTAGGATCAAGAAGATAGTGCAGAAGAACAGGTCCGCAAATCCCAATTCAAAGCCCTATCTCTGGCTTATGGAAACTGAAAGAGTTATCATAAACGAGATGAGGAAGAGGGTTGATAGTGCAAAAGACGAAATCATCATATCCTGCAGTAAGACAAGGCTGATCAAGATGAGGGAAAGTCTGATCAGGGCAATTTCAAGGGGCGTAACAGTTGCAATTGTCCTGTTTCCGGAGCCTGATAAGCGGCTGCTTGATGACTTCAAGGGCGCTATATTAAAGGTAAGGAACGGAATGACCTCTGAAGTTCTTATCACAGACAGGTCAATGGCCATAATAAGTATCGGTAAGACAATAGAAAGAAAGGACTACGCAGTTCTCAATGAAGAGGATGAGATAATCCATATCACAGGCTATTTCTTCTACCACACTATCTGGGACCCTTCCTATTATTTTTCAACGCCAGAGAACCTTTCGAAGCACAGGTTCAGAACCATGTGGCTTCTCTGTGACGCACTGAATAAAACATACAGTGTACCGGAGGGCATAAGGTGCAAACTCAGTGGATGGAGGAACGGTACCGAGATAACAATGAATGGAATGATCAACAGGATTGATATTGTGAATGGCCTGAAGCATTCCATCTATGTAACCAGAGGAAAGAAGACCTACTCTGTGGGTGGAAAGACTGCCAGGGAAGAAGACATAGCACTGAAGAGAATAGAGATACTGAGCTGATTATCCTTGAATACATAACCTGAACAATATTTTCATGCGTGGTTGATCAATATTATCCAGAAGTGAAGGTGTAATTTGCATATGTATTTTTCAAGATAATACTACTGTGAGTTGTCTATTATATGTTATATCAATTATTATTATATTATATTTAAATATAGTGAGAACAACCATTTTCACGTATTAACAGATGATTCATGATAAAGTTTTAAAAAGAATTATATCCCTTTTATGACTTAGCCCTCAATGGATATAAAATGCTGGTCAAACAGCGCTTATTTTAGGTATAATATTAACAGTAATGAACCGCTTGTATCATTCACCGGTGAAAATGAAAACTCGATGGAACAGAATCTGAAGGACTTTGGCATTGAAATCAGGGAAAATCCTGAAGAACTTCTTCTTCTGATCCCGTTGCCACTCAATGCCCATATACTTGGACTGGGAGAAAGAGCAGTGGGCATGGACAGGAAGAGGAAGAGGTTGATATCAAAGAACAGGGACCCTGGTGGATATGGAAGAAATAATGATCCGCTGTACATTTCAATCCCTTTCTATTACCAGGTTGTTGATGGAAAATCAGTGGGTGTATTCATAAACTATCCTGGTGAGATCATATTTGACTTCGGTGTTGAGGTATACAACAAGACAAAGATCACCGTGAAATCAGGATCGGTTGAATTCTTCATCTTCACAGGCAATTCCCCTTCGGAAATACTGAAATCCTATTCAGGCCTGACCGGGAATACATTCATGCC
>JAJZIN010000044.1 GCA_021810575.1 Thermoplasmata archaeon
AGAAGGTATCCCCTCAGCACACTGACTTAGTGCATGTAGCACCAGATCGGCAATTCTCTGTGTAGTTTCAACGTTTCCACCCGAAACTGGATATGGCCTATTGGGATTAACAAGAGAACCTACAGGGGCAATTATGTTTATAATGGAATAGAAGCCTTCATTTGTTGGTATATCAATATTTAAAGCACTCCTTATGGCAAAGGAAGTAGCAGCAAAAGTCATGCCAGGTACGGCATTGAGGGGATATTCAATTTCACTTGAAGTACCGGTAAAGTCAGCTATAATACCTCCCTTCGAAATTTTAATTGCTACCTGCAAAGGTACCTTTTCTTTACCAATTTCAAGATAATCAACTGCCGTAAAAGTTCCTTCTTTCCACTGTGACATGGCTCTTATGCTTAAAACCATAGAATTTTCAAGGAGTTTTTCCCAAGATGCATACACTACCTCTCTACCGAATCTTCTAAACAGCTCACCAATCCTCTTTGCCCCAGTTCTATTGGCAGCAACCTGAGCATTAATGTCACCCAGTGCAGTCTCAGGATCTTTGAAATTATTCAGTATAATAGCCAGTATTTCACTGTCTAAAGCATTACGTTTTACCAGCTTTACTGGAGGAATTATAAGACCTTCCTGGAAAAGGTTCTTTGCATTTGGATTAAGACTTCCAAAAACTGGCCCTCCAACATCCACTATATGCGCTTTGTTTACTACATATGCTACAATATTATCCTCAATATATACTGGCGCAATTAGGGTAACATCATTCATGTGTGTACCAGAAATATATGGATCATTTGTCATTAGCATTTCTCCATCTTCAAGTATAATTTTTCTTTCCTTAAGCCAGTGCATAATATTATTTATTCCAATCCTGAATGATCCAAGATGCACTGGTATATGCTCCGCCTGAGCAACTATGACACCTTCAAAGTTAGTTATGGCGCAGCTGTGATCCATTCTCTCTCTGATATTAGGGGATATGGCAGATTTCTTAAGTGCCACCCCCATTTCCTCTGCTACAAACTGTGTTGCCTTGCTTATAAATTCCCAGTCTGCCATTTATTTCAACCTCAAATTCAGTTCTCCAAACTTTCCAACTTCAGCAGTCCACTTCTCAGGTATTAACGTTGTTGACCCTGGTTCATCCAGAAGAGCTAAACCATCTATTTTTGTACCAGATGGAAGTGCGTTTCTTGCATATACCGGTACATCAATAAATTCAGCTCCTGAATATACCTTTCTGAGTCCTGTTGAAACAGTCTTGCTCACATCTTCAACAATTTCAGGCTTATCCCTTCTTCCAATGCCAAAGGCACGAATCGTAAATATTTCCACATCTCTATCAAGAGTAAACCCATAAGCTTCTCTGTGTAATTTTACGAATTCTCTTATGATCTTTTGTCTATCAGGATCAGATACCTTTACGGTTATTTCCGAACCCTGACCCGTGTACCTGCAATCTGCATATAAAATAAATTCTTTAGTTCCGAATTTCGACTCAAGAGCTTCTTCTAGATCTTGGAAATCCTTCTGAATATTATCCGGGAAGGATTTTCTCATCTCATACTTCCAGTCTGAGTTGAGTAGTCCAAGAGCGCTAAAAACTGCTGGGTCATGCGGAATAATGACTTTCCTTATGCCAATTTCCTGAGCTATCCTAACTGCATGTTGAGGCCCAGCACCCCCAAAACCAAAAAGCGTGTATTCCGTTGGATCAATTCCTCTTTCAACTGTCACCATTCTGATGGCTCTTGCCATTTCAAGATCAACAAGTTCTAGCGCTCTTTTCGCAACTTCAAATGGTTGGCCGAGCCTGCTGAACGCTTTTATTGCTAGATCTTTTCTAAGCAAGAAATTGCTCCCTGACATCTGTTCATTGAGAATTCCAAGCACCAGATTTGCATCAGTGATAGTTGGAAGTTTCCCTCCCCTGTTATATGCCACAGGACCTGGCTCTGAGCCAGCACTCATTGGACCAATGTTCATTCCTCCGGCAGAATCAAGCCATATAACGGTACCTCCACCAGCAGAAACTTCCGCGAGGTCAACAAAAGGATATCTCACAGGGTAACCACTACCCTTTATCATTCTTCCGTAATGCGACTTACCACCAACTTCATATTCCGAAGTGATCTCAATCTGTCCATCTGTAACTGTGCCTGCTTTTGCAGTTGTACCACCCATGTCGAAACTAATTATTTTTGAAATTCCAATCTTTTCGGCTAATACACCTGACGCAACCACACCTGCTGCGGGACCAGATTCAATTATTCCAACTGGGTTATTAGAAGCTTCACTTTCATCTATCAGTCCTCCGGAATTTGACATCACACTTATTGGTGGTGACCCGAAACAAAGCAGATTACCTTTTAATTTTGATAAATAGCTTGATATTACCGGCATAAGCATACCATTAATAACAGTGGTAGATGTTCTTTCATATTCCCTGGGTTCTGGTGCAACAGAACTTGAAACAGTAACATAGCTGAATTCCTTAGACAGCTCATTTCTAACAAGCTCTTCATTCTTGCTGTTCACATAAGAGTGAAGGAAGGAAATGGCGACACTTTCTGGTTTAACTTTCCTTATCTTATCAACAAGTTCAGCAATCTCTTTCATTTCCGGTGTTTTTAAAATCTTTCCAGTAAAATCGGTTCTCTCATCGACCTCGAATCTTAGATTTCTCGGCACAATAGTTCTGGGCCTTTCAAATTCCAGATCGTAGAGGGATGGTCTATTCTGTCTTCCAATTTCTATTACATCTCTAAATCCTTTAGTTGTGATAAGTGCGGTTCTTGGTAACTTCATACCAAACTGCCCAAGTAGTGTATTTGTTGCAATCGTGGTCGCATGAACAAAATTATTTATTTGGATAACACCAGAGTCTTTTAATCCATTAACAACTCCTATTTCTGGGTTTCCGGGGGTTGTGGGGATCTTAAGCTTTTTTACAACTCTATTGTTTTCCAGCACTACTATATCTGTAAAAGTGCCACCTATATCAACAGAAACCACTATCTTACCCATGAAACCACTCAAACTCCTGATCAGGTAAAGGTTATATTTTAAGGTTGATCTGCGTTCTATACTTCTTTCTTTGAAAGATGTAATATAACAATAGTTTACAAATACTATTATGGAAGTTTAAAGTGAATTTCTAATATCGTCTACAATACTTTCAGCATCCTCTATTCCTACGGATAGTCTGTATGTTCTGTCTGTAATTCCAAGAATGCTCAATTCTTCATCATTTAGTGATCTATGAGACATGGTTTTTGGATGGGCTATAATGGAATTAACGCCTCCCAGTGTATTTGCAGGTCTTACTCTCTTAAGGGATTTGAAAATATGGTACGGATCATCATAATTATGAGTTATCCTAAAAGTGAGGACGCCACCATATCCTCTGAGGTTATCTCTGGAGTATTCAAAATCTTCATGATTTTCCAAACCTGGGTAGTTCACATTTTCTATTCCCTTTATGGAGGAAAGATTTCTTGCCACACTTATTCCGTTCTTGTTTATCTCTTTCATTCTTAACTGGAGTGTCTTTATTCCTCTTATGGTCTGATATGCTGTATTTGGATCCATATTGGTACCCATTGTTCTCCTTGTGAGATCGATCTTATCCATAATTTCGGCACTTCCAGATGCACTTCCACCTATGACATCATTATGTCCAGAAATGAACTTGGAGAGGCTGTGGATGATAATATCTGCCCCATAGTCTATGGGATTAATGTTCTCAGGTGTTGCAAATGTTGAATCACAAATTAGTATGCCTCCCATGGAGTGTACTATATCTGCTATTTTTCTTAAGTCATAAACTCTTAATGAAGGATTCGACACCGTTTCAACCAGTACCACAGATTTCTCGGTTATTGATCTCAACAACGAATCTGTTCCGGGATTTGTGATTTCACTTCTGATCCCCCACGTTCCCAAAAAATCCCTGATAAATCTGGAACTCCTGGCGAAGGTGTCAAGAGTTGTTACTACTCTGTCTCCAGGTTTGAGGAGTGAAAGTAGTGTTGTGGTGATAGCTCCCATTCCAGAAGAGAAACAAACAGTTTTCTCTGTTTTTTCAAGAATACTTATCTGTCTCTCAAGCTCCTCAACAGTGGGATTCGCCTCTCTTGAATATCTATATTTCTTTCCCTCGGGGAATACATAGGAAGACGTTTGAAAAATGGGGAAGGTAATTGGGAAATTCGGAGGGATAGCATTATCATTTATCACATGATCTTCGATTTCATTCATAGACACCACCAGAAGGATATGAATCTGCCATTATAAAGTCTAAGCCCCTGGAATGGAAGTAACTATACAAATTCTTACTGATTTCTAACCTATCTGTTTTTCTGTCAATGAAGCATAGCATTGCAGGGCCTGCACCACTCAATATAAGACCAATGGCACTATGCGCTTTGCATATATTCCTCACATCTGCCAGAAAGTTGTACCGGGTTTTTCTTGCCTGTTCCACTATGTGATCATCAAGACCGTATTCTATAAGATCTCGATCCCCAGTCAATATTCCTGCAAGTAGTGAATTTGAAAAATTTATGTTTTGTACTGCATCCTTAAAAGTTACCATATCAGGTATGAGTTTCCTGTTTTCCATCGTCTTATTCTTTGATGTAATCAGTGGAACAATTACCATAAATTCTATACCGTCTGGCACATTGAACTTCCTGATTCGCAGAGGACTTACTGAAAATACTGCAGAGAAATTCCCTAGAGTGGATGCTGTTATATTATCAACATGGAAACTTCCCGATGCATATTTTTCTCCATAGGATGCATATTTTACTATATCATTCACAGAGAGATTCAGATTGAATAGTTCATTTATGAGTACTGAAGATGAAACTGAAGCAGCCCCACTGCTACCAAGCCCCATACCTACAGGAATATTCGAGTTCACCTGCAGCGATATCTGGGAGCTAATATCAAAATCCTCTACCATTTTCCTCACCACATATATGGCACTGTTTTCTCTTATGTCAACTTCATTCAAATTGCTCTTGAAGTCAATTTTAAATGGTCCCTGTTCATCTATGATTGATAG
>JAJZIN010000045.1 GCA_021810575.1 Thermoplasmata archaeon
GGGCATAGGCTCTCGATATGGCATCATTGACCCTTCTCCCAAGAGGAATCAGGAAAAGTATACTGTATAAACCATTTTCAGTATATCCTTCAACATATAGATGACTATCAGTAGGTACGTTAAACTTGGTCTGGGCCCTTATATATGAAATGATGCTTCTTGCTCCATTCTCATCAAGGTGATAATTTTCTCTTAGCCATTCCCTGAGATCATCCTTCTCAAGATTCTTCTGTATATTATCCCGAAACTTTCCGATAAGTGTACCAAGATCATAACTTCTAGGGAGCATTTCTCCAGTCCAGGATGGAATTGTTGGTTTCAGTCCTGTGGCATCCCTGACGATGACCCTGTTTCCCCTGGTACGAATGAAGGCATATGTTCTCGCCCCAAGAACGAATATATCCCCAACTGTCATTCTCTCCACAAATTTGTCACTTAGCTGTCCAAGATGCCTGCCACTGAGATCAATAACCCTGTAATCTGAATCGTCTGGAATTGTTCCTATATTCATGAAGTAGATCATCCTTGTGCTCTTCTTCTTTCCGAATACCTTTTCCTCCTCATCGTACCATATTTTTGAATAAATGGTGTTATTTTCAATCTTCCCGGCAAGATAGTTTATAACAGACATATAGTCATCCATGGTCAGATTTCTGTAAGGGTATGATCTCTTTATGAGATTGTAGCTTTCGTCAATACTCCATGTTTTCTCCAGAGACATTCCAACCACAGCCTGTGAAAGCACATCCAGTGCACCCTCTGGAATGCTAACCCTGTCTATTTCACGATCATAGGCCGCCTTTGTGAGTACGGCACATTCCACAAGATCGTCTAGATTGAACACAACAAATCTTCCCTGACTCAATTTTGATATGGAGTGACCTGCCCTGCCTATTCTCTGCAGTCCCTTGGATACAGATTTTGGGCTTCCTATCTGCACTACAAGATCAACACTTCCTATATCAATTCCCAGCTCAAGGGAGGTTGACGAAATAACACATTTTAGTTCACCATTTTTCAACTTCTCCTCAACACCAAGCCTTATCTCCTTCCCAAGGGATGAATGATGTGCCTCAAGACTATCAATACCGCGGGCCTTTAACCTTATTGCGACATGTTCAGTGGCACTCCTTGTATTTGTAAATATTAGTGTTGTTTTATGCTCTTCTATGAGTTTTACAAGTATATCATACATCCTTTCGTTTGCAACCTCAAAACCTGCAGTCGTGAGATCATCCACAGGGGTGAGTGTCATGAGATCTAGACCTCTCTTCAGATCAACATCTACTATGTTACATTTCCTTGGTTCTCCATTCTCATATCCACAGAGGAAATTTGATATTTTATCCAGGGGTGCCTGTGTGGCTGAAAGACCTATTCTGACAAAACCTGGCGATAGTTCTTCCAGTCTCTCTAGATTCAGCGATAGAAGTGTGCCTCTCTTGGATGAAGAAACCTCGTGTATCTCATCCACAATAACATATTTTACATCCTTGAACTTTTCCTTGAATTTTGGTGCAGTGAGTGAAAGTGCAAGTGATTCAGGTGTTGTAATCAATATGTGTGGTGGTTTCCTTAGCATTTTCTGCCTGTCGTTCTGTGTTGTGTCTCCACTTCTAAGACCAACCCTGATCTTCGGCAGGTTCATGTTGCTTTCTTCAGCAATCTTATAAATTTCCTTTAATGGTTCGTTAAGGTTCCTGTTTATGTCGTTTGCCAGAGCCTTAAGTGGACTTATATATACACATTCTATCTTATCCTCCAGTCCATTTTCCTTTGATCTCAGGAAAAGCTCGTTTATTATGGCAAGAAATCCGGTCAGGGTCTTTCCTGTACCGGTTGGACTGGAAACAAGCACATTCTCACCCTTATGGATCAGAGGAATTACCTTTTTCTGAGGAACAGTTAGTGAATCATATTTTTCATTGAACCACTTTGATATGATTGGATCAAGAAATGGTAAATGTTCTTCAACACCTCCTCTTTTTTCGTCGGTCTGTTTAAACGTGATAATCTGTAGTTCAACGTAAGAAGATATAAAAGGCTTTTTACCAATTGGGCAACATACTTCAGGATTTTACAGTATAGGATGATCCCGAATTGACTCTTTCTCTGCTGAGTCTCTTTAAGATTTTCTCCCTTTCCATTGCCTGCATTCCTCCCTGTCTCAGGAGATTTCCAAAGAACTCAATGGACCTGTCGTAATCTTCGTGGTTTACAGGTTTTGGAATCCCATCTTTTCCTCCAAGTGCGTAGGAATATCTCACTGGGTCCTCATAGCTTGGCCTTTCGCCTGTTATAACCTCTGCTATGTAACACAGTGCCCTTATGGTGCTTTTGCCTGCCCCTGGAATAAATAGAAGATCATCAAAATTAGAAGGCTCAAATTCGTATATTTTCTCAAGGTTTTTCCATGGTACCTTTATGGCAAGATTCAAAACCTTTTCATCGCTGTAATAATCCAGGGTCCTCTGGTTTTCATTTGAAATTTTAGGCTTCTCCTTAATTGCTTTAAGCATGGAATCTCTAGACTTTCTGCTTAAGGGACTTGAGAGATCAAGGCAGTTATCAGAAAGAATATCTGTTCTAATTCCCATCCTGCTCTCTTCCATCTTTTCCATTATATGTTTTGAAGACCAGTGATATCTTCTGGCCATTTTCTCCTCATAATTCAGACCCTGTTGTATTACTGAATAATTTCCCTTATAATCCAGAACAACGCTGTGGATATAGAGATCATAAGTATCCTGTAAGAGATTCTCATCGATTTTAGCAGCAAGATCTGTTTCTTTTCTGACCCTTTCAGGAATTTTCTCGGTTGCAAAGAGTTGGGATCTGGTAGATATGTCTCCAGATTTTTCCTTCATGTGAATCCCTTTTCCACCTGCAACAAAGAAATCCAGGTCCTTCGAATTTGAATATTCTTTCAGGGCGTGAAGTGTTGTGGTGGTAGTTCCACTTGAATTCCAGTCGAATCCAGTAACAAGACTCAATGAGTGAAACCAAACCGGGTCTGCCATTCTCCATATCAACTCCTTAGTTCCGTAAGTTTCCGATATCAGTTCACATATCTGGCCAGTTAACCTGACAATTTTCCTGTAAAGAAGTTCCGGAGGTTTTCCATAGTGTAAGGGAAGATAGGCGGTCCCATTCCTTGTTATGGTCACCATTAAACATTACAACCACCCTATAAGAATTTTTACTGTTGATGATGTTCACTTTATAAATACTTAACTTCATGATAATCAATGTTCTAATATTTGTTTTGAATACGTGGTAATGAAGCAGATTCCCTTACTTGGTCTAATACGAGGATTGAGGAGTTTTTATTTTGGGTACATTGCATTCTTAATTCCCCTGTTCCTTGTTCACATCGGCTTTTCAACCATATATGTTGGAATCTATGCTCTTGTGGCAACTATTGCCAGTTCAGTTCTTGTGCTATTATCTGGATTCATGGGAGATCTTTACAGCAGAAAGAAGACCCTTCTTCTCATGTCAGTTCTTCCAGCATTCATATTCATATCATTTCTTTTCACGAGGAACTTCATAATCATATCTCTCACTTCACTTTTTGGCATTACGTTCAGTGCAATAGGTGGTGGTGCAGGTGGTGGTCCTGTTGCGCCAATATTAACTGCATTTGTAGCCGATAAAACAGATCCGGCAAACAGGACAAGAATCTATTCCATTCTGATGATTGTATCCATTGTTGCAGCTATCGCCGGCAGTTCTACATCCGCATTACTGGAAATTTATATTGCAAATTATTATCAGGTACTTTTTTTAATTGCTCTTGTATTGAATCTAACTTCTGTAGCAATTACATTATTGCTTGAGGATACTAAAATCAGGAAACACAAGGAAAAGACCCCAACGATTAAGATGGAATCTGGGGGAAACATATTAAAAATTGGTCTTTCTGGTGCTTTCGGAAGTGTTGGCCTGGGTGTTGTAACACCGATTATTTCACTGTATTTTCATGATGTGGGATTACCGGCATACATAATTTCGGAAATATTTACCGGTTCCTACATCGCGGCGGGTATTGCAGTTGTTTTTTCCACTTATATGGAGCGTTTTTTTGGAGCAATTTATGCCATCGGAATATTCAGAACGCTGGGAAGTGTTCTCTTTATAATAATACCATTTGTTCCACCCATTGTAGCGGGAGTAATATATGCTATCAGAACAGGCTTCTACCAGCTCGCTCTTCCAATCAGGCAGAGTTTCCAGATGGAATTGCTCAAACCTGAGGAAAGGGCAAGAGGAAACAGCCTCACTGGTATTGCAAGAAGACTGCCATACGGTGCTTCCACAACATTTGGAAGTTTTCTATTGAGTGCAGGTTACATTACATTGATGTTTTCTTTTGCAGGCTTTGTTTCGCTGCTTGATCCGGTCCTTTATGTTATTTTCTTCAGAAAGTATAACAGGAAAGTTTCAGGCGAGAAGGCCATTGTTACTAAGATTGAAGAAAAATGAATGTAGCTTTACATTCAATAAAATGTGAAAACAGTTAATATGCCATAATGTATTTTCATCGTATGGCGCAGTTTAAATGTTATGAATGCAGCAGAGATGTTAATACGGGTCAGAAGTTCACCTTCACAAAGAAAGGAAGTGTGCATTATGACTGTTTTGTATCTTCCAAGAGAAAAACGATAGATCCAGAAAAGGCAGAGATGCTAAGAACACTATCTCTAATACTGGATTCAGAATTGACACATCTGTTAAATCTCCTGAGAATAAGCCCAGAAGATGAAGCATCTAAAGAAATTGAAAAATCAAAATATAAGGAAATAGAAAAGGCCGCTGGAGAAACTACACGAAGAATAGACGAACTCTAATTCTTCTTTTTATTTTTGAATTCTGTATAACCGCATTTTCCGCAGGTCAATCTGTTTTCATGTTCTGCAAGAAAAACGCCTGTTCCGCATCTGGGGCAGCTTCTTCTTTCTCTCACTATCTTACTGTTTTCCAGTTTATAAAGCTCTCTCTTCTGCATTATTGCTTCTCCTCCTT
>JAJZIN010000046.1 GCA_021810575.1 Thermoplasmata archaeon
TATGGTAATGGTGCACTGTTAATAGGGGACGCAGCAGGTATAGTAAAGCCACTCAGCGGTGGGGGAATCTATACCGGCATGGTATCAGGTGAAAAGGCAGCAATTACAATGGAGAAGGCATATGAAAACGAGGATTTTTCAGAAAGATCACTTTCCACATACAACAGGCTGTGGAAAAAGGAATTAGGTGCAGAACTGAAGAGGGATTACAGGATCCAGAAATTATATGCAAGAATCACGGATACTTCCTTTAACATAATAGGCAGGAAAATAACCACTGAAAGAATGACTCATCTTATCAATACGATGGGCGATATTGATTACCCCTCAAGAGTTGTTCTTAGAATGCTTATCAGAAATCCATCCATAGTTAGAAACGTCTTATTTCCAAGGAAAGAAAAGAATGCAGAACGAAACTAAATACTCATTCCTGATCATAATTGCAACACTTTCATGGGGTGTCACGTTCCCACTGATTAAGATATCACTTGAATACATGTCTCCTGTAATATTCCTGGCAATCAGGTTCCTGATTTCGACACTGGTTATGATCCCATTCATAAAGAACAGGAGAGACCTTACAGGGTTGAAGCAGGGTTTCATTGCCGGGTTCTATCTTTTCCTGGGATATTACTTCCAGACCATAGGATTGTATTTCACGACTCCGGCCATTTCGGGTTTTGTAACAGGCCTCTATATAGTACTTGTTCCAGTAATTGGCTACCTGATATACAGACAGAGGATTTCTAAAAGTGATCTGTCGGCTGTAACTTTGGCTTTCGTGGGACTGCTGATCATCACAGTAGGAGAAGTAAGCAATTTTTCGCTCCAGCTTGGAGATCTTCTAACCTTCATCTGTGCCGTTGGATACGCAATGCAGATAATATATGTGTCACGGAATAATAAACTGGATATGGTAAAATTCACTTTTTTCCAGATGGCAGCAGTTTCACTGTATTCAACCATAGCAATTCCCACATTTAAGATATATTTCAACTTTTCATCACCCATACTCCTCTTCACAATTGCATTCACAGCATTATTTGCAGGAGTTTTAGCATACTTCATAACAAACAAGGCTCTGGTTTACGTGAAACCTGAAAAGGCGAGTATAATAATGGTTTCAGAACCAGTTTTTGCTGCAGTTTTCTCCGTCATACTCACCGGTATACCACTGTCCTATTACACTATTGGTGGGGGAGCTTTAATGGTAGTAGCAATGCTAATGACTATAGTACTTGTTTAAAATTCCAATAGTGATATGTATATATATTATATTGGTGAAAACTTAATAAGTATCGGAGAAACTTGGAATCAATTAAATAATCATTATTAATACAGAATAACGGCAACTTCACCTTATGCTTTTAATATTAAGAATCTTGATAGAAGGATATGGATCCTCAGTATGACCAGGTTCATCCGGGCCTTTGGACGTGGATCAACATTCATCTTCCTACCTTTAATTTTCATCATAGTTTATCATATAAGCTTTATAATTACTGGATTATTTCTCGGTTCAGCAACACTGCTCATGGCATTTGTGCAGTATTACTCAGGAATATTGACAGACAAGATCGGCAGAAGAACGATTCTTGTGTATTCCCAGATACCTGCAGTCCTATTCTATCTGCTTATCTATTATACCGTTGCAAATCCATATTATTTTGTCCTTCTGCTCGGTTCATGGTACGGAACAATAGTTATAAACTCAATACAGTATCCTGCGGTACAGGCCTCCGTTGCAGATATTACCTCCGTAAGGGACAGGCTTTCAGGTTACACAATCATGAGGATAATGGCCAACCTGGGAATTGCCATAGGACCATTGCTCGGTGCATACCTGGCATATTTCGGGCTTCAATACATATTCCTTGTGTCCAGCGCTGTTACAGTGTTGGAAATTTTCATGCTGTATTTCCTTATGAGGGAAACTTACGTTCCATCTGATCACGTTCAGGTAATGAAGGGAGAGCTGAGCAGGACTTACATGAAAGACAGGTTTTTCATTTTTTTCATAATCATAGGGGTGCTACTGCAGATCTTCATGAGGCAGAGAGGTTCCACATTTACAGTATATACCATTGTTTTGCAGAATCTTCCATACATGTATCTCGGGTATATATGGGCACTCAACGGGATACTGGTAGTAGCACTCCAGTTCCCATTACTGAGGCTTATGACAAAATTCGGGAATCCAATGATGTGGAGGGGTGTTGGAACACTTTTTTATGCTATCTCATTTCTTGTTCTTACAGATTCAACGGCATTCCTCATACTGGCGCTCTTCATGACCATATCAACATTTGGTGAAGATCTCCTCTCACCAACGACCCAGAGTATTATTACTACTCTTGCACCGGATAACATGAGAGGGTCTTACGTTGGGGTTTATAATTTATATTCAAGTTTTGGGGGATTTGCGGGTGCAGTTATAGGTCTGTATCTTCTCTTTGTTTTACAGAGCGTTTCAAGCACATACTGGTTATATATTGCCATAGGCACAGTGGTGGTCGCCGTTATGTATATGTTCATAAGTGGTATGTTTTCTCGCAGGATGAAGGAAATGGAAGAGACAGTAATATCAAGCACTGCAGGATAACAAGGGAAGGAAAATTTATAAATTTCATTCACACTCAGGTACCGGTGAATGTATCCTGATAATGCTGAAAAGGGTCTACAATCTTGAGGATGGAGACAGTGGAACCAGAATTCTGGTTGAAAGACTGTGGCCAAGAGGTGTGACGAAGGTATCCTTGAAATTATACTGGTGGGCGAAAGATATTGCGCCCTCAACGGAATTGAGAAAATGGTTCAATCACGAGGATCAAAAATACGACGAGTTCAGGGAAAAATATATGGAAGAGCTGAGGCATAACAGCGATGTTCAGAAACTTTCAGTAATTTGCAACAAAGGGGATGTTATTTTCCTGTACAGTACCAGTAATGAAAAGCATAACAGTGCTGTCGTACTTAAGGAGTTCATTGAAAAATACGGAGATAACAGTTTGACTTATTAATTACTGCCTGCATAATCTTTTCAAGACTTTGCTTCTTTTTTGTGATGATTGATAGAAACTGCAACTCCTTCCCTGTACATTCCCATCTCTCTTCCCGATACCAGTGCCCTCCCTACTGCAACGAGCCTATCATCAGGGTCCACGACAAGAACATCATTAAGAGGAATTATTTCCCTGTCATTCTGTTCTATGAATTTAAAGAAAACACTCTTTCCCTGAGAATTATATATGGCACTTTCTCCAGTGACCATTACCTTATTTTTTATCCCTGTAGAGATTTCATGTAACCTGAGACCACCTTCAAACGTGAGTCCCAAAAATCCATCATGGGCTCTCATTGTTGCAAGCATATTGCCATTCCTCGAAATGGTTCTGATCCTGCCCGTTGTTCTTGAAACCGTAATTTCGCAGTCATCCGGGAATATCTTTTCACCAATACCACTTCCAAACTGGAAATCAGCAATTCTCCTAAGTTTTTCAAGATTGAAATCCCTTATCTTTTCAAACCCATTATCCCTTCTGTAGGATGTTCCGCGCGTTTCTTTTTCATTGCCTGAAATCACCTGCTCAACAGGATATATCTCTTCCATCTCAACCGGGATTTTAAGACCAAACCAGTTTATGCAGAAATTCTCCCTGGATTTTTCGTAAACATTTCTCACAAAATCCTGACTCAATCTTGCAGGCTTCCATTCTCTTGATGATAATGTATTGTAAGTACCATTCGGCTCCAGTTTCCTCAATCTAATCCCATAGGGCGACCTGTTTGTTTCTGCTCCAAAATGGAACAGTGGACTCTTCCGGTACAGTTCAAAATAAGGTTCTATTCTTTTTGAATGTCTTAATATCCTCTGAAAGGCAGAGTAAAGCGAGGGATGTGATCTGGACTTTGACTCGACATACTGCCAGAGGGTGTTTTCCCTGATTCTTTCCCTTATTTCAGCCAGTTCCTGGAAAATTGCAAATAAATTATGCTCAGCAAGGGCTGGAAACCGTTCTTTTTCTTCAAGAGTCTTGATCTCCTTAATCGTATATCTGTCATTTAGTGGACTCCAGTATGGAAGTTCTGTAACATCTGCCAGATACCTTGTGCCCTCCGTGTAAAGCAACCTATCATCCCTTGCATATTTCACGTAGGATGCCGAATCAAACATATCTACTCCCAGGAGAACCGCCATTCCCATGAACATGGGATGGCCACCACCAAATAGGTGAACAGGCTTGGAAAAATCACCTGCCAGTTTCGATTCAAGTATAATATCTACAAGTTCACTGTATTTGTATTGTTCAAGCAATGGCACAACGCCACCTATGGGAAGATAACTGGCATCAGTTGCAGACATGAGTCTTGCACTCCTGCGCCTTAAGTCTCTGTAAATGGACCCTTGGATAGGCCCAGAAATGTTATGGCTTTTTGCAATATCCTTGATCTCCATGAACCTTTTGTGAGTTTCATTAACTGCCAGTTTGGCCTTTTCATGCGAATCAGCTGGCGTAGAAAAAATATCCAGGATTGTGGAGATATCACTCTTTATATCGATCTGAAATTCTACCGTATCCCTGTTTTCATATTCAACTCCACCATAAACATAACTCTGGAATGTCCCTGAGTCAGTCATTATGGTACCATCAAAACCAATAAGACTATGAAGGCCCTTCCTCAAAGCTTCTTCCTTTAAATCAGGGTTTCTCCTGATAATGTAACTGTTTGTTATTATGGCCTGTGTTCCAAACCTCTTCATGGTTTCCATTGGTAAGGTACGCAGATTGGGATTAATCACAGGCATTATGTTTGGAGTATCAACATATCCATGGTCTGTGCTGAATCTACCTATCCTCGCCAGGCCTTCCCTGTGGAGGATCTGCATTGTTAAGCTCTGTCCTGACATTTAACTGCCATCCA
>JAJZIN010000001.1 GCA_021810575.1 Thermoplasmata archaeon
GCATATCCTTTCGCATCCATATGTTCAAAATGCAGGTATTGTTTATAAACATTTTTTAAAGACTACAGAAGGAAAGCTGCTTTTTTGTGAAAATTTAACAAATAAAAAGAGTGCTCATTCAGGTTATATCTATTATATAAGATTATAAACCTCCAAAAACCTTCATCTTAATTGACTTTGGCATGATCTTTGCCAGAGTAATATATCTACCTACACTTTTTTCTCCTTTTGCGTGAATCTTAGAGTGTAATTGGTTGTGCTTCATTAGCCATGGCCTTATCTGGCTATCCCATATTTTCTGGTACTGCTCAAGATCGTTATTGGCAATTGCTAAGGCTGCTTCCTTTCCTGACCAGAACGCACCCTGAAGACCTCCAGCAGTTGTGTTGAGGACAGCATTAACCATATCACCTACCCACAGCTGATTTTCCCTTACCACCTGATCTGATGGCTTTGTCAACGGGATCTGATGAGCCATGGTATGAACTACCTCTCCGTCAACCTCTGGGAATTTATCGGTAAATTTTTTCAGTACACTTTTTGGTGCCTCCCCGTTAAGCGGGTAATAACAAACACCAATCTTTCTGGTATTTTTTGAGTCAGCAAAGTCCCAGAAGTAACCGCCAGGGGCAAGATCACTAAACCACAGTATCATCTGAAAGTCATTTCTCTCCTCAAGTGCCCTGGTTTCCTCATATGCTACAAGTGCCTGTGTCTTGGTTAGTTTTGAGCCAAGATTAGATTGCGGTCCGGCAGCCATTATGATATTTTTTGCAGTTAAAATTCCATCGCTAGTGTTAATCTTATTTCCATTAACTTCGTTCACGGTTGTTTTCATCTTGATATTGAGCTGTCCTGCAAAACCCGAAGAAAGATATTTTTCATATTTTGTGAAGTCGTATACCATGCCAACAGGATGATCAAAATTAAGATCAATTCTTTTACCTTTAACTGTTCTGAATGACATATTGTAAATGTTAGAAGCCACTACTTCCTCTGCAGTTGGCATGCCGATTTTCTTAACCCATTCAAGAGATACGGCCCCCGTAGACCTTACTGGTAATCCTATGTCCTCCTTCTTGTCAAGAATCACATAATCTCTTTTCTGATTTTTTAAAACGCAACCAGCTGATAAACCACCAGTGCCCGCCCCAATTACAACGGTTTCGTAGTCAAAATCTGCATCCACTACCTTGTTATGCGAAATAGTTTAAAAAATTATCCTAATTTAATATCTATACGTATAAATTATTAAGATATTTATTGGGAAAAAAGAAAAAATTTGTATAAAAATATATATCAAAGATCAAAATGTAGTTGAATATGCCTGATGAATCTTATTCGCTGAAGAAGGCAATGGATTTCATTGAAAAAGAGCCATCAATCGTTTTGCCTTTTATATTTGGATACATAATTCTGGCTGTATTTGGTGTCCTTGTGGACGCCAGTGAGTTTGATATAATATCCGTCTATTTGAAATCAGCAACCCCGCTTTACCATGTGGACCTATTCCTTGTGGAATTTGTCGGTGATATAATAGTGGATTTTTTCCTGGTCCTTGCAATATTCTGGCAAACCTTCTCGGTTTCTGATCTAGTAGATAAGGGTTCTTTTTCAATAAGAACATCACTTTCGGATTCATTATCATCCAAAGGAGAAATATTCCTCATTGCTGCTTTCATTTCATTTATTTCACTAATTTTTGCCTATATTCCATTTGTTGGGAGCTACATTAGTGCACTTTTCACAATAGTTGCATATGTTTCAGTGATTCTTATCAATCTGAACAGGAAAGGTCTGGTAAGGAACATGACCAGTATAATCTCAACGTTAAGTGAGTACTATAAAAAAGAGCCAACCTCCGCACTCTTCATAGGACTGCTTATGCTGGTATATATAGTACCTGACAGTTTACTGGATGTTCTTGTTGTTTTTGTTCTTATAATTTACGGCAGTATCGTATTAAAACTGCTCAACTGATAATGTATAATTTGGAAAAATATTAAACTCAGGATGGCATGGTTATTTATGGACAATATCGAAGAAGTAAAACTGGAAAACCCTAAGGGTTGTAATCTCATACTGGGATATTCACATTTCATAAAGACTGTTGAGGACCTTGAGGAAATATTGAAAACATATGTTCCGAAAGCTACATATTCCATAACTTTTTCCGAAGCTTCAGGAGACAGGCTCGTACGGTTTGAATCTACCGATTCAGAGCTGGAACAGGCAGGCATCAGGAATATGTTAAATCTAAAATGCGGACATACCTTCCTGATATTGATAAGAGATGCGTTTCCAATCACAGTTTTAAATGCGATCAAGGGTTGCCAGGAAGTTGGGACGATATTTGCTGCAACTGCTAATCCTATTTCTGCGATTGTCTTCAGGGGAGAAAACGGTGGTTCAATCCTCGGTGTTATAGATGGTTTTTCTCCCCTTGGAGTTGAAACGGAAGCTGATAAGAGAAAAAGGAGAGAATTTCTGAGAAATATAGGTTACAAAAGATAGGTCCGTGGTGTAAAGGATATCATATGGGCCTCCGGAGCCCATGATCCGGGTTCGATTCCCGGTGGACCTGCTATAATTTTGTTATTTTGAGAAGAATTCGTCCTCTACTGTCCTCTTTTCATAATAGATTGAATCTACCCTGTAGTTCTCCTTTACGAGAGCACTGTTGATATCTGATGTCTCGACTTTATTGTCCGAGGGTGTAGTTATCTCATAGGCCTGGTTTATCCTCCTGACAGTTCCAAATGTCTGAAGGAGTCTTAGCAGGTTATCATCAGGATTTAACACTTTTACCCATATTTTTCCAATATTTTTCGACATGGTTTCTATGTCTATGGATTTAAGGAGTTGCCCATTTTCCAGGTATACAAATTCATCTGCAATGGCCTGAACCTCCTTGAGTATGTGAGACGATACTATAACCGTTTTACCATTATTCCTTGCTTCAAGCATAATATCGGTTACCATCTTAATGCCAAAGGGATCAAAACCGTTGTAAGGTTCATCCATCAATATGTTATCAGGATCATGAAGAAGAGCCATAGTCAGTCCCACCCGTCTCCTCTGACCAAGGGACAGATTTCTCATGGACTTTCTTGAAAATTCTTCAGGAAGACCAAATTTTGCCATCAGCTTCAACCCTCTTTCCCTGGCCTCTTTCAGTGTTAAATCATAATAGGAGGCAAAGTGTACCATCTGGTTAATTATCTTCTCGTCAGGATCGAGAAATGACCCGTCCGGCATAAGACCTATTTTTTTTATGGAATCTTCCCTATCATTTACTATATCATAACTGTCCACTAGTATCCTGCCGGCTCCCGGAGTGTGAACTCCAGACATTAGATTCAATAGAGTGGTTTTTCCCGCACCATTTGGACCAACGATGCCATATATCTTACCCTGATCGAAAGTTTTAGTTATGTTTCTTAATGTGATTACATTTTTCTTATATGAATAAAAGACCCCATTCACATCTATCATAAGAATTGATAATTTTAATGCCTATTTAAAACTTCTCGGGTCATTCCTTTCATTCCATTGAGCTCTTCTTATTCTTTAAAAATTTGGAAATAGAGAAAATTAAAGTTCTTTCTTCAGATCTGAAAGCAACTTCTCATTAATTTCAGCACTTTCCTTATAGATAGAATGCCTTGTTACAATGAATGCAGTTCTTGCCTTCTTAAAATCATCAGCTTTCTTCCCGTCAAATTTGAATCTCAAATACTGTAAGGTTGATTCCAGTGTTTCAGTAGACCGCCCTTCTTCCGGAGTCCCTCGAATCTCCATATCGCCAAACACAAGGTAAACATTGTTTTCTATTCCCGTCAATCTTGGCATCTCCTGCAACAATTTTCTCTCATCGCTGATCTCTATGAACATTGAGACACTGAACTCCAGATTTCCCGGGATGAGTTCGTTATAAGTTGTTAATATATGATCTATTTCCTTCTTGTCGTGGACATTCTCAATCATGATCATTTCATTGATCTGGTTAAGTATTGTATCCCTGTTCTCAAATAAATAGCTGAAAGTCCTGCTTGAGATTCTTCTGTGTTTTTTTATTGCAATGATTTTTCTTCTTTCTTCTTTTAAAATATTTGAAAATTCCTCAGGGGGGATAACTTCCCCTTCAGTAATTTTTTGCATGCTGATCACTGGTTCTTCTTCATTTCAGCAAGTGTCTTTTCATACTTTGTGGCGTGTGACTTCTCTGCCTTAGAAAGTATCTCAAACCAGTGAGCGATTTCGTCAAAGTGTTCATCTCTTGCATCCTTTGCGAATCCTGGGTACATTTGGCTGTATTCATATGTTTCCCCAGCTATGGCTGATTTCAAGTTCTGTTCGGTTGTTCCTATTGGTTCATTCGTAACTGGGTCTCCTACAAGTGCCAGATATTTGAGATGACCAAAAGCATGTGCAGTCTCGCCATCTGCTGTTGACCTGAAAACCTGTGCTATTTCCTGCTGTCCTTCCTCATCTGCCTTAAGGGCAAAATACAGGTATCTCCTGTTTGCCTGGCTCTCTCCAGCAAAACCGGCCTTTAAATTCTCCAGAGTCTTTGTGTTTTTTAGTTCCATTTTTTCACCATTTTCTACATTGACTTTATGTATATTTATTTTTCTTTAATTTATTATCAAATAATAATCAATATATATTAGCTCTACCTGAAAGGGATAGAAATATTGCAAAATCAGAAGGAACTGTCTCTTCACCCTCCAATTTATAGTGGTTACCATTAAAATTGATTTCAAATGGATTTTTCATCTTTACCCTGATGGGTTCATCGCCAAATTTCTTTGGAACTGCTTCGATCAGTGGCTCAAAAGTTTTAAGTTCGTCCAGTTCAATTTTCCTTACCATGAGGCCAGTCTTTCCATGCAGGCTATATGGAAACCTGATAAGCCTGTGAACATCGGTCGAAACGGGCTCATCTATTTCTACTGAATTTCTGCGGGTGTAATTATTTACAATCTTATCCAGAAGGTTTTCAATCATCTTTATGTTGGTACTACTGTATTTTTCAACTCCCTGTTCCACTAGGATCTGCCTGTATTTCCTCCTATCTTTTGTGGATATTGGCCTATCAAGTAATTCTCTTATTTTATCTTCCCCTGCATTATCCAGGTATTCCGTCTTTTCATGATTGTCAATTTTCCTTATGGTGTCTATCAACTCTCTGTTAATATCCGATATCCATCCTTTTCCTGTGATGGGTGATTTTGAGGCGATTGACAGAAATGATTTGGTTGATATCCCCTCACCTCTAACCAGGTTTGAAATTTCTCTCCTCTGATCTGAATTCATCTCGTAAATTTTATCACTTTTAATATGGATATGATATCCCCTTGCTCCTGAAAAATAAAGATTCAGGTTATCGGGATCCAGCTCTAGATACCCAAGAAGGAATTTATTCAGTAACCTCATTGTATGGGATTTAACTTCCGTGAGTATCTGTTCATATGTCATTTTATCTGCACCTGGAATATGATCGGCATCAAGATCAAATACATACTCTGCCCCATTCCAATCCTTTTCTTGCATTGATCTTTTGTCAGGATACTTATAGTATGCAACGGAGTGATATAGATGCCGGGGGACATTATCCATAAGAAAATACTGTAAATCCTGTTCATTTTCGACCTTTCTATGTCTGATCATTGTTCCTTCAAATGGGATAAATCCAATTTCTCTACTGTTTAACCGTTCAGTATATACCTGTTTATTCGCATAATAATATTTCCTGAATTTCTCAACCAAGAATTTTTTTTCGTCCAATATACAGAAAGTGATACATATATTAATAAAATTTCCAATACAGAAAAATCATGTTCAAGAAATTAATTGTCATAGCCATAATATTCCTGATGATTGCTTCAGGATTTACATATCTTTCTTCAATAAGCTCTTCCCATGAAAATAAAATCGGGAATGATTACGCTGACCTTACAAATACAACTAACATAAGTCATAGTGGTCTAGCGTGGAATGTCGACGCTTCACCACAACTTGCTGTCATGAAACAGAAACCAGAATTACTGGGTCAGGGATTCCCATATAATGTTTCTCAGATAAGGCAGGCATATAACCTAACAGGTTTTTACAAAAACAATACCTGTGGCCAGGGTTTCACAATTGCAATAATAGATGCTTTTGGAGACCCATCCATAAACTATGACCTTCAGTCCTTCGATTCACTATATAATCTGCCTTCTGCCAACATATCCTTCTATTATCCCTATGGTGCCCCGAAGAACCTGAATTCCAGCTGGTCACTTGAGACTGCAACTGATGTTGAATGGTTCCATGCAATAGCTCCAAGGGCTCATATAGATCTTGTAATAGTACCAAATGCAGAAGTTGGTTATCTCCAGGGTGGTGTGAATGATACCATTAATAATCTCAGTAACGTCAACGGACTCAGCATGAGTTGGGGTATAGCAGAGTCCTCTCTTTCAAATGGACTGATATATGATTATAATCAGGCTTTCCTTGACGCCAATAAAAAGGATATCCATATATTTGCAGCGTCTGGTGATCAGGGGGCTTATGATGCAACCAAAGCATTAACTGTTAATTTTCCAGCAGGTGATCCATACGTTACCTCAGTTGGTGGTACAACGCTGAACTATGCAAATGGGAAATACACACAGACATCATGGAGCGGAAGTGGTGGGGGATACAGTACAGCATTTTCAGCACCATCATATCAGAATGCTACTGGATTTCATGGACAATCTCTAGGGGTGCCAGATATTTCTGCTGTGGCAAATCCAGATGATGGGGGCGTTACAGTTTTTTCGAGGGGGAATGCAATAACACTTGGTGGGACAAGTCTTGCAACACCTATAACAGCAGGTTCCTTCATTTTAATCGACCAATCATTGCATGGAAAATTGGGATTCATAAATCCTGTTCTTTATAACCTTTCACGAACGAACCAGTATGGAAAGGCAATCGTTCCAGTTATTGGTGGGAGCAATGGGTATTATACTGCAACATATGGTTGGAACCCGGTAACAGGCCTTGGATCAATTAATGCTGGATTACTTGCAAAAGACATATCACGGATCTATTCATCTTATGGATACAGTGTTACCTACAGTCAGCTCAACACATCTTCTTTTCATTTTGAGGCAAACGTTTCATTGACGCCCTTTACCACTACAGATAATTCTTATAATTCCTTCGCAGGACTGACCTTAGGTTCCCAGATTTCCACTATCAAGGCTGGAATTTGCCAGGATGGTATTTCATTTTACGAGATCTTCAAAGCCGGAAATTATGTTTATCGGAGAGGAATAAGTACAGGAAAAATATTGACCAAGAAAGTTGTAATTGAATTCAATGTGGATAAACTGGTAATCACAGTCGGTAATACCACAAAGGAGTTACAGATTTTTCCCCAGTTTATTTATGGAACCAATGCCAGTTTTATCTTTCTGGTCAGCAGTGGAAATGGGATGCCTGTAACCGGAGGAAGTGCTTCAGTATCAGGTACCGTATTCAACAATGGTTTTTCATCAGAAAGTGCCCCTGTTTCAGGCACCCCAATTTATCCATTCAATGAATCAGCATGTTCTACAATACAGATTAAAAATAGTAGCAATTCAATAGGATTCAGTTACAACATAACACATCCTTCAGGTTCGTTCCAGAAAAGTTCAGGCTTTTACCCTCCAATACAGTTAAACCAGTCTAGCCCCATGTATCTATATATATCAAATGCCGGAGATGATACTGTAACTATTAATGGTAAAATTGAAAATTCAAGGAGCATTCAGGTGAATTCAGGAGAAACCTTGAGGATAAGGTTATATCATCAACTAAAAACAGTATTCGAATTTTATATAGAAGTACCAACTGTAAATTCCATATATTTATATTTCTCTTACCCTGCCGATTCCAACTACAGCAGCAATTTTACATCAATAGTTGACTATACATCTGTTCTTATGTTAAACGATAATACTGGATTTTCCTCCCTGGGTTCCTGTACAAATTTAACTACCAGTTCGATGGGCTTCAGAACGGATATATTTCATTTTGTAAATACAGATCTTATGATAAAAGAAAGCGAAATTCCTGTAAATCTCTCATTTGATATTTCACCGGTTGGATCAGAATTGAAGCTTTCAAACGGTACAGAAATATCAGATCACGATGGTATAATAGTTTATTCTGTCATTCCACAGTTTGTTAATTTTACTCTGAGTTCGGATAACAAAAATTTCAAGGGCACGTCGGGTTCCCTGATATTAAAACCTGGTGTAAATGTAACCTATCTCCCCTATTCACTTGCTGGAATTGGAAAGGGTTACTACCTCAATGGATCAGTTGCAAACGGTTATTATGATGCAGAATACAGCATCGTAATACCGATCTCATCAGCAAAAATATCTTACGGCAATATCAGTGCTTTTTCCGATAATTTTGGTTATTTTTCTATCTGGCTACCGTCTGGAAAGGATCACGTAACATCAGGGGCAACATATTTTTACACTACAAAAACAAATTATACTATGGAACAGAATCAGACTGGCCAGCTAATACTACTTCAACCAAATATAAGTTCCCTGCTTGAATCCGTCCTGTCTATCTCTATTGACAGGTTAATCCCATTATTTTTCTTCACTTCATTTATATCATGGTCTATCTCTTTTTCATCCTCGACCGTTTCTTACTACTTAGTCGAATACAGAACATCAAATCAGGCAAATTGGAACAGGGTAAGGATAGGGGCACATTCAAATGATATTGCATTTGTCAACGGGATTTATCCTGATTCGATGTATTATTTCAAGGTTATAGCGGTACTGGATGGGGGTGCGACTGTAAACTCAAACGTGAGAACCATTTCATATGAATCCCCTGTATACCTTTTCTTAAATATACTGATCTACATGGGAATTTTATTCTACATTTATGCAATGATTTCTTACGTCAGAGGAAGAAGACGGAGAAGGCAATTAAAGGATTCCTTCCGAGATTGGTAATGTCAAAATGAACCTGATATTTACACAATTTTCATCTCGCGATTAAAAATAATACGATGCGGAGGGCCGGATTTGAACCGGCGAACCCCTGCAGGAATGGACCCTGAATCCATCGCCTTTGACCATGCTCGACAACCTCCGCTTTCTGTTCGCGTTCAATCTGGTAATTGGATGCTTATTAATGTATTTTAGGATTCAATTCATTGCTAGGGGAAAAATTTTAGCTTTACTGATATTCAATATGCAATTGCATTTTATGTGGCAGTAAAATTATAGTACTTGATTCCTAATTATTTTCTTTAATTGGTAAATCATTAATATCTTAATAAAATCAGGGTCTATGTTTGAATCCGTCTTTGAGAGGATCGGCAAAGGAGTATCAAAGAACAGCGGAAAAGTAATCGTTATCTGGATAGTGTTGATCGTTTTGATGGGTTACGGTGCACTACTGGTATTTTCACACACGAGCTTTGACATCACTAGTGGGTTTGGCTCCAGTAAAACAATGTCAGGTAATGCTACCTCCGAAGTATCTAAGTATTTCAATCCATCAGCCGCCGGTCAGGCAACAAACACGTCTGAGTTAATAATAGTTTCTCAGAACATTACAACAACAACCTCTCAGGGAATGAATGCACTTATAAGTTTTCAAAGTGAGATGAATAAATACCTGAAAACGACCAAGAATTATACTGGAACGGAAAATATTGTTGTTACCGAAAAGGATACACTACAGAACTATACTGATGGAATGCTTAAATTGATGTCGGCAAACTATAATATAACCAAGACAATGAATCTAGTTGAATCTGGAGTTAACCATACAAATCCTGTTTTCCTGGGTCCAGAAGAGATCTATTATCTCTCATTTGAGAAGGCTTACAGTAGTAATAAAAATATAAGTGAGTCAGAGTCAGCCGCCTATGAGGAGGTAATCCATGACCTACTGTCGGGAAGTCCAGTCTATGATTTACAGCGCACATATACAGGGCTCTTTTCCAATTACGTGAATCAAACCCTAAATACAAAGGACATCATTCATTTTGTTGGCATAGTACAGAATGGTTCAAAGTTTAGTTTGGAAGATAACTCTTTCAATACATCATTCAAAGAATATGGGCTTTACCCCATTGGTCAATTTTTAATTCTCCACCAGAACCTGAGCTCATATTTAACAGATAGTCTGCAGGAAAACGTAAACCTTTCCATTCAGCTTCTTGAAGAGGAATCAGGGGCATCCTTTTCCAGCATAAGGACCCTGATTGTTTCAACCGATAACACTTCCATGGTTCAGTTTGCCAGTCTTTCATATAATTTGAGCCAGCCAGCAACTGATCTCCAGCTTGATTCGTTATCAACTCTACTGTCAGTTAGATCTACAATGAAAGATTTTGCAGGCAACCCACTGTTTGAGGCAAACGCACAATTCCTTCCAACATATCTAAGTTCAGCCAGGAATTCATCATCTGTATCCAAAGTTGTGAACGAGTTTATGTCTAACTACCCACTGCAGGATATGCCACTGGTTCCCACTCCATACCTTTACCACAATTTTGTAGGCTATAATCACAGTACATCCATATTCATCTACACATTCCGGGGGAATTATTCGGCACAGGTTGGAGACAGAATTCAGTCAATTGCAAACAATGCTACGTCTCTATATAAGGGAAGTAAGTTTCTTGTTGCAGGATCAAATGAACTTGCAAGTCAGTTATCTGGAGAGGTTACGTCAGGTCTTATTAAAGCACTTGGTGCTGGAATACTTATTTCAATTGTTATAGTTGGACTGTTCTTCCGGTCCGTAAAGGCAGCTTTTATTCCTATCCTCATGTTCATGGTGTCAACCATAGTATCTCTCGGGATTGTAGGATATCTTTATACATACGTTTTGCACACAGAAGCATCTTTCATAACTCCAACTTTGCTATTGATCTTCATACTCGGACTCAGTAGCGACTATACGGTCTATATTATGGCCAGGTACAGATCAGAACTCCGAAAGAAAACAGAGAGGCCAACGGTTATGTCCGCAAGATGGGCTGGTCACGCCGTTTTCACGTCTGGTCTTACAGTGATACTATCTGAGGTTGTTCTCTGGCTTGCAAATATTCCATTTTTCAGTGACTCTGGCTTTGCAAATGCAATAGGGGTATCAATTACTCTCCTGGTAGCCAACACTCTCCTTCTTTCCATACTTCACAGATACGGAACTAAAATATTCAGGAAAACCGCTACTGGAGAATTTCATGAAGGAAGCCATAAGCATCTCCATGCCATAGGACTGTTCTCAACGAAATACATCAAAACAATGGTGGCGATTTTCGTAGTGGTATCAATTGTTGGTTTGACAGTTTATGAAGTTACACCTTCGGGAATTGATATACTGAAATTATTACCACAGAGTCCTGCAACATCCGCTATCCAGGTCGTCAATGATAGTTTCAATGGTGATTTCTTTGATAGGGACTTTGAAATAGTTCAGCTCCCACAACCCTTAGTGTCTAACGGGGTGGTAAATAGTGCGGAAATGTCAACCGTTCTTCAGATTGAAAACGCAACCATAAATACAAAAGGTGTTTCTGAAGTACTTGGCCCGGGTAGGCCATATGGATATTACACCGGTTACATACCATCCAATGTTCCATCTGCAGCAGCTGCCATCTATGTTAACCAGACCAATACCTTCATAAGCACTACGAACCCAAATTACGTAGAGATAGTATTCCAGACTTATAACATAGGATGGGGTGATAAGGCAATCACGACTGTGACAAATCTTTATGGAAACATAAAGGCTGTTCCGAACGCAAAGTCAACCTACAGTGTAGCTGTTGGTGGCTTGACACAGAGTTTATCAGATGCCTTACACACAACTCAAGCCTCGTTTGCAGAAATCCTTCCGATTCTTGCAATAACAATATTCATAATCCTCCTAATCCAACTTTCCTCAGTTCTTACGCCACTCAGACTCATAATAATGGTCATGGCAGTCGTTCTTGCTTCTCTTTCTGTCTCTTATATTATTTTCCACTATCTCCAGGGATTCCCAGTTGTCATATTTATGCCTGTGTTCGTCTTTATAACATTGCTTGCTGTTGGACTTGATTATGATATTTTCATGATAACGAGAGTAAGAGAAGAAGTTATGAAGGGTTCCGGACTAAGGGATGCCGTAGTCACGAGCGTAACAGAAAATGGAAGTGTCATAATGCTCCTTGGTACTCTACTGTTTGTGACATTTGCTGCACTGTATTTCAGCGCAATTCCTCTCGTACAGGAGATAGGTATAGGTGTGGGACTTGGAGTTCTGATAGACACATTCATAAGCTGGCCATTCTTCATTCCAGCAATAATGACCATTATTAAAAGGTACAACTGGTGGCCATCAAAATTATCAGACAAACCCTAAAATTTCTATATTTTCTTACATTTTAATAATAGAAAAAAGTTTTAATTTCTTTTTCTTTAGATGAAATTATACATCTCAATGATTCAAAGTAAATTACAAAATTAAATAAATATTCAGATTCCACAAATACTCAATTCTCCTTGATTAGAATGACATATCCTGAATGATACCATTAGAATAACCCAGTTAAAGATTTTGCTATTGCACCTTCAACTTTAGTTGAAGAATAAAATAAGGAGGTTGAAAGGAAAGGTATGGTCAACTTACATCCACTACTTCTTGCTAGAATGTTTCCTGTTGATATTTCTTAAGTCTGATACCTAATTATAAAATATTTGTCTACATTAATGAAGAAAATAAAAATTAGTTCATTGTTTTTAATTTGTCCTTGATTGCCTGGTAATCTGGTTCCTTTCCAGGATCTTCTGAAACCCATGCGTATGCTACCTTGCCGGTCTTGTCTACTATGAACACAGATCTCTTTGAAACGTCAAGCTTTGGAAGTCCTATAAAGTTCTTGTGGACGATTCCATATTCAGTAATTACATGCTTTCCATGATCACTCAGAAGATCGAAATTCAAATTGTTTACTTCTGCAAATTTTGCAAGCGAAAAGGGCGTATCAACGCTTATACCAAGAACCTTAGCCTTCATATCATTGAAAGCTGCCATGGAGTCCCTGAATGAGCACATTTCCTTTGTACATACACCTGTAAAGGCTCCCGGGAAAAATGCCAGTACAACATTTCCTCCCCTGAATTCTGATAACTTCCTTACCTTATTTTTTGTATCGGGCAATTCGAAATCTGGTGCCATATCTCCAACTTTTACTACCATTTTCTCACCAATATGATATATGAGAATGATATTTAAGTTTAATATGAGAGCGATCTCCTTACTGTCAGGTGGAAAGGATTCATTTCTTTCAACAATTATAGCACAGGAACAGGGACTTGAAGTTGTGACCTGTGTAACTGTTGAACCTGAAAAGTATTCTGAAATGTTTCATGTACCAAACTATAAAATTGCCAGATATGTGGCAAATCTAATTGGGCTTGATACGGTGTTTATAAGGGAAAACAATTTTTTCACTGATTTGTTGAACTTGACCAAGAAATTAAATGCTGAAGCCATAATTAGTGGGGCCATAGCTTCCAACTTCCAGAAGACACGAATAGAAAGATTCTGCACGGAAATTGGTCTTTTATCCTATTCTCCATTATGGCTCATGGATCAGGAAAAGGAGTTAAGAACTGTCATTTTGTCTGGCATAAAACCCATAATTGTGAGTGTGTCAGCGGAGGGACTAGAGAAGGAACTTCTTGGTAGACAGATTGATGAGAAGATGATATCAGAATTCAAGGGACTCAAAACCAGATTGGGAATTAACATGGCCGGAGAGGGGGGAGAGTATGAATCTCTTGTTGTTGGCTATAAGAATAAAATGCTAAAAATTGAGGAGTTTGAAGATGTGGAAGACGGCTCCCAGGCTTACAGAAAAATAAATAAAATAGAACTTGCAGGTTGAATTTAACCAAGTTTAGAAAATTATATTTTAACCCTTTCTACTTCTATGGCATCCCATGTTGGGTATTCTTCTATCTGGTATATTTCATAGTCAAGCTTCCCCTTAAGATCGTCAACAATCCATGGGGCAATCTCCACTCTTCTCTTTATCTTATTTATCTGCATTTCAGTCTTCGGAATTCCAATATTCATCAGTGCCTCGGCCATCTCCTCAACAGGTCCACCCTGAATTATGCCCCTAATGATAGTTCCGTCCTTTGTAACCACGTCATAGGGCTTGGCAACGTTTTTTGCCCTCCTCTTCAGTCTATTCTTTAACTGGACCCCATCCTTGAATGAGGCTGAGCAGTAATGAACGGTAAAGTCGGGGTTCTCCCTTACCATATCTATTGCAAGTTTCTGTGAATCTTTCGCTCCAGATTCTACATCATTCTTGATCTCATAATTCCTTCCGAGAAGGTTACCATAATTTGTCTCAGAGAATTCAAGTTCATTAAGATTTATGAAGTCCAGGTCCATCTTTCTGCTGAAATCTATGAGTGCCCTTGTATCCTCGAATCTTCCAGGTAGACTGGGGACTTCAATACCAACGTTCATGCCCATATCCCTTGACCATTTTATTCTGTCCTTGAATATTGATCGGTCCATTACGCGCCATATTTCTTCTGGTGGATGAAATCTAATTTCATCTAGACCAGCTTTTGCAACGGTTTCTATGGCCTCCTTCGATCCACTGATTGTATAGAGGTGTATATGATGTGAATCGCCGAATTCCTCCTTTAGTATCTTAATATATTCTGCAGTTCTCTCGTAGAACTTCAGGGGGTCTCCACCAGTAATCCCAGTACCTGTTGCCTGGATCATCTTCGCCTCAAAAATGGCATCTTTCATGTTTGCAAGTGGCATTTCGTCGGCAAACATAACGTCATTCATCTTCTTTTGCTCTGATAACGGGCAGTAGAAACATTTCGCATCGCATATCCCTGATACGAAAAGTACCATTTTTGCCCCTTTTGCACACATGGTGCAACCCAGAGGTAGGTGACCATTATATACTGATTTTCCCGGTAGGCTCTTCATTGAAACTCAATGTTAGATGCATATTAAAACATTACATTTTATTTAGAACCAAAAATGAAAAAATAACATTATATGTCTTCCAGGGTTTTTTGCTCCATATCAATAAGGGAAGATTCTACCAGCAGGTTGTTCTGAGAAAGCAATAATATCCTCATTATCCTCAATAGCTGTGTGTTGTTCGTGCTTTCAGGCTCAATTATCATTTCGTTCTCGGGTATTTCTATTCCAGCCTCCTGGAAAGATTTTATATAATTAAGCTTCTTAGTGGAGAATGATTTCCTGTAATTCTTTGGGAGATCTATATCGCAAAGCTCAAATTCTCTTATGAAAATTGGTCTCTGAAAGGTATAGTAAAGAAAGGAGAGGCATATATCCCCATGATTTTCATTATATGTATCCTTGATAGCCTTTCCTATTTTTCGATAAAGGGATACCGTACCTTTCTGGTTCAAAGAATAAACCTTCGCAGGTTTTATCTCCTTTACCTTGAGTATTTCAGAATCTACCATTGCACTCAAATAACCTGCAAGAGTTAGCCTGTGAAGTTTTAAGCCCACCTGGTCAAGCTCCTTTTTTATCCCGGAAATTGATTGCTCATCCTTCTTCAGAATCTGGATTATCTGTCCCTGAATTGACTGGTTCATCATATCCCTCCAGTCAGTTTTTCAGTAGCCTCAATTACAAGTTCACATAATTCACTGGAAGACCCGGTGAATTCAAGGGGGTTTGCCATTTTTTCAAGTTCACTTTTAGTAAATAATTCTCCAAATTCTGATTTCATAAGAATATCCTGTAACTTATCTCCTGACTCGTAGTAATTCATTGAGACCTTCCTTACGAGCTCATGGGAATCTGTCCTTCCTATTCCCTTTAGGGTCAACTGTGTCGTCAGGTTCTCTGAGATGCATAGGGGTGATGCCAGCAGATTGTCCTTCATCCTTACCTCATTTACAAAAAGGTTCCTGATAATTTTGGAGAGCTTGTTCAGGACAAAATCTGTAAGAATGCAGGCATAGGGTATGGTAAATCTCTCCAGGGCACTGTTCGTTAAGTCCCTCTCATGCCATGTGATAGCCCCTTCTATCTCTGGTACTGCAAATGACCTTATCATTCTTGATAGACTGCAAACATTCTCTGACTCAATGGGATTCCTCTTGCTTGGCATGGATGATGAGCCAACCTGGTTAGTTGATTCAAAATACTCCATCACTTCAAATATCTCTGGCCTCTGAAGGTTTCTAATCTCAGTTCCAATTTTCTCACATGTCATTGCAATGTTTGCCAATATCTGTATGAATTCAACATATCTGTCTCTGTCAACAAGCTGGCCTGTTGCAATCTCATAATTTAGACCGAGTGAATTCATTGCATCTTTATTGACCTTCATTGCGTTCCTTCCCATTGATGCTCCTGTTCCCACAGGTCCCATTGCCTTTCCAGTCAGTATTCTTCCCCTGACTTCAATCAATCTTTCCGTGTGCCTGTTGAACTCTGATAAATAAGTTGCCATCTTCAATCCAAATGTAATGGGACTTGCATGCTGTCCATGGGTTCTTCCCAGCATCGCTGTATTTTTATACTTCCTGACTTTTTCCATAAGGGCAAACTGTATGTCCTTGAGATCTTCCATGAGATATGAATAATATTCTTTTAACTGTAATGCAGTGGCAGTGTCAATGGCATCGTTTGAGGTCATGCCAAAATGCAGGAATTTAAATGAATGATTTGACTGCTCTTCCACCGTTCGAATGAATGCCATGATATCATGCTTTGTTTCCTTTTCTATCTCCTTCATTCTTGTCTCATCTACCCCAACCTGAAGTACCTTCTTAAGCGATTCTATGTCAGTTCTTGGTATTACATCGTTTTTCATCTGGGCCTCGGCAACAGCAATCTCAACTCTTAGCATGCAGTTTAATCTATAGCTCTGCTCAAAAATTGACTTGACAATGGGCCTTCCATAACGTTCTTCAATGGGAGAGATGGTCACGGGTCTGTTATATTGTCAGTAGTTAAAAATTTTCTTATTTTCAATCCTCCTGTTTAAAAACCAGCATTTTCAGAACTCCACTGCTATTATCCCATTGCTATACCTGTACAGATAATAAATTTGGATGATATAATAGCCATTTACAAGTTTAAGTGACTCATTTATGCTCTGGAATGTTTTCTGGCTACCACCAGTGAAGTTATAATTGAATTCTGTCCTGTTCAATGGAATTATTGTATTTGATAAATTACCAACCTGGGAAATTCTGACATAAGTTGGTTCTGAGAAAGTAAGATTTAATTTAATGTCAGTTGTGCGAGAAATGTGGAAGCTCGATGTGGCATAGAATCCATAGTTCTTAATGGTGCTACAGTTTAACTGAGCATATGGAAACGGTGTATTATACTTCCAGAAGTTTTGATTTTCGGGAATGACCGGTGCAAAATTACTGGAATTGAATTCAAATGTATTATTGTTCGAATCATGAGGGAAAAATAACGTCTCATTTGTATAGGTAATTCCTGTAGGATTTGATTTATTCAACTGATTGTATGTTTGATCATTTCCAATAATCTCTTTTGCCATGAATGGTTCGAATGAATTGGAACTTCCATATACTGATGTTTCTGTCACTGGCGATCCTGCAATTATTGAATCTGTGCTCATATCGACCACAGAGACATATGAAAGATTCAGGTTGGGAGTTACATATATTTGTATCTGCACTGAACTGTTAAATTGAGATATTCCATAATTTTTTCCCTGTTCAAAGGAATAACTCATCTTCATCATCACGGGATAACTGTAATAGGTTGAGCCACTGTTTAATGGTATGATTACAGGACTATTTATGTTGCTCACTACAAATTCAAGATCTATTTGGTTGATCGGTATCTTCTCCGTGACACTCTGCACGATCATTAGGTATTCATTATCATAACTCGTGTCGTCCCTAGTTAGCAGGATTTCCATTCGTGGAACCTGAGGATTTCCCTTTGGAGCATTTTGAAAAAGGAAGAGACCTAGCGTCGTCATCAGAATCACTGTTATTGCTATCAGCAACAGTGTACCTATGAGTTCTGATACCGCCCTATCATTCCTGTATCTTACATGCTTCAATACCATGCAATTTATTTGTTACTTATAAAGATAATCTTATGCAATGCTATATTTTATTGTTATGCGACTTCTTCATTGAAATCTGAACCCTGTGACTCCTTGGAAATTCTTTTGAAATGATTTCCTTAACGTTCTTCTTCAGATCATCCACATTTACGCTAAAACTTTCCTTCTTGAATCCTTCTTCCCTGATCAGTACTTCGTTCCCATGTTTAGTGAATGTTACAGCCCGATCCTTCTTGAAGCTTAAGACAGTCAGTTCTTGATCTTCATCTATCTTTGAAAGGAAATTCAGCACAGTTCTTTCAGCTGCATTAATAGGAACCCATGACATGATTTTGAATTTCGTTTATAGCAATAGCTTTTTCTTTTTTAATACAGGATGTTGCGTTTGTTATTTCAAATGGAAAATTATAATATAAGACTCTTAATTCCATAATTCTGAATAATGAGACTGATGAATTTAAGGAATGGGTCGGGAACTTAACCCGGGTAATGACTTTATCCAGAAACATGGAGAAACTAGAAGAGATAAGGAACGAAATGGATGAAGTACTAAATATTCTAAAAAAAACAGAAACAGAAATATTCAGTCTTATAGATGACTCAGGGGAATCAATCAATCCTGAGTTTATCAGGGAAATCATGATTTCAGACATAAAACAGATACGCGATTCGAAAACAAGGGAACGTGCTGTATATTATATTAATAGATTCCTCAGGAACCTGTTAGAACCTGAATTCTCCAGGGTAAACGACATTAACCTGAGTAGATGGAAACTGTACAGCGATATTATAACTGACAGTTTGTGGATCTTTAAGAAAAGGGACAGTAGTGGTCCACATAATGCATCATACTGGGGGAATTTCGTGCCACAGATCCCATATCAGCTTCTCAGAAGATATACGAAGGCAGGGGATACAGTAATCGATGGATTTCTTGGAAGTGGAACAACCCTCATTGAATGCAAAAGACTGGGAAGAAATGGAATAGGTATAGAAATTTCCAGTGACGTGGCAAACATGGCCATGGAGAATATAGCTAAAGCCGGACAAACAGGAGATAATTTTCAGGAAATTGCTGTTGGAGATAGCCAAACGTATGATATCTCCGGCATACTGGCATCCCATGAAGTGTCCCGTGCCCAGTTGATCATTCTTCACCCTCCATACTGGGATATAATACGATTTGGGTCCTCGCAAGATGACCTATCAAATGCCCCCGATGAATCTGCCTTCCTGAACATGCTTACAAAAGTTGTGAATAATCTTTCAAGATTCCTTGAAAAGAATAGATACCTGGCACTTGTCATCGGAGATAAATACAGCAAGGGTACCTGGATTCCACTCGGCTTTCATTCTATGGATAAGGTCATTGATTCAGGATTCACCCTTAAGTCCATTGTTGTAAAGAATTTCGAAGTTACAAAGGGGAAGAGAGAACAGAAAGACCTCTGGAGATACCGTGCATTGAAAGGTGGATTCTATGTCTTCAAACATGAGTATATATTTATATTTCAGAAAAAGTGAACTCATTCTTTGAGATGCGTTGGTCTTCTGGACGCAAATTTCTACAGAAAAAGTGTATCTTTTTCCTGTCTTCTCCCCGTGAGACCTTCCCACGTGAATTCAGAGGTTCATGATCCAATATGTTGTATATTATCAGTCAATGTATGAACAAGGAAATAAATAATCACTATTCCAGTCATTTGTCAGATACTTCACTTTTAGCGCGGATCAGTATTTCTGCCCTTGGTTCATGCCATGAATAAAAAAGATTTTTCCATCTTTCTTTTGCACTGGAAATTTCATTACTGGTTACGGATTCAAATTCATCTGGTTTGTGGTAATCAAGAGGTATATCTTTTCTTATCTTCTCGCCTACAATCAAGTATGAATCCTTCCATGTCTTACCAGATTGAAAGATTGAAAATGCTTCTGAAGTTGCATTTATTGAGTTTTCCATGGAATCCATGGCTTTTTGCTCGTTGAGCCTGAATTTAAGCATGAACTCCAGGAAGTGGTTCAGGATATTCTCGCATAACAATACAGATTCTATAGTTTTATCCTTTGATATCTGGAATTCCCTGTGATAACCGGAGGATTTATTCACCAATATGGAAGCGGTTGAAACACAATGTCCTATTGCTTCTGATGCATAGCCCTGAACCATTTCCAGAAAATCGGGATTTCTTTTGTTTGGCATCAGTGAACTGCCCGTGTAAAAACCATCCGGCAGAATTATGAAAGACGAGTTTCCAGCACTGAAATTTATGAAATCCTGCGATATTTTGGATAAGAGAATCATTATTTTCATGATCAAATTTGACATATCCAGATCGTCAATTCCCCGGTAAAAGCTTCCAGCCATTGGATTTTTAGGGTTTGAATTAAATCCAAGACTCCTGGCCACCTTGGCAAAATCTGCGGGAGAATATGAGCCAAAGCCTGAGCCATAACCAAGTGGTGAAATAAGTGAGAACTTTTCCGATAAATCCAGAGAATCAAGTGACATATCAAGGAATATCCTGGAAATATAATCGAAATATGTTGAAATCATGATCGGCATCGCCTGTCGATTGTGTGTATATCCTGGCATTACTCCCTTGAAGTCTGCTTTTCGATTCAGCATAGTTTCTGATAGGTTAACTAGATATTGCGAAATTTTGAAAAGATGATCTATATAGAAGGACTTTATGTCAATGTGGCTTTGTTCATTTCTTGAAAGGAATATTCGGAGGTTCTTATAGGCATTACCAGCACTTCCCTTTATTTTCTCCTCTACAAACCCGTGGACATCTTCAATAATTGGATCTATTGTTTCCTCCTTTCCAATCAAATCCAGGAGACCGGAAAGTATAGAATCGCTATCTTCTTTAGAAATGATGGATTCATTTCTCAACTGTATCTGGTAGGCAATAAGTGTAACTACTTCATAGTCTAGCAGCATGGAATCTATCCTTACATCTTTTACTGTCATTATGTCAGAGATATCTTCTCCCACATCTTCTGAAGCTCCACCACTCCATATTTTTGCCATCGATTCACTCTTCAATAATTATTTTATCAAGTTGCCTCTTTCTTACCTTGCTTGTCGTGATTGTCTGGCTCCCAAATACATAAATGAATCCTGGTGCCTTGCTCTGGTCAAAAGTCTGGTTTTTCCCATAGGTAGACATAAACATGTCATAAAGTGAGTTTGAGCTTTCAACGCCTACCGGAATAACATTCCCCTTGTATAACTTGAGTTTGACCGTGCCGTTTACAATGGCGTTTATACTGCGCTGGAATGCTTTTATATGATCCATTGCAGGATCGAACCATAATCCACTGTATACCATGTCCGCAAACTGCTGATCCATGTTCTTTTTCAACTGACTTTCCTTCTTGTTCAAAACCAGCGATTCCAGATATTTATGCCCATTTATTATCGTGATGGCAGCCGGGCATTCATAAAATTCATGGCTCTTAATGCCTACTACCCTGTCCTCTATCATGTCAATGGCCCCAACTCCACACTGACCTGCTATATAGTTCAGTTCAGAAATCAGGTCAGCAAGCAACAATTGCTTACCATTCAGTTTAACTGGCAATCCATCCTTGAATGTAATGGATATGACCTCTGGTTTCTCTCCTGATTTTTCAACAGGCAAGACCCACCTGTATGCATCTTCCGGAACTCCTTCGTCAATGAATTCTATGCTTGAGCCTTCAACAGATCTTCCCCACAAATTCTCGTCTACAGAGTATTTCCCTCCGTATGGTATCTCAATGTTCCTCAATTTAGCATACTCTATCTCTTCGTCCCTGTTCATGTTCATTTCCCTTACTGGAGCAATAACTGATAGATTTTCATTCAGCGCCTTGATGGAGACTTCAAACCTCACCTGATCGTTCCCTTTTCCTGTAGAACCGTGAACAACAGTTGTACAATCATTCTGTTCTGCAAATTTCACAGCTTCAAGGGACATCAATGGCCTGGCAAGACTAGTGGAGAGCGGGTACTTGTCCTGATAAAGCCCATCATTCAGTATCCCCTGTGCCACGAACTCTTCGGAAAACTTTCCTCTCACATCTTCCGTGATTGTCTTTATTGCTCCCAGTTTCTTTGCCTTATCTGATATTCGTTGCAGGTCATTTTTTTCCTGACCAACATCAAGTGTTAGCGTTACAACATCAAGATTCATCTGTTCCTGTAACCACTTTATCATAACAGATGTGTCCAACCCACCAGAATACAAAAGAAGTGCTTTTTCCTTCATAAACTGTAATTTACCATTAGTTTATTAAATTAGTTAGAAGTTATATCATTTTTAATGTAATTATTGATTTACTATAATGAATAATGTTAAAATATACATTCAGTATATCGATTTAATGAAAAAGAATGTTAAGGAAAAGGTTACTGTAGAAAGCAGAGTTGCTGGATTTCTTACAGAAAACCCTGATTATATGCTTTCATTGAAATTTGGTGTTGTGAATGTCAGTAAGCTGGCCCAGCTCATTTTGAGGGAAAACGCCGATCTGAATCCCATATCTGTCCGGGCTGCACTTAACAGATTTAAGAACAGAGAAAATGGCGAAACAGGGAAAAGCAGGGCGGATGATCTCCTGAAGAAGAGTAAGATCTCATTGCAGGACAAAATATGTGTGGTGACGTCAAAAATTCCACAAACCATGAAATATATATCTGCAACTTATCTGCAGGATAATATAGTATATATTGTAGATGAAATCAAAAGCAAAATACCGCAGATGTCCCCGAGCGTTACAATAGAGGCGGACGTCAGCATGATTCATATACTCTCATCAAAGGAGATTGAGAAGACGCCTGGTTTCGTGATGAGAATAACAAACAAACTTTTTGCCAGAGGGGTCAATATCCTTCAACTTATCTCATGCTCAAATGAAACAATAATAATACTTAACAAAAAGGACTCCACGCTGGCATACGAAATATTGACAATGACATAAGTAAATAAGTTAGAGATGACGAGTTAGAATTTTGTTCATCGGTCATTTCATTGGCTTTATGTATATGCAGGGAATTCAATTTTTGTCCACTCAGATATATCTCCACAATGATATATTCAACTTTTATATTTCTAATATTGATCAATTGAATATTTACTTTGATATCTTTTCCAGCATGATCAGGGAATCTGATACGATTTCTGCACTTTTCCTCACGTCTTCCAGATTTATGTACTCACTATTTGTGTGTGATAACATTGTATTTCCTGGCCCGTACGTTATAACCGGTATATTCCATGAGTTTCCAAGAATATTCATGTCACCACTGCCACTTTTGAATACGAGATTTGCCCTGTTACCAGTTTTTTTATCTATCGCGGAACGAAACGCAATGGCAAGAGGGCTTTTGGTGTTTGAAACATATGGTTTTACCTCATTTATTATTTTTATCGTTGCCGGAATGGGGAGATTTAATGTTCCGCATATTCCTGACACTTCCTTCAGGATATCATTACTTTCTCTATGAGGAGGGAACCTAAAATCGAGCGTGATTCTTGAATTCGAGGGGATAACATTATCCGATCTTCCTCCGTGTATTCCTGTCAGTGCGACGGACGTTTCGAAAAACCCTGTTCTTCCGGAATAATGTTCCTTAATTTTTGACCATGCCAGCATGGCAGCCTCAATGGAACTTCCTCCCATCCATGGGGCACTTGCATGAAAAGGTTCTGTGCGGAACGCTACCTCTATCAGCAATCTACCTCTATATCCAACCGTGATTCCACTAACATCGCTGGGCTCACCGAATATTGCATAATTACTCTGCATATTTGTCCTAACAATTTCAACTATTCCTTTTCCTGATCCCTCTTCACCTACCGCAGCTATCACCTTCAGTGTTCCCCTAAATCCAGACTCCTTTGCGATCATTGCACCATAGAGAAGTGAAACCAGTGATGACTTTGCATCCACAGCACCTCTTCCATAAAGTATGCCATTCTTGACCAAAACCGGGAGTTTGCCAGGTACTGTATCGATGTGCCCACATAGCGAAACAGATATGCCATCTCCATCGAATGTCCCGAAACCGTTTCCGGCACTATCAGTTCCAATTTCTACTGCACCTGATTTCTCAAGGTATGAATTGAATAATGAAACTGCCAGTTTCTCCTTTCCAGTGGGAGAGTATGTTTTCACAAGCTGTATGAGTGTTTTATCAATATCATCAATCATCTTCCCACCTCAACGAGATAGTCCAGTATTTCGCCTGGTATATCGATCTGCGTAACCCTTGCAATAGTTTTGAACTCAGTTGTGCTATTAACTTCATGAACCAGGTAACCACGATCAGATTCCATTATGTCTATCCCGAGTATCCCTCTTCCAACACTCTGGGCAGCCTTAATTGAAATGCTCTCAATTTCTGGAGTAATTTCACATTTTTCCGCCCTTCCTCCTATGGCTGCATTCGTCCTCCAGTCCCCTTCTGGTTGATATCTGTACATTCCACCTACTACCCTGTTACCTATGACGAAAGTTCTTATGTCCCTTGGAGGTCTTTTAACATATTCCTGCATATAGAAGATTGAATACAGTGGGTACATGTATTCCCTATCCTCAAGAATTGCCATTGCAGCTTCGGGGTCGTTCATCAGGGCAATCATCCTCCCCCAACTACCCGTTACAGGTTTGAGAACCGCTCTGCCTTTGAATTTTTCAGAAAACTGTTTCATTGCGGTTTCGTAACTGGTTGAGACTGATGTTGAGGGTGATGGTACGCCATTTGCTTCGAGAGCAAGGGATGTTAACATTTTGTTTCCTGCGTTGATTATTGTTCTGAGATCATTCACAACCATTTGCTTCTTATATTCCAGAAAGGCTGTTGAGTGGAGTCCGCGATAATATGAAGTACATCGTTGCAGAGTGACATTTCCATAACTATCAGGAACGGGCCTATCGAAGTCCATATCCATCTCCTTAACATTTATCATACTCAGTTCTATTCCCTTCTGTTCTGCAGCCTTATGGATCGACTTTTCTTCCCACCTAACTGTATCATATATCATTGAAATCTTCATTTTTATCACGCTTTATTGATTCTTTATGTAATGATCCAGTGCCTTCTTCATTATTTCTATAGCACTATCGACCTCATCCCTCGATACGGTGTAAGGTGGGAGCATCCTTATGGTGTTGATTCCTGAGTAGAGAGTAATAAGGCCCCTGTCAATCATATCCATAAGTAACGGAACAAATCTAACCCTGAGTTCCATTGCAAGCATCATCCCGATTCCTCGGGATTGTGACACTAGACGGTGAGAATCGGTCTCTTCCCTGATTCTTTGAAGTATATATTTTCCCATTTCCCCAGCCTGTTTCATCATCCCATTTTTTAATTCTTTTATGACCACTTCACCAGCAGCACATGATAAGGGGTTTCCTCCTGTTGTTGAGCTTTGCTCTCCAATTCCCATTACTTCTACAAACTCTTTTTTTCCAACCGTGACTCCCATTGGTATACCTCCTCCAATGCCTTTACCTATGGTCATTATATCAGGTGTTACATCCCAGTTTTCATGGGCCCACATTTTTCCAGTTCTTCCAAGGCCTGATTGAATTTCATCCATGACGAGGAGTGTTCCATAGCTGGATGTTGATTCCCTGACTGATCTGAGGAATTGAGGATCTGGGAGGTTGATACCTCCTTCCCCCTGAATTGGTTCCATGAATACAGCTGCAATATCTTCCTTTTTCAGCAGTGCATTTACACCTTCATAGTCACCAAATTTTACGAATTCAACTCCAGGGATCAGCATTTCTTCAAAAGATTTCCTGTATTTTGTCGAATGGGTTATTGATAGGGCACCCATCGTTTTGCCATGGTAGGCTTTTTCCATGCTAATAATTTTCTTTCTCCCGGTGGATTTCACCGCAATCTTCAATGCAGCCTCAACGGCTTCTGCCCCGCTGTTTGAAAGATATGCCATGTTCAGTCCTGCGGGAGTGACACTCATCAATTCCTTAAGAAATCTGGCCCTCGCTGGACTGTAAACCGATGAATGTGTAATGTAAACTTCATCCAGCTGTTTTAGTATTGCCTCTCTTATGGCAGCATTTGAATGCCCAAAAATTGCAACTCCATATCCACTCATGAAATCAAGGTATTCCTTTCCATTCAGATCCCATATTTTTGTACCCATTGCTCTGGCAGCAACAACCGGTATTTTCTGATACGTTCCTGCAAGGTAACGATCTTCAATTTCTTCAGTATATCTATTTTTCATCATCTTGTAATCACCGTCCTTTTATCTGTATGTATTGCACTAGATACCGGAAACTGTCCATTTCCATTTGCAATAATCACCTCAGAAGTGCCAGCCACTATGGACTCAATCGCAGCCATGATCTTTTTATCCATTCCGTTCCCAACCATTTTCAGCATTTCCATAGCCTTTGTAATGTCCAGCTTATCGATCAATTTGCCATTGGAAAATATGCCATCAACGTCAGTCAGAAGGATCATCCGGTTGGCTTTCAGCTCCCCTGAAATTGCAGATGCAGCTCTGTCTCCATCAACGTTGAGAGATTCATGTTCAAGTCCAGCAGCAATTGGAGCGATTACAGGAGTCACTTTTTCAGAAAGAAGATGCTTTACGAATCTCCCATCCACTGAGAGTATCTTACCTGTGTATCCACCATCAATATACATTCTTCTACCCTTCTCATTTATCGTTATCAGTCTTTTTTTTCTCTCGGCAATAATAGTAGGTCCATCTATGCCAGACATTCCGAACGAATTCATTCCAGCTTTCTGAAGTGCAATAACTATCGATGCGTTTATGTTTCCACGCATGGCCATCATGTATGCCTGCATCGTTTGGGCATCAGTGTATCTGCTCCTTATTCCACCTGGTGAGGTGATAAATTTTGTTTCCATGTTTAATCTATTACAGAGATCAGTGACTGCGGGACCCCCACCATGAACTACTATATACTGGTCATCCTTCTGCCCTGCAATATCGTTGATCAAACTCTCAGAAATGCCATATTTCATAAGACTTCCACCCAGTTTCAGGACAGTTACCATAATTCACACCAACCGCATGGGAGACATCCTTAATCCTTCTCTTTCATTGAAACCTTCCATGATGTTCATTGATTGAATCGCATTTCCAGCTGCACCCTTAATAAGATTGTCTATTGATCCGATGGCAACAATTCTCTTTACATGCTGATCAATGACGAATCCAAGATCTATGAAATTTGAGCCCACCACGAGCTTTGGATCTGGATACTTGTAAATCCCAGTTGGATCCATAACGAATCTGACAAATGGTTCCTCTCCATACATGGATCGGTATGCTTTCCACAGGTCCTGATTTTTTAACTCTCCTTCAACAAATATATTGCTTGTTGTTAAAATTCCCCTAACCATGTTAACTGAGTGAGCTGACATGGTGGCTGTGATTCTGTTACCTGAAACAATGGAAAGTTCCTGTTCAATTTCTCCAATGTGTCTGTGGCCTGAGGGACTGTATATCCTGACAGAATTGTACCTTTCCGAGAAATGAGTCGCCATCGATGGTTTATTGCCAGAACCTGAGGAACCTATTTTAGCATCAACTATTATCACACCATTTATAAGACCGGCCTTTGCCAGTGGTGCAAGGCTGTAAATCGATGAACTCGCTATGCACCCGGGAACAGAAATAAAATGTGCTGATTTCAGTTCTTTCCTGTGAAGTTCTGGCATTCCATAGACAAATTTTGTTAGCAAGTCTGGAGCTGGATGTTCCCACCCGTACCAGATGGGGTAGTCTGCTGGATTCCTGAACCTGAAATCAGCGCTCATATCTACAATTTTTGTTCCCATCTCTGACATTGCTGGAACATGCTTGATGGACGAACCGTGAGGTACAGCCATGAAAATAATGTCAACTTTTGATGCAGCCTCTTCCGGAGTTTCGTTAGAAAATCTCAGATCAGTCAATCCCCTGAGGTTTGGATGCACTTTGAAAACAAACTCTCCAGAATGTTGCTGGGAAGTTGCTATCTTTACCTGGATATCATTATGCATCAGAAGCAATCGTAATAGCTCTCCACCAACATATCCAGATGCTCCTACAATGCCTGCTGTTTTCAATTACTATTTCCTCACTCAAAATAGCAGGCTTCATTCACTTTTCTAAGTACAAGAGATCCAAGAAAAACAGGATTGAAATGATTCATTCACCCCAATCCTCTTTAACATTTTCTGCAACTTTCAGGAAAAAGTTTCCATCGTCTAACTCCTGTATCTCATAGTCCAGTCCACAATCCCCGCAGCTGACAATCTCGCCCTTCAGTGCATCATCAGGTGCTATAACTTTTCCACCGCACATCTTACATTCCATATCCATTTTCATTACCTCATAGTCCAAACAAAATCCTGATGAATAGTTCTACTGAGATGCAGTTATTCATTGAGATTTGTTCTGTTGTATCGCGTCTATTTTATATAAATATTAAACCTTTATTGCCATAATTAGTCATAGTTAGATTAAATTCACCAAAATTGAGAAAAGTGTTGATAAAATTGTTAGAAATCTTGTCATAGGTGATATTATCTCCGCAATATGTCTCAATCAGTGTAAAATTCCAAGCCATTTCAATGTACACAAAGACAGCAAAACATGAACAACGTTGAATATGAATACTGCTTAACGGTCATCTTATCGGCTCTGTGTCCAAGCCCTGTTAACCAAAAAAAATTCCTCTAGATCGGAAGTGACCTCCTCCCCATTCCAACAAAGGAGACTTCTCGCTCGCATGTATTGAAGAATTCATCCGGAGATGACAGTAACATTATTCTTTCACAATTACCCGTCTACAGATATGCGGAGGGCCGGATTCGAACCGGCGAACCCCTACGGAAGCAGATCTTGAGTCTGCCGCCTTTGACCTAGCTCGGCAACCTCCGCTCTTATTTCTCAGGCGGTTATATTTACTCACAATTTAAGACTTTTTGAAAGAAGCTGTTGAAAGGAATTCGCTAAACCATAACATTGATTGTTAATTCATGAGATAATTCATCAGTGGTTAATGCTTAAGATAAGGTTATGGAATATTTTTAAGCAATTCGAGCATCATATCAGTCATGAACATATTGGGAAAAGAGCTGATTCTGTATCCCCAGGAACCCTCGTATAAAATAAGGAGCAAAAAATTTTTGAATTATGATCTTGGTGACATTGACAGATTTTATTTACCAGAGTCAATAATCAGTATTGAACAGTATAAGAATATGACCCCAATCTCATTTGTAGAAGATGATAATAGAGGTGCCATAAGACCTGGACCTGTTTGCACCATCGACCAGACAGATTTCTTTCTTTCAATCAAGGGTGTTGGATCAACGGTTGATCCATATTCCCTAGAACCACTCAACATTTATAATGTGAGTGATCTTACGGATGATCCTGAGTTCAGGAAGAAGATAGAAGGCTCCGGGTATCGTGGAAACAGGTTCATTACCGGCGAAACATGGCTCAGAGGTTCCCCATACGGTGGTCAGGGTCTAGAACTTGCCAGAATTGCAATGAATACTTCTGAAATGGCTGATCCAACCTCAATAAACGGGTTCAGGATAGCTCCCTTGATCGGAATAGTATCAATGGAGAAAGAACTCCAGGAAAGAACAAGAGAACTTTACTGGTACAGAAAATATGATGGCGACATAGTTCAGGAACTAAGGTTGCTGCCTTCAAACATAAGACTGTATTTTCATTCTTCAAGTACTGTGGGAAATAATATCAACAAGGTCTTTGAAATTTTCAATGTTAAGGATAACAGTACTTCCACGGAATTCATGGTGAATTTCATGAAATCTGGACTGGCAGCTCTTACAGCGTTTTCAAGAACACTTAAGAAAGAAGATGACAGGATCTATTCAGGACTTGATTTCTTTGACGTTTGGCTGGACAAAGATGCAGTTCTTTCAGGTGATGGCACAATCTTCTTTGTTGATCTTGAAGGCGTTGAGAGAAGGTATGTGCTGGAAGAAAAGATAAGGGAAACCATAACAGATCAATTTTATAGATCGCTCTATGAGCTGATGTATGCCTATGCCAGAATTGACGAGGAAAGGATCAGGAGATTCGGTACGCCCATAGAGAGAAGAACACAGTTGCAAACAATTCTTGAGAGGGCAACAGAAAATGACAAATACATAGAACTGGATGAAAACAATGGAAGAGTTGACCTTATAATTAGAAATGACCTAAAAAATGATAATTTAAATAGCAGTTTTACAATGCTAAATAAGGTGAAATAGATTAAATCTCTTGATATTTACAACTTTCTGAAAGAAACGTCCATGGGAAAGTTGGACACAACAATTGATACACAGAGCTTGAATTATCTGAAGGAACAGAATTACCTGAACATATACAGCAAGGATGATTATGATGAATTGAAAAGTGAGATCTCTCAAATGGAAGAGTTATCCAGACAGATTTCAACTGAAAAGGAAGAATTTCAGAAAGAAAGAACAGAACTGGAAGAAGAAGAACAGAAGGAGCATTCAATAAAGTTCCATCTGGAGAAAAAAGCTAAGAAAGAGGAACTTGAGGGGGAGGTCCAGAAGCAGGAAAAAGAGGTTCAGGATGTATATAAGACAGAAAAGTCAGAGGAAGACAGACTTAATCAATTGATGTCTAAGAAATCACTCCTCAATAGTCTTGTTCCATACAATCAGATGTACATATTTCTGACAGACAAGGGTAAATTGTGTGTCCACGATCTTGCATTAAGATTGTATAGATTCTCTGACGAGGATTTTACGAATTATGAAAAGGACATATCAACAACAATGAACCAGCTTAATGATATAGTCAAGACAGCCAAGATTTATTATGAATATCTTGAAGGCACTATTCCCGACGTTGAGCAGAAATCAACGCTTCTGAGCACAGCAATTGGTCTCGCTAAATTCAGGGATGATATTGCAGTTATGGAGAATAAGTTTCACACTGTCTATGAAAATATGGGCTCTTTCACAAAAAACGTGGAGAACCGACTGATGGCTACTGAAATACTGACGGGATCAGGAAAGGACATCGCATCCGACATGGATGAGTTCACGGAAGTGTTCAAAAAAGTAAGACATGAGAGCCATATTCCGAGAGAATCAGCAACAGCAGTCGCAGCAATAATCTATTTATCCAGGCGATATGATGGAACATATCCATTTGATAATCTGGATGAGTTCAGAAAAATAACGCCTTCATATGAGTCTGCTGCAATCATGGCTTCAATCAACAAGGATGTAAACGATACCAGAGATAAATTTGTGAAAATGAAGGCAATTTTTTCACAGTGGGGCTATGATGAATCGGAAGATATGGAATTGTCCTCTGCGTATGTTGCCATATCAGAATTACAGCCCGATGAAATAAAGGATAAACTCTCGGTGATAATTGATGCAATTAAAAACTATCTGGAGTATCCGCTGGTAGCCTCTACGGTTGTGGCCACAGTACCTGTCATGGAATCAAACGAGACGCTAGATCTTCTTTCAAAGGCATATAACATTCTTGAAAATAATGTTGCAGGATTTGAAAGATCAGAAATAATGGCAGCTGCAGTGAGCCTGGTGCATGGAATAAGGAATGAGCTGATTACTAACGTAGACTCAAAGGCAACCGTTACAAATACGCCCTATCATTTCTACTATATGCCTTCCCCATTCCTGTTCCCATTCTTTTTGCCAATGCTGATGGTACAGGGTTGCTACTATTCCACTTTCAGTGGTATAGGTGGAGTTCATCCAGCACATATACACTCAGTTGGTGGATTTTCAGGATGATTCGAACACACATTATTTCAGCGTTTATCCTTATTGCATTCATAAGTTTGGTTCTTCCAGCCGCACATGTACAGACTGAACCGCAAAAGGGGGCATTTTTCAATTATGATGAATATATCCAGGTAAATGATGGCAAGGGAAATTACAGTGGCTATTACTGTAATGCATGGGTAAATGGGACAGAATCGGTTACTCAGTTGCTACAGGAGCAGAGAGTATCAATGGATTATAATTATTCTTGTGCAGTGAGATCGAGTGATTACAATTATTTTAATAACCAGATGGCCAGGGGAAATTTCACATTTTCTAACAAAAACTGCAGTTATACATATGGGACGGATAACGAAACAGGTTACGTAAATCCACATGTTTGGTTTTATACAAATGTGTCCATTCCGGTCAATGGGGAAAAAGAAGTCCTGAACACTGAAATGAAAGTTGTCTCCACTGATTACACTTATTCACCTGGTGGAACTAATGGCGATATTACGACTATATATCTACAGGGAAACGGGACGTATGTAAGGAACGATTCCTTTGGTATCTTCAATGCAACCTATACCTGGAACGCCTATTATGATAAATCTTCCGGATTCATAGTCGCTTATAATTACAAGGAGGTAGATTCAAACGGACATGGAGATGGATTCACCTGTACGAATACCCTGTATGTAAAGGATTCAAGCTATGGTGTCAGCATCTCTCCAATAACAGTGAATAACCAGAAATCGGCACCCTTTCCATATTTGGAACTTTCTTTAGTTCTGGTATTCATTCTTGCAGTAATAGTAATAATAGCATTGGCTGTCAATAAGGGAAATAAAAATAAGATAAAGAAACATTCCACCAGTGGAGGTAATTTAAGAATGACTGAAAACAACGAAGATAAAAACAAAACTGATATACACTTAAACCCTGAATCCAAGGAAACAGAACAGGTTGTGATAAAGGAAGTCGTTAAGGTCAAATGTCAGTACTGTGGTGCACTCATTGACTCTACGGCAGAGAAGTGTCCTTACTGTGGGGCGCCAAGGAATTAGAGGTTTACTCTGTATATTATGATCGCCGGTAGTTATACAGAATGCCTTCTATTTTAAAGCCCTGGTCAGTTGCTATTTTCTGTGAATAGATACTTTGCTCAGGAATTTCTGATGTGACCGCATTCATGCCCCATTGAACTGCATAATACAACCTGGATATCAATAGATCCTTTCCGATGGAAATATGCCTGTATCCAGGTTCAACATATAGGCTATGCAATCTTGCTACCTTCAAGAATGAAGAAATCCAGCCCATGCCCACGATTCGGTTATCTACCTCACATGCAAAACACTTTTCACCCATTTCCAGAGCGGCTTTCACCCAATCCTCATTAACTTTCGAATATGCCCTTCTCAAGAACTTAATGATGTCAGTTTCTCTTGAAATTCCAAGAATCTTAATTTCATTTTTAATGCTAAGATGAGGCTTATAGCTTGACATGTTTAGGTAATTGATCTTTTCGATTTTGGCACCTTCTCTAAAGAGGATTTCGGAGAAGAAATCTGAACCCAATCCCATGGAATAGAAATTCTTAGCAGTTCTGGTACTTCCAGTAAAACATGAACCTGATTGCTCTACTGGATCAAATACATAGAGACCCTTCAATTCTCCGCAGTCCTCCGATATAAATACTTCTCCAGAACTGCGAAGAGCCTGCTTAATAAATAATGGGATAAAGTGATCAAAAGTTGAGCGCTGTATTTCGCTGATTCTATCTTGGACATCGATAGATTCATACCTATCGATTCTTCTTATTTTTTCCATTTAATGTGAGATGTATGACCCCATATATCTTTAGTATTTCTTCTGTCAAAGCAGGTGGGAAAAATTAAAAACAATCCAGATATAGAGTGATTAGGTTGAATTGGATATTAGATTATCAATTACAGGTTCTCCAAAAATTATAGAAGCTTATATTAAATGCGCTTCTCCGGAAAATGACAGTCACTTAACCATTAATAGAAATAGTCCTGAGGAGATAACAATAAAAGTAGATGATGTTAAACTTTCATCCATTTACAGTATAACCGATGAATTTTTAAAAATTTTTGAGATTGTTGAAAAAATATGTGAAGATTACTCCTGAACTTCAAGATTAAGCTTTTCTGTAAGCTCCTTATACCTGTTCCTTATTGTTACTTCAGTTACACCTGCAACTTCTGCAACTGATCTCTGAGTTCTCCTTTCGTTCATGAGGATTGATGCTATGTAGATGGCTGCTGCTGCAACTCCTGTTGGACCTTTACCTGATGTAAGGTCATTATCCTGTGCCAGTTTGATTATTTCAGCGGCCTGTTTTCTTGTATCAAGTGAAAGCTTCAGCTTACTGCAGAATCTGTTCAGATAATCTTCAGGCTTGGAAGGCATGATGTTAAGCTGCAGGTATCTGCTCATTATACGGTAAGTACGTCCAATTTCCTTCTTCTTTACCCTTGTTATGGAAGCAATCTCATCAAGAGTTCTTGGCACATTCGTGATTCTGCATGCGGCATATAACGAACCAGCAACTACTCCTTCTATGCTCCTGCCCCTGATCATGTTCTGTTTGACAGCCTTTCTATAAATAACAGCTGCGGTTTCCCTGACATCATTAGGAATACTGAGATTGGAGGCCATTCTCTCCATTTCTTGCAATGCCTGGGAAAGATTTCTTTCAGCTGCATTTGAAACCTTGATCCTCTTCTGCCATTTTCTCAGTCTGTATAATTGTGCCCTGTTCCTTGTTGGTATGGATTTGCCGTAAGAATCCTTATTCTTCCAGGATATGTCTGTTGATAACCCTTTGTCGTGTAAAGTAAAGGTCATTGGAGAACCAGCCCTTGCTCTCGACTCATTCTGTTCTGTGTCAAATGCTCTCCATTCGGGTCCCTGATCAATATAACTTTCATCAATGACAATACCGCATTTATTGCATACCAGTTCACCTCTTTCATAATCTCTTGAAAGATCTGTGGAACCGCATTCTGGACACTTTTCAATCTGCTCAATTTTTCTCTTTTCTTTTTCCATCTAAATCACCTAATTTCTAACAAATACTCTCCTATCATCGGAATCGAATTTTTTTGAGAGTACTACTACCCCCATTGGCTCAGATACTGGACCAATAATTCTTACTATTCTACCCACTTTGTTACCTTTGTTGTCAAAAACAGCTCTATTAATCAAATCCTCAGAAACGTTAAGCACTACAAACTCATTTCCAAGATCATGATAAATAGGGAGAGAAATTTGCATATATTTACCTTATAGTTAACAAGTTATTAAACTATTCGTAATACTTTTAATAGTCTTTTTTCAACCTATTTCAATATATCATTGAAAAACTAGCAGAAAAATAACGAATTCCGTAGAATAATTTGATTATAGGGCATTCTTATTGACCCATCGACAAAAATTTCGATATATAGAAATTATAAAAGAGAATCGGGATGTATCATCTATGAAAATTTATGTAGTTGACAATGGTGGTCAGTGGACTCATAAGGAGTGGAAAGTGCTGAAGAAACTTGATGTTGAATCAGAAATTGTGGACAATGACATCAATTTTGATGATATCAAGGATTCTGATGGCTGGGTACTTTCTGGAGGTGCCCCAAGTATAACAAATGAAATCCCAAAACTGGGTAAGATTTCGGATATTCTTGACAGAACTTCCGTTCCAGTATTTGGAATATGTATAGGGGCTCAGTTTATGGCCCTACATTTCAAAGGTGAGGTCAGGTCTTCACCAGTACCGGAATTTGGAAAGACAAAAGTTAGTTTTTTCAATCAGGGAGGAATTTTTAAAGAGATTCCACCGGAGATCGTGGTATGGGAGAATCATAATGATGAAATAGTGTCAATTTCAAGCGACTTTGTTGTGTGCTCAAATTCCAAGAACTGCAGGGTCCAGGCTTTCTACTCGGATAAGAAAGGAATGTTTGGTGTTCAGTTCCATCCAGAGGTTGAAAATACTCAGTACGGTACAGAAATGTTCAAATCCTTCATAGAATATTGTAAGAGGTGAATCAATGATTTCAACTGATGGATTAATAGAGAAACCAGTGTATACAGAAAAAGGAGTGCTTGTTGGAAATGTATATGATGTCATTCTTGATTTTGAGGGAGGCAATGTTTATGGCCTGCTAATTAAGGATACTAATAGCAGTATCGTAAGTGAAGGCATTCCAATCTCAATTCCATTCAGATGGATCAAGTCAATTGGAGATGCGATTCTTCTACTCACGTTCCCGGAGAAGGTAAGTTATAATAGAAGAGAACAGAACTGAACACTTAAAAGAGAATAAGTAAATAGTAATTATTTATCGAGAAAAATAAGATGTCCCCATCAAACCGCTTTCCAGTTGCATCTCGTCTTTACACAAAAATGATGTCTACTGCATCGGGCAAATGGGCTCTTATTGGTACCCTGATTGGGATCATAGCAGGTCTTGGTGCAATTGTTCTCTACATTTCAATAGAATTTGTAACAACTTACCTTCTGACAGGTTTAACAGGATTTTCCCCACCAAGATCAGGATTGCTTGCAGGGACATCGTTTTATCAATATTCCCCGAATATTCATTATCTTTACATTCCACTATCGCTTATTATTGGAGGGATTGTTGTTGCTATTATTCTGAATAAAACCGCACCGGAAGCTAAGGGACATGGTACGGATGCAGCGATCAGTGCATTTCATAACAATGCAGGAAGAATTAGAAAGAGAATACCACTGGTAAAGACAGTTGCTTCAGCTATTACCATAGGCTCGGGAGGAAGTGCTGGAAGGGAAGGCCCCACAGCGCAGATTGCCGCTGGATTTGGGTCCTTTCTTTCAGATATATTTCATCTTGATGATCACGACCGCCGTATCGCAGTAGCTTCTGGTATTGGGGCAGGTATTGGAAGTATATTCCTGGCCCCTCTTGGAGGAGCAATTCTAAGCACAGAAATTCTTTATAAAAGGGACTTCGAAACAGAAGCGTTGATTCCATCAACAATAGCTTCGGTGATCGGATATTCAATTTTTGGTTACTACACAGGCTACAAGACCATATTTCTAATTCCAACTTCAACTGTAATAGGCTTTTTTCACCCGCTCTCCCTAATCGCATATCTCATAATTGGTTTTTTTGCTGGTCTCTCCGCAATATTTTATATAAAGACCTTCTACGGTATAAGTAGAATATTTTCAATGGCAAAAAGGATTTCTCCCTATGCCAAACCTGCAATCGGGGGAGCAATAGTTGGGATAATCGCCATATTCTTTCCAGAAATACTCGGACTGGGGTATGGATGGGTTCAACAGATGCTGGATGGGAATATGGCCCTTTTTGGAACTGGGTACCTTGATTTGTTCGTTATCTTTATTGTGCTTTTCTTTTTGAAAACTGTTGCAACATCATTCACCATAGGATCCGAAGGATCTGGAGGAGTCTTCGCTCCAGGACTGGTGATTGGAGCATTCCTAGGGGCAGCTATTGCAATTCCTCTCAGAATTTTTTTCCCTTATCTGAGCGTGGATGAAATTATAATAGTGTCCATGATTTCAATGTTCGGTGGGGCATCTAAGGCTCCAATTGCTATTATTATAATGGGGACAGAAATGACAGGATCATATGCACTGTTCATACCCTTAATGCTTGCAACAACGGTAAGTTACTTTGTTAGTGGGAATCTCTCAATTTATCGTTCGCAGGTTTTGGATAGAAGCAAATCCCCTGCCCACGAAGATGAATATAAGAACCCGATAATGGACGACATCCCGGTATATACGGCCATGAAGAAGGATTATTTCAAGATTAGTAAGAATGAAACCCTCAGAGCAGGAATCAATATGATAAGAGAAAGCAGGACAAAGGGGATAGTTGTGGAGGATGGTGGTAAACTTGAAGGGTACCTGTCCATAGAAAATATACCAGTTAATGTTAACTATGATGAGAAGATTGAAAGTGTGATGCAAACAGATCCACCTCTCATCAGAAGTGATGACAACTTACACAATGCACTGAATAAACTTACAAAGGAACCATCTGGAAAACTCATTGTTTACGATGACAATTCACCAGATGTTGTTGTCGGAACTCTGACGCTCTCAGAAGTTGCTGAAGCTTATAACATGGAGATAAGGAGAATTAAAGATGTCCAGAGAATGGAAAATTCATGATATTCGAACTGGATATTTAGGTCTGATAAAAAACCTCGAATCATTTTAAGCGTGGATCTATTGTGATTAATATTTTAAGTAACCTCAATATTAAATTCCAGTTAGATTATTCATTACTATTATTACAAAAACCAGGTAGGTGAATATGGTAAAGGAGAAAGTTGAATAGAGACTGTCGAAGGGACCTGCTCCTCCTATTATACCACCCTTGCCAGAAAGAGTCGAGGCTCTGATTCCCTTAAAAAGGTCAACTATGAATTCAGAAAAGAATATAAGTGGAAATATGAGAACCGATTCAACTGGCTGATATTCTTTTGGGATGGTAAAATAGAGTATGAGGAACCAGAGGACTACAAGAAAGAACTTTATTCTATAGTGTGGATAGGATATTACTGATCCTGTATATTTTCCTTCCCTCTGTTCGGGATTCATCACAATCCAGAAGAATGACGTGAGAAGTATAAACTCTACGAGAATTGTTAAAAGAGGCGGAAAAACACACTTAAGTATATTTTCGTATATTGCCAGGAATGAATACAGGATAAGGATAAGAACAATACCATTTATGCTTCTCCTGCTTGTAACAGAAAAATTGAATTGTGCAAGGACAACTATTAACCCATAAAACAGTGGAATCATATATCTGTCTGGAAAAATAAAAATATAGCCTTCGGTTAACCCGGATAGGATAACAGTTATTCCCATCCCGATTATTGTTGATACTGTTAACCAGTATCCATATGACCTTTTTTGATCGGGTGAGTTATATTGACCTGAACTGTGTGGGGTCAGGTGGATTATAAAGTTGATGATGAATATACCAATTGGAATCCATATTAGAGTATCTATGATGAATGGAGCTTTCAATAATTCAATAATATTGGGTATGCTTCCTGAAAAGTCCAGCCTTAAAAACAGGTATGCTATGATTGGCATGATCCAAACACCAGAAGCCTCATGGTATGTTGTTGACTCCATCCATACAGAATATAAGACTGATATTATCACTGATAAAACTATAGAAATCAACAGTACGTAAAAAATAGAGTTTACGCCATATAACCACATCACCAGAAGACAGATAAAAATTGGTGTGGAAAGGAAGATCTTCTTTATGTTATGAAAATCGGCATAAATATCCATCTGTTTCTTCTCACATTTTTCAGATTACCGAATTCACAGCAGATCCAAGTTCTGATGTGCCCAAGGTTATGCCAGGATATTGAGAGAGTTCATTTATGAGGATTCCAGGCTGTATGTTTGCTATTGTTGAAGGACTGTATAGTTCACCCTCTGCATAGTATGTTCCTGAAGGCCCCGTTATTATTAAGCTTGAAGTCAGGTGCCCTGCATAGTTTGCGATTGCTTCTCCACTTAGATTAGCTGTTGGGTATTGAGTCTCATATTTCAGGAACAGCGATGAAACTGAAGATGGAAAATTTGCATTCAGGACAGATTCCCCCTGGCTAACTGAACTGGGTCCATCCGGTGGAAGGTATTCTCCATACACATATATAACGTGGAAGTGATAATCTATCCCACCTAGACTATAAGTGAAGTTGTTAAAGAGAAGACCTGGTATGTTTGTAGGGCTTTCATCAGGATCACTGAAATGCATGTCGTGATATATTGTGGAATTTGAAAGTGATGGATCCTGTGAATGCACATAATTGTAAATAAACCAGCTGTCAGAGGCACCGATTGGGCATCCCTGCCATGAAAGAAAATAAATATTAACTCCACCGAGTGGTGAAACGTCTGAACCGTCTATCCTGATAAATTTTCCACTTTGCACCACTGTGGAATTGGATGAAGTACCGGGAGATGATGAATTAAATACACCAGAAGCTATGAGTACCGCTACAATTACTATAACAGCCACTACTATTGTTACTGCAGTCGTTAATATCTTCCTTCTTCTCTGGATAAGGATTCTTAATTCGTCTTCCTTCTGTTTATTTGTTTTTTTGGGATTTGCCATTCACGATAATATCGAATTTGCATATTTAAAGATTTGACACAGGAATAATGAAATCAACAAGATAATAGAATATATTATTAACAGACTCACCATATTTGATTATGAAATTCGGGGTTGTTGGTATCGGTAATCATGCAGTGAATAGGGTGATGCCTGCCATTTTAGAAAGCGGTAATGAAATCTCAGGTATTACCACGACGAACAAGGAGAAAGGAACTGAAATATCTGAAAAGTTTTCATGCAAATATTACCCTACATATGGAGAAATGCTTTCTGATGATATAGATTCTGTCTATGTGGGTTCACCAAATTTCATGCATTTCGAACATGCAAGAAAAGCCCTAAATCATAGCAAACATGTTCTGCTGGAAAAACAGATGACACTGAGATCTGCAGATGCAAAAGAACTCATTTCCCTGGCAACCGAGAGGAAGGCTAAACTTGGTATTGGCTTCCATCTCAGAATGCACCCTGCGCTTGACTACATAAAAAATGAAATACTGAAACCCGATGAAGAAATAATTTATGAATCGGGAATGTGGACCCATAAGTCAGCTGCAAGGGAACAAACGACAGATAGCAAGTGGTGGAGCGAACCGGATAAGGTAGGAGGAGGTTCCGTAATGGGTACTGGCGTTCACGTCATTGATACGCTAATTTCATTTCATAATAGATTTCCCAGGAAGGTAACCTCATTCAGGATGCCAGAAGAGAAGATAATTGATGAATCAATGATAGTAAATATGCAGTTCGAAAAGGGGTTCGCCGCTGCTTTCTCATCCAGACAGATGGGCCCCATTTCAAACGACTTGACCCTGATGACCGCAGAAAGAAAAATAAAGTGCAGAAATTTCTTCGGCACTTCAATCAATGCAGTAGTTGAGATCAACGATGAAATGGTAAAGGAGTTTAAATCAGGGAACATGTATGCTGAAGAAGTGTCAGAATTTGTAAAATACGCAAATGGAGAAAAAGGCCGGATAGCAACAGGGAATGATGGATACAGAGTGGTAAGAGTGGTGGAAGAGGCTCAAAGATTTATATCAATGGTGAGATGAAAACTATTGTATCATTTCCCGTGATTCTAATTCCCGTATAAGGTCCCTGGAAAGGCTTCTCAGACGATCAATCAACTCATCAATCTTTTCTCTGATTACCTTGTCAAGCGTTGAGGAAACTGATAATGCATATTCATAATAATAGCCTCCATTCTGGATGATCCTTGAGTCTCGCATTACAAAGCCCATGCTGATCAATTTCTGCAATGATCTGTAAACTGTACTCTGATCCCTTTTTATATCATTTGAAATATCCTCTATCCTGAACCACTTTCCCGGAGTTAGTGCATAAAATATGTCCACATCAGTCTTTCCAAAGTTAAATACCGATTCCAGTAAATCGGAACAGCAAGCAATATCGGAATTCAATTTTGATGTTATTTTCATATTATATGCCGGTATTGGGTTGTTCTATAAATGGTTTTGTATGATTTTGGCAAAACCGTAACGTTGATTAACTCCAATCAAATATCTAATAGAATTCAATTATGTCAGATGAAGATGTAGAACTGGAAAACATAAGGAAAAAAGTACTGGCAAGAATTCAGGAAGAAAATAAGAATAAGGAGGAAAAAAGAATGAAACCTGTAGAATTAACAGATGCAACTTTCAATGATGAGGTAAAAAAGAGCAAGATTATGGTAGTGGACTTCTGGGCATCCTGGTGTGCTCCATGCAGATTCCTCTCTCCAATAGTTGAAGAACTGGCCAATGAATACAGTGGTAAGATTTCCTTTGGAAAAGTGGATGTAGATGCCAATCCGGAAGTAAGTTCATCATTCAATATTACAAGCATACCTACTGTAATAATGTTCAAGAATGGTAAGGTCGCTGATGTAAGTATCGGAGCTGTACCAAAGGCAATGCTTGATGCAAAACTAAAGAAGTTGTTGAACTGAATGAAATATGATATTATTGTAATAGGTGGTGCCTTTGCAGGTCTTACTGCGGCCATTTATTCTTCCAGGCAGGGAATGAAGACACTTGTAGTCACAAAAGATATTGGTGGTCAGGGATTACTTACAACCGATATCCAGAATTACCCTGGCTTTGAAAGTATATCCGGGTTTGATCTGGCTTCCAAATTTCAGGCACAGGCTCAGATGTATGGAACTGAGTTTTCATATGATGAGGTAAGGACAGTAACTGAATCAGATAACCAGTTTATCCTGAAAGGTGTGGAACAGCAATATGAATGCGATGCACTGGTTCTTGCTTTTGGTAAAACCCCAAGAGATCTGGGGAGCAAGGGAGAGGAGAAATTCAAGGGAAGAGGTGTATCCTATTGCTCAATATGTGATGGTCCGCTCTATAGAAATAAGGATGTTCTTGTAGCTGGCGCAGGAGACCATGCTCTTCAGGCTGCACTATATCTAGGAACAGTTGCTTCAAATGTATATGTTACACAGAAGGGAAACCGTATTTCAGGTTCAGAAGACATGATAGCTGAGGCAAAATCCCTGGAGACTGTTAAATTCCTTTACGAGTCAGAAGTTGAGGAAATACTCGGAGATAAGACTGTGAACGCAGTTTCCCTCAGAAAGAAGGATGGCTCGCTTGAACAGGTTCCAGTTAAAGCAGTGTTTGTTGAAATGGGATACATTGCAAAGACAGGGATGCTGAATGGATTTGTTGAAATGAACAAAGACAACGAAGTCATTATAGACATGAGTGGCCGAACAAGCAAAGAAGGCGTTTTCGCTGCAGGGGATGTAACAAATATCCCGTATAAACAGGCAGTGATCTCAGCCGGTCAGGGTTCTGTAGCAGCATTGAGTGCTATTAACTATGTTCACAAGAAACGTGGGATGGGATCGGTTAGAAGTGACTGGAAATTTGTTGATCTGAATAAAAAATCCAAGATCTCCCTCTAATATGATAAGTATTGAAAATGGAGGATTTGACTCCATGGGAAGAAAGAGGGTACAGAGTCAGGATAAAGATATAACGATCATCAAAGAAGGTGAAAAATACTTTGCCTTTGACTCAAAGTGCCCTCATAGGGGTGGTCCTCTCTTTCTTTGCAAGATTCTTTCCGGGGAGAGGATAATGTGTCCTTCCCATCATATTATTTTCAATCTGAATAATGGCGATGTGCTTGAGAATCCAATACCCAGATCAATGGGAGATTATGCATTGTCAGGTAACTTGAAGATTTATGAAGTAAGAGTAAATGGAAAAAATCTGGAAATTATAGTTTGAATTTCTTGCTGTTCTCCTTCCACCAGACCTGATTTAACAGAGACTCAACATATTCTGTCTGGAAGTCCTGCTTTAAGGCTTCCTTCAGTATAGATTGCGCTTCATTCAGCCGGTTGATTTCCATAAGACATGATCCTTTTACAATTTTTGCCTCTGGATCGTCTGCCATTTCAATTGCAATATCCAGATGAGAAATGGCCTTATTATACTCCTTTTTGCCCATGAGAAGTTTGCCCATCATGAGGTGATATTCTGGATCTTCATCGCTGTGGGAAACTTCCAGTACATCAATACCTTCCTGCACCTTATCAAGAGAATTATAGAATTCTGCAAGTTGCATTGCCATTTCTGGATCGTTGTCTGAAACATCAAATGCCTTCTTATAATATTTCTCTGCAAGTTCATTATCTTCAAAATCTTCCATCATTGATGCCAGTTCAGAGTAGAATAATGGCTCAGAATCATTGAGGGATATGCATTTTGTAATGTAATTCATGGCTTCGGAGAGGTGATCTTCGGCAAGCTCATTCTGGAATAATAAATAAATTGCATCCAAATCATCCGGGTTTTCCTGCACCATTTTCTTTAGGATTTCAGTTGATTCTTTTATTTTACCACTCTCCTTAAGGACAATGGCATAATTTGTCCTGTATATGGGATTCTTATCCATCTCAAAAGCCATTTTAGCCTCTTTAAGAGCCTTCTGGTCTTCCTCCATGTCCATATAGATGTTGCTTTTCAGGAGATGTATCTCTGGCATTTCTCCTTTTTTCTGAGCCTCGTTTGCGAGTCTCATGCTCTCCTCGCTGTTTCCCGTTGCATAAAGCATGGAAGCGTACTGCAATACATATTCCGGCTTTTCGGAATCTATTTTATAGGCCAATTCCGCGTGGGACTTGGCGTTTTCAATATCGCCAATTTGCGCAAATGCTTCTGATGCCAATGAAAAGGCATCTGGCCTGGTTGAATCTATTTCTATTGCTGTAATGAATTTTTCAAGGCTTTTTTCGAATTCTCCCTGGGTTAATAATTCAAACCCCTCAGCTATCTCTTTGTTGTAGTCAGACAAATTAATCTCACTCTTATTGAGAATAACTATTCATATCTTACTCATAAATTCAGGAAACAATAATAATGAAAAATCACATAGGGATTTATGGGCGAGGATAGGGAAAAACTATGCAGAAACATAAGGGATGATTTTTACAGGGAAGGTTTCGGTAATACCCCGATGCTTAAATATGATACATCTAATGGTTCATCAGTTTTTGCTAAACTTGAATATTTCAATCCCTTTGGATCTATCAAGGACAGGGGAGCATTCTTCATGATCGATCATCTTATCCTTACAGAGAGTAATATAGTGAATAAGACCATCGTCGAGGGAACATCAGGTAATACAGGAATAGCGACTGGAAATATCTGTCGAAAACTTGGAATTAAGTCCATGCTTTTCATACCTCCGGGCACATCTGATGGAACCAAGAAAGCCCTGATAGACTCTGGAGCAAAGGTTGTTGAGACAAATGAACCACCTGAGACTACCAGCACAGAGGTTGCCATTAATTCCGCCATTGACATTGCAATGAAAGAACCGGAAACTTATGTCTGTCTTCATCAGCATGGAAATGAATTCAATTATCTGTCTCATGTTTATACAACGGCTCCAGAGGCAGAAAAACAGATAGGAGGATTACCGGATGCAGTGGCAATAGCCATGGGAACAGGTGGCTCAATAATTGGGAATGCCAAATACTTCAAGGACAAACGACCAGGTACAACTGTTTACATGCTGCAGTCGGATCAGTCGTCCTATATACAGGGAATAAGGAATTTTTTAAAGGCAAAGGACAAGACAATCATTGAAAAGAACATTTCACTGGTAGACAAGATGATAAATGTAAATGAAAAAGACGCAAGAGATGGAGTTCAAAAGCTTGCCAGAGAACTTGGAATTTACGTTGGTTTTTCATCAGGTGCAAATTTCATGGGGGCACTTAAGATAGCCGAATCAAGAAACAACCTAAAAGTATACACAGTTTTTCCTGACAGTGGTATAAAATACAGTGAATTCTACCAAAAGAATGGAATCCTTACAAGAATGGAGACTGAAGATTTAAGCTCAAATGTAAAAGAAATAAAAGAGAACCTTATTTTAGTCAAATAAGCTATTGTTTATTTTTGTATTGAAATTTGCCTTTCTTTTTTCCACAAATGCGGCGGCCCCCTCTTTTTGATTCTCTGTCCTGAACATATTTCCAAAATACTCTTTTTCTCGATCAAAGAGATCCATTTTCCTGCCCCGTGTAAGTTCTTTTATATATGCCAGTGACTCAAACGGCAGCGCTTCATACTGCTTTCCAAGTTCAACAGCCCTTTCCAGGTATTTATCATTTATTTCGCTGATAATGCCCATGCTGAGTGCCCTGCTTGAATCAATCCTAGTCCCGAGCGATGCAAGTTCAAATGCCCTGCTGTTTCCCACAAGGTTTCTAAGTCTCTGAGTTCCACCAAATCCCGGTATTATTCCAAGCGTAACCTCTGGTAGACCAAAATAGGTATCAGGATGGGCAATTCGTATATCGCATGCAAGTGCAAGCTCAAAACCTCCTCCCAGAGCGAAACCATGAATTGCTGCAATTACCGGCATCTGCCTCTCCTCTATGAAATCCATGACCTGATGACCGCGTTTTGAAAAGTCATATGCTGTTACGGGATCAAGGTTCAAGAACACATTAATATCTGCACCTGCACTGAATGCCCTGTTCATTCCAGATATGATTCCAATCTGCCTCTCTTCTTTCAGAGCTTCACCAATCTCCTCTATTGTTTCAATGTCAAGGGGATTCAACTTCTTTTCCCTATTTATGAATATTTTTAGCAATCTTCCTTCTTTTTCAACCAATATATTTTTCATCTCTTCACCTCATATTTATAAAACCCTTCTCCGGTCTTACGGCCAAGCTTCCTGGAATTTACCAGGTTTCTCAGCGTGATTGGAGGCTTGAACCTCGGATCTCCGTAATTGGTGTAAAGTACTTCCATAATATCCTGGCATACATCCAGACCGATGAAGTCAGCAAGTTCCAGGGGTCCCATCGGATGATTCATTCCTAATCTGAACGTCTTGTCTATGTCTGAAGCACTTGCTACTGACTCTTCTAGTGCAAGTATTGCTTCCCTGATCAATGGCATCAACACCCTGTTAGAAACAAAGCCAGGAAAATCCCTGACATTGACCGGTTCCTTCCCAATTGAAACCAGCAATTCAGATACTTCTTTCACCAATTCCGATGATGTGTTTTCACCGGACACAAGTTCAACCAATTTCATGACGGGCACTGGATTGAAGAAATGGATACCCATGAACCTTGCAGGGCGCTCTATGTATGCCGAAAGCAGATTGATGGATATGGATGAGGTGTTTGAACCTATGATGGTTTCCTTACTGACTGTTTCTGAAATTCGCTTCAGTGTCTCAGTTTTTACGTCCATCCTTTCAAACACGGCTTCAATGACTATATCGCTTTCTTTTATGGACTCCATGCTGTCTGAGAAAGTCATTCTTCCGATTACCTGATCGGGTGTGTCTTTGAGTGACCCTTTTCTTTCAAGCCTACCCAGTGAATCAATTATGGCATCCCTTGCAATGTCCAGGGCCTGCTTGTTGACATCAACCTGAACTACGCTGTAGCCATTCTGCGCAAAAACCTGTCCTATTCCCCTGCCCATGGTGCCAGAACCCACAACCGAGACTTTCAATTGATCACCTCAATTGCCATTGAATGCCCACCACCACCGCCATGACATAGGGTTGCAATACCTTTCTGCAACTTTCTATGCCGTAAGGCATGAAGTAATGTAACCACAATTCTGGAACCACTGCTCCCAAGTGGATGGCCAAAAGCAATTGCTCCTCCATTTACGTTGAATCTCTCGTTATCTATACCTAGCTGGTCTCTCAGCAGGATGCAACCTCCTGAAAATGCCTCATTATGTTCTACAAGATCGAAATCATCTATCTTCCAGTTATATCGCTGGAGCATTTCCCTTGTTGATTTTATTGGTGCCTCTATAAAATCCCTCGGATCCATACTTGATGACCAGAATCCATTGATCTTGCCTATGGGCTTGAGGTCATACTGTTCAACTGCCTTTTCTGAAGCTAAAACCAGGGCTGAAGAACCGTCCGAAATCTGCGAAGAATTACCAGCTGTATGAATGCCGTCTTCATTGAATGAAGGCCTTAGCTTTGAGAGAGTTTCCATGCTTGTAGCTCTTATTCCCTCGTCAACTTTCAGTTCCTCCATGGGAATAATTTCATCTTTGAAGTATCCCATATTTGTGGCTTTCATCGCTCTTTCATAACTCTGCAATGCATATTCATCAACCGCAGTCCTGGTTTGCTTATATTTGGCCGAAGTTTTATCAGCGTAAAACCCCATGGAATTCAGGTAAAATGCATCCATGAGGCCATCATTGTACATTGCATCTGTGAGACTTTCCCTGCTGGAAAACATGTTTTTTACACCGTACCTGAAATTACTTGAAAGCAAGTACGGTCCCCTGCTCATGCTCTCTGTACCACCTGCAACGACTATATCTCTTTCTCCAAGGGCTATCTCCCTGAATCCATTTTCAATTGCCAGCATTCCTGAGGCACATACAACATTGACGGTGTTCTTGGTAACTTCTGATCTTATTCCGCCATATGTGCTACACTGACCTGCAGGGTTTTGACCGTTTCCTGCCTGGATGACATTTCCAAAGATCACTTCTTCTATCAACTCCTGACTGATTTCGGATGATTCGAGCGCACCTCTTATCGCGATCCCCCCGAGTTTAGTTGCACTGATACCTGAAAGAGATTTTCCAAATTTTCCATGTGGCGTTCTCCTTGCAGATATAATATAAATGTCTTTCATTATTATCGAGTGTCAATATTGCAATTTTGTTAATATGCTTTGCAATATTTAATAAGACATATTTAGAAATATAGTTTGTTTGCTCATTCCACATCTGTCTCTACATCAAGGTTCCTGCTGATCCAATCGCTGTAGCTTCCAACATACAGTTTGGGTTTTATCCCTATATATTCCATCGCCAGAAAATTTACACATGATGTTACTCCGGAGCCGCAATAGAGTATGTCACCATCTTTAACATTCCTGAAAAATTGCCTCAACTCATCTCTTTCCTTTATCTTTGCACCATTCATCAGTTCAGTATATGGTATATTTACAGCACCGGGAATCCTGCCTGCTATTCTATCGATTGGTTCCTCCCTTCCTTCGTATCTATATGACTCTCTCGCATCAATTATTCTATGTTTGCCTGGCTGGTTCAATATATCTTCATGAGTCGCAATCATATCTGAGTTTAATTCAGTTTTAATATGCCCCCTTATAACCTTTCTTTCTGGACCGGTTTCTACAGGCAATCCTGAGGTCTCCCATTCCCTGAATCCACCGTTAAGAACTCTTACTTTCTTTATCCCCATATATCTTAATAGAAACCAGCATCTGCCAGCTCCAGATAAATTATCGTCGTAGCACAAAACCGTGCTGCTGTTTGATATGCCAATTTCCTCAAGCCTCTCCTTTAGCTTATCAATGTCTGGAAGAGGATGTCTACCACCAGTCAATTTAACTTCAGAAGCAAGGTGACCATTAAGGTCCATAAAGAATGATCCAGGAATATGAGACTTCAAGAACTCGTTATATCCAAAGTCAGGCTCGGTAAGTCTGTACCTGCAATCCAGGATAACAGCCTTATGAAGGATATTTTTCATCTCGTCAACTGAAATAAAAACGTCAGCTTCCATATACACCAATCTGAAGTTTTAATAAAAACTTTCGTCAGTTCCGGAGGAAAAATATTATAATGCAAATTTGATTAGGTATATACTAAATGAATGATCTTAAACTGCTCACAAAAAAAGAGAGAGATTGCCTGATAGTAATCGGAGATCACAGTAAAGATGAGTTTCCAATGAGGCTTATTGATCTGTCGGATATGCTGAAGGTCAAGCCACCAACTGCACTGAATCTTGTTAAAAGACTTGAAGGAAAGAAACTGATAACACACCTTAAAGGCATGATTCATCTAACGCATAAAGGAGACTCATTTTATCATGAAATTGAGGAAAATCATAGGATACTGGAGACCTTAATGGTCACATACGGAATGGATATCGATAGGGCATGCTTACTCTCCGAACAGATAGACTATCTCGTGGACCACGATTCCATAGATACAATGTTTCTGAAACTCGGGAAGCCAGAAAGATGTCCACACGGAAGGGCTATTGAACAAATACATGACTAAAGCAAATAATATATTTAGAAAGAATTAAATAGTTTAGTACTATGCTAATAAAATTAATCTAGAACTAATGTGATTGTATATGGATACTGGAAAACAGGCAAATAGACTAATGAAAAGACAGGTTGGTGTCTGGGGTGCAATAGCTGAGGAAATAGCTGCGATGGCTCCGGCATGTGACACGGTTGCATTTATAACATCAGCTGCTGCATTTGCCTTCTTTCTCACACCACTGGCATTCCTTATCGCAACCCTGACAATGTTTCTTGAAGTTAACACTCTTTATCACCTGTCAAAGAGACATGCAAGTGCGGGGGGTTATTATGGATACATTGGAACCGCCTTTGGGCCAACCCCTGCTATTACGAGTGGGTTGCTGTACGTGATGTACCAGATAGCCAGTACGGCAGCAATACCGGTTTATGTAGGTGGAGTTGTACTTCCAGGCGTTCTTTCCTATTTCCTTGGCATTTCACTTCCTGGCTGGATATGGATTCCACTGATTCTCATATTCATACTTGCTCCCATAGCCCTCTCTATTTTTGGCATAAGACCCCAGATGAAATATGTAAGGATAGCTGCTTTCTTCGAGGTAATATTTCTTGGTGTTCTTTCAGCAATAATAATAGTTGAAGCAAAGGACAATACACTGGCGGTTTTCGATCCGTTCACAAAATCCCAGATTTTCAATAAAGTTGGTGGTCCTCTGAGTGGACTCGGACTCGGAATGATATTCGGGTTGACAAGTTTCATTGGATATGGAGGTTCTGCTCCACTCGGAGAGGAGGCGATGAGCAGTAGGGTGATAACAAAGAGCCTGGTTTTTGGTCTTGTTATAGTTGGTGTTGTACTAACGGAAGTTGCATACGCCTTAACAGTGGGCTGGGGAGTTTCACTGATGTCGTCCTTTGCACAGGCCAACATTCCCGGTATAATAGTTGCAACTGCCTATACAGGAGTTGCAGGAGGAGTTATGTTATCGCTCGTTGCGTTTAATTCTGCTTTTTCAGATTCTGTGGCAATGCAATCCAATGCAGGCAGGGTTTATTTTGCAATGGGCCGTGATGGCGTTCTACCACACTACTTTGCAGAATTGCATGAGAAGTATGTTACACCCCACAAGGCTTTGATGTTTATCGGCACAATGGCATCGATTCTGGCTATTGGTGGTACCATGCTCATCAATGGTATGATGGGGCATTCTTTCACATCTATTCTCTTTAACCTATCATCGAGTGAAATCGTGTCTTCATCACTGGGAAACAGTTTTGATTTTCTTACTACGCTTGCATTATTTGGATTGATCATTACCCATATACTGTTGAATACCAGTGTTATGACTTTATTTGTAAGGTTGAAAGAGAAACATCATGGAATCTACATCGTTGTACACATTACGGAACATTATGTATTACCAATAATAGCCACAGGTATATTTATATGGGTACTTTTTGAATCTATAGTTCCTCCTGTCTTCCCTATCACTGAGGCCGTCATAGGTGCAATTGGTTACCTCATATTCGCAGTTTATTATGCCATGAGGACTGTAAAATTAAAGCCGGAAGTTGCAGCAAGAGCTGGAAAGTCCGTAAACCTCGTAGAGGAGGAAAAATTAGATGAATTAAAAAAGAACGAATTAGAAAATTAAAGAAAAGTATGGGTATTTCTCTATAGTATCAAATAATTTAAATCAATCATATGGTAGTAATTGTTACACAATACTGTTCAATGCGGAAGATATACCTTCTCAAGTCGTTGGAATTAATACAGAACTCTTTGATCTGTTAATGTAGTCATGCAGGTAATAAAATGTTGAACCCTAAAACAAAAAATTTATAATTTATTGTATTGAGGATTGATGTCATCACGGAAGTCCATACTACTTTCTGAGCTCAATGCAGAAGAATACTTGAAGATTGCACATCATGGAATCATCGCAAGCAACAGGACTTCTGCTTTGGTGGGAATGAATGGCACCATTGACTGGGCATGCCTTCCTAATTTCAACTCTGACCCCATATTTGATTCAATACTGGACAGAAATAAGGGAGGAAGTTTTTCTATTCAGCCAGTTGATCTCGAAGATGTGACATGCAGCCAGTATTACATAGACAATACAAACATACTTGTGACCGAGTTCAAGAAAAAAAATCAGGTAATATTAAGAGTCACAGATTTCATTCCAACCTCAAAATATAGCACGATTAATTTCCCTGAGATCCACAGATACGTTGAAACTCCGGTGGAAGGTGTTGAGATTCGATCGGAAATAAGACTCTCGTTCCACTTCGGTAATTTACCGGAAGAAGTTATAAGACACAAAAATGGGTATATATTCAAATATAAGGATGAATATGTAGGCGTATCCTCTGACTTTAATTTCAAGGTATCTGGTAGCAAGATTGCGGCAAATTTCAAAACAGATAAAAATGGAGGTGGATGGATCATTGTATTCTATGGCATGCAGCACGTACAAAAGACAAATGATTTTAAATCGTTTGACTTAATGGAGGAAACGGCAAAATTCCAGAAAGAATGGGTTTCGGATGGAAATTTTCCACTTATATATAACCACGAGGTGGTAAGATCAGCCCTTGTTCTTAAGGGACTGATATATGAACCCACTGGATTGATGGTCGCCGCACCAACTACCAGTCTGCCAGAGGCTATTGGTGGTGATAGAAATTATGACTACAGATTTTGCTGGGTACGGGATGTGGCATATGTGATAGAGTCCCTTTCAATGCTAGGCTACAAGAACGAATCGGTAAAATTTCTATATGATGTAATGGAAAGGGTAAAGATGGAAGGGCACCTCAAGACAATTTACACAATAAATGAATACCAGAATCTTGAGGAAAAACTCATCAATTATGAAGGTTATATGAAATCATCTCCTGTCAGGGTAGGGAATCTGGCTGCAAACCAGCTACAGATCGATGAATATGGAAGCCTCATCAATGCAATATATCACGTCTCTAAAAATGAAGGAACAATTAATACATATCTATGGGATTTTGTAAGGAATATACTTTCCAAGTTAACCGAGATATGGAAATATGGAGATTCAAGTATATGGGAATTCAGATCAGAACCGTTGAATTATACGTATTCAAAAGTTATTGCATGGTCAGCATTTCAAAGAGGTATTGAGATGTCTAAGAAATTGGAACTTTCAGCTCCTATCTCAGACTGGAAAATTCAGGCTGATCTAATAAAGAAGGATGTCATGGAAAATGCATACAGCTCAAAGCATAATTCATTCATGCAGTTTTATGGATCAGAAAGCACTGATGCATCCCTTCTAAGGATGCCACTCCTTGGATTCTTACCACCAGATCACCCCTATATTCTGGGGACAATAAAGAAGATAGAAAGTGACCTCATGGTAGACGGATACCTTTTTAAAAGGTATAATGACAAGGATAATTTTGTATCTGATGATAATGCATTTGTTCTCTTATCATTCTGGTATGTTGAGGATTTGATTGTTACAGGCAAAGTGAAAAAGGCCAGAGAGGTACTGGACAAGATTATTTCACATTCAAACCACCTTGGTCTTATGTCTGAAGAAATTGATCTGAGCAGTGGTGAACTTCTTGGTAATTTTCCACAGGCGCTGAGTCATCTTGGTATGGTCAGGGCAGCCGTAAGGTTGAACAGGGTTTCTAAAAATTATGGGAAAATCGAACACGAATTGAAGTTTACTTTATATTGAATTAATAATATAGATAAATATGTATATTTTTTATTAGTTTATTATAGTATTTAACTGTTTTTTAAATTTATATAAAATGATTTAGATGTAGTGAAGATTAAAAATGGATAATCCGATAGAACCAAAAGAAAAAAAAAGTAACATGGTGATAGCCATAATAGCAATTGTTGTGGTCATCGTTCTTGTAGGATCGTTTGTTGGCCTTGATTATAAAAATCTGGTCAAGACAACACCTACTCCAACGACATCCAATAATGTGCTATATGTGTATACAGGTGTTAGTGGTCCAGTTAACTCTGAACATCTGCTTGGAGGTTGTGTGGTAGCTGAAATGAAGGGTGGATCAACACCTGCCGCTTCAGCTCAGCTAATGGCTTATCTGATGAACCCAGCAATCCAGAAGGCCTGTGAAGCCCATACAGGATTCATACCTGTTGACCAGGGAGCCTACACATCCTCACCAAGCACATCAGTGCCAACCATATACAGTGCAACTAACAAGACCGTAGACGTCACATACTACACCAGCATAAGTACCGCTGATGAATCATACGTAACTGGAGTGATAAGCAATTTCGAAAAAGCATATCCGAACATTGATGTCAGCGTCAGTTTCATAACTGCTGCATCCATGGTCGAGGAAATTTCATCTCTGGTAACCGGTAATTCTCATGCAAATGTTGTGATGACAATTGACAATCTAGATGTTGGAGTTCTGTTTTACGATGGCTACCTGGCATCACTCAATGCAGCAAAGATTACGGCAGGAGAGGGTGTCATAAGTTCAATATCAAGTCTGAACAACTATGAAGTGAATGAATTTGGAGGAGTATACTTCCTGACGCAGCTTGTTAATATACCGCTGGTATGGGTAGATTATACGGCACTTCAGGGCGCTGGAATATCAAAGGTTCCAACAACATATACTCAGCTTTATTCCGATGCAAAGACACTTTTCAAACACTACGGAGTCGGTGAGATAAACATGCAGGGACACGGAGGAGCAAGCACACCTACAGAACTTTACCAGTGGATGGTTCAGTTTGGTGGAAACCCGATGATGTTCAATGATACTGGAGATATCCATGCAATGGAATACATATACAACCTGAGTGCATATTTCTCACCAGATTACAAGACATCTTACTGGGCAACTTACACAGGACTTGCTTCTAACTCCTATTCAATGATGTACTACCAGTGGCCAGGATCTGTCAACCTTACAAAGCTTGGAATGAAATCCTATAATTCTACGGATACAGTAACAAATGAATCACTGGCAGCAATAAATGGGGGAGTTTTCCTCAGGTCACCAGTTTCCTGGATAGGAGAGTGGCAAACCCTTATGGACAAAGCGTGGACACAGATAGTCGTTGACCATGCAACATATACTGACATACCATCAATACTTGCAAGCCAGAACAGCGCACTCTACAACTTCCTGCAGACAAACTATAACCAGAACGTTGCAGACCAGTATGAAAACGGAACATATGCCCCAATAGAAGGGCAATAAATTTTTAAATAACCAAATTTTTTTTTACTTTTTAATAGAAATGATTCCGGGAACTCTTCAGGAAAAGTGCGAAGATCCAAATGAAATGAATAAAGTTCACCTGACTAACCTTATGCTAAATGAAGCTGTCATGCTAGTCAGTAAGAATAAAGTTGTCTTATTAGATACCTATCTAGATTTAAAAATATAAGTTAAATTTTACTTACTTAACAACTTGAAACAGAGTTCCGTCTTCATTGTAAATGTTATATCTTTTAAGGCTGAAGCTGATCTTTGACCCTAACTCATATCTCTTGCTTGTTTTCAATATTATGGGATGTGTGCCCTCATCGTCTGAGTCATTTTCCAGGTTTCGATCATCAAACCTACAGCTCACGTGAAAACTGTCTTCTTCCTGGTTACACCATTCAACTGTTCCAGTAATATCTTTTCCCTCACTTATCCAGTGATCCCTGAATCCTATTATCTTGCCCGGGTTGTTGAAACTTTCCCCATTAATGAAGTTCATTGGATATTCTCCAACAAAGTCACCAAGCCATTTGCTTTTTGGCTCATTCAATATCTCATCAAAAACTCCTATCTGCTCTATTTTCCCGTCTCTCAGTACAGCTACCCTATCAGATAGAGTAGAAGCTTCTGTTTGATCATGTGTCACATAAACAAAGGTGTGGCCGAGTTCCTTTTGGATCTTCTTGAGTTCAGCCCTTGCGGTGTACCTCACTCTTGCATCAAGATTGCTTAAGGGTTCATCGAGAAGAAAAATCTTCGGGTCCCTGACAAGTGCTCTGGCTAGAGCAACCCTCTGCTTTTGACCCCCACTCAACTGATTTATGTTTCTTTGAAGAACATCACCAATCTTCAGCGTTTCAGCTATAGATTCTATCTTACCTTTTATTTTGCTCTTTTCATATTTTGCCATTTTCAATGGAAACTGTATATTCTGATAAACAGTCATATTCGGATAAAGAGCATAGTTCTGAAACACCATTGCGATATTTCTCTTATTGGGAGGCAACTTACTTATATCCTGACCGTCAAGAATTATCTTTCCAGCCGTCAAGTCCTCAATTCCCACTGTTGTCCTCAATAAAGTACTCTTACCCATTCCTGAGGGCCCAAGTATTACGAGAAACTCACCATCATATATTTCCAGATTCAGTTTATTTAATACTCTCTTCTTTCCGTATAATTTATAAATATTTTCATAACTCATTTTTACGTTCATCCGACTAAACCTCCTGATAAATATTGTCCTTTCAGGTACTTTTGAAGCACCGCTGCCAGTATTATGACTGGTATAGTTGCTACCAGAGCAAATGTGGCAGATTCCAGTGGTAGATTCCTCGAAACATAATTATACAGTGTAACAGGAAATGTTGAATCTGTTGGCACTATAGGAGCGATAATCACTGCATACGTAAACTCATCCCATGATGTCATCCATGCCAGTAAAAAGGCAACCATAATTGGAACCCTTATCATTGGCATTAGAAGCCTGAAAAATGTTGAAGAAAAGGAAGCACCGTCTACCCTTGCCTGGTATTCCAGGTCGTGTGGAAGGCTTCTAAACCCACTCAACATAATAAAAACCGAGAGTGGCAGGACAACAAGTTCCTGGGCAAATGCCACACCAAAGACAGTGTTGTCTAGATTTGCGTGAAGAAAATAGACTGATATTGGTATTGCAATAACCAGTCCTGGCATCATGTTGATTATGAACAGGAAGACGATTAATTTATTTGACAGTGCAGAAGTAAGTTTAGAAAGCCCGTATCCAGCCGGTATGCCAAGTCCAACCGCAATCAAACCAACCATGAATGCAACTTCCAGACTTCTTGTCAAAGGGCCAATTAAATCAACTTCCTTGAACGACTGGATCAGGTTACTTAATGTGAAAGCAAGTGGTATCTGACCCGGATAAATCTTGTCAAATGTTAGATATGCTGGTTGGAAAGCATAAATGATCAGTATCCAGAGTGGATATACGAATACAATAGCTAGGATTATTACTGCTATGTATGTTGTCCATTTTCCCTTCTCATTTGACATGATCTTTCGCACCTCCAAGTCTTACAACTATAACCGAATACACCATGATTATTGCCAGAAGGATTGTTGCAGCTGCATAAGAAATGTTTCTTGTCTGCAGAGAGGAGTAATTTTCGAATATCAATGTATTCATTATAAGTGGATGATACCCTATAATTACGAGCGGCAATGCAAAAATATTGAATTCACTGACTCCCCTTACCAGAAGCGCAATTGACATTATGGGTGCAATGTTTGGCAAGGTTATGTGTATAAATCGGCTTACTGCACCAGCTCCATCCACTGAAGCTGCTTCATAGAGGGTTGGTGGGAGGGATGAAAGACCACCATATAGAATCAATGCAACCAGTGGTGTATTCTTCCAGAAATCGGAGAACATCACAACACCTAGTGAGGAACTGTTTGTATTGAACCAGTCTATGGGTTTTAATCCAATTGAAACCAGCGCTGAGTTAGCATATCCACCAACAGCCTGGAATATTATGGAAAATACAAAAGCGCTTACCACGGTAGAAATACCTAGTGGAATGATAACTAATGTGGAAAAAGCCTTCTTACCCTTGAATGGCTTGACCAGTACCATCGCAATTGCAAGCGCAATGAAAAGCTGTATTAAAAGGGCACCAACGCTTACAAGCAGAGTATTTATTATAGCACCATACAGTCCGTAACTCGGTAAAGCAAGATAATTGGCTAGAGTGAACCCATGTTTTCCAATAAAGCTATCATATACAACTGTTATAGCTGGAACGATTGCAAGTCCTATCACATAGGCCAAAGCAGGGATAGCAAAAATAAGGTAATAGATATTCCTTTTAGCAGACCTTTTGAAAACATTACCTCTGGATAGAAAGTCTTCTTCCTTATCATGTCTAATATCAGCTTTACTTTTACTGATCGTATTCCTATTTTCCATTTGTTATCACACCTAATTTCAAGTTTTTCTAAATTCGATCAAATTTAATTGGATTGTTTTTTATCTTTAAATCAGACTTTGTAACACATTCCTTAATTTTCCTGTCTGCGAGTGTTTTTATGTCCTATATATCAAGTTACTCTATGGCCAAATGTATTTTGATACCATAGCTTGAAAATAATATTTAGTTTTTTTACTCGTTTAAATAGTTACATTATGTAATACCACGCTTATTTATGAATAATATTGAGGCTTATATTACTCACCATAATAAGGAATTGAATGACATTTTCCAGTTTTTTCTTTCTTTTACGCCATTTCTAACCAGAATGGAACAGAAACCTCAGATATGCAGAAAGTGAATCTATAGGGCACATTCTCTGGAATTTGTCTGCTGATGAGGTATGACTGTCTTCTTTCCTATTTAACTGAAATGAAAGGTTGGGAAGTTTGAATAATATTGGTAATATTTATTTCCACATGACTTACGTAAAATACGAATTAACACTGGGAAATCTTTTAAGAAGCAGTACGGTTAGAAATCCCAGTCAGGAAATAGTTGATTCAGAATTTGGAAGAATTACATTCAGCAGATTTGGAAGTGACGTCACATCACTGGCAAAGGGCCTTGTAAAAATTGGCGTTAAGCCTAAGGATAAGATAGGGATTCTTGACTGGGATACAATCAATTTTCTAAAGTCTTTCTATGCTGTTCCAATGACCGGTGCAATACTGCATACGGTCAATATCAGATATCCTACTGAGCTCATATATTATACTATTCAACATGCAGAGGATTCATATTTAATACTGAGAGATGAGATAGCCAAAATGTTCGTTCAATATAAGGATCTATTTGGTTTCATAAAAGGATGGATCATTTACAGGACTTCTAATGAAGAGATCAACTTACCATTTAACAACGTAATAAATTTTGAAGATCTTGTAAATACGGACGACAATATACCTCTTCCCTATGTTTCAGAAGAGGATACTGCAACACTTTTCTATACGTCTGGAACCACTGGAATGCCAAAGGGCGTATCATTTACTCATAGGGACATAGTGCTTCATGCATTCTCAATTGCCAACACAGTATCCGATTATCCGATCTCACTTGGTTCTGGCGATACATTGATGCCACTGGTACCAATGTTTCATGTTCACGCCTGGGGTCTTCCCCAGCTTTTCCTTCTGAAAGGTCTAAAATATGTCCTCCCAGGAAGATATAACCCTGAGAAAATACTCGAACTTATGGAAAGTGAAAGGGTAAGCACAACTGCTATGGTCCCCTCCATACTTTATATGTTACTGGCCGCAAAAAATTCCAGCAAAGTATTACCATCGCTTAACCTGAGATGTATTATTGGGGGTGGAGCCTTAACCATGGAACTAAAGAACAGGGCTAAATCTTTTAATGTCACAAGCATTGGTGCTTATGGTTTATCTGAAACAGCACCCCTTGTTTCATTTTCCACTCTGAACAGTGAGGTTCAGAACCTGGACGAGAAAACTAAAGAAGAATATGAAATCAAGGCTGGAATTCCAGCTCCCTTTGTGGAAATTAAAATAATGTATTCAAAATCCGAGCTAAATAAGGATAAAAAAAATAAGTTCGGTGAAATCCTCGTTAGATCCCCATATGTTGCAAGGGAATATTACAAGGATGCTGAGGCTACAAAAAAATTATGGGCTGAGGGATGGCTTCATACAGGAGACCTTGGATATATAGACGAAAAAGGATATCTCTGTATAGTGGACAGAGAGAAGGATGCAGTTAAATCCGGGGGTGAATTCATACCTACTTTGATACTTGAAGATGTAGTTAGCCTTTATGATGGCATAGACAGGGTCGCCATTATCGGAAAGAAAGATGAAAAGTGGGGGGAAAGGCCTGTGGCATTCTATACCTCAAATGGTACCGTTAAAAAAGAAGAAATCGATGAATTTCTGAAAAGGTTCGTGGAAGAAAGAAGAATAGAAAAATTCTGGATGCCTGATGAATATGTGAGGGTGGATTCCTTTGAAATGACCTCTACTGGAAAAGTTGACAAAAAGAAATTAAGGGAGAAATATTACAGTTGATTTTAACCTTATTTAAAGCGTAAACAAAGATTATTTTCCAATAAAATTTTTATTTTTAGTGTCTCATAGTCAAAATATCGCAGGCAGTTGTACTCATTAAGTTTGAACCGTGAAAATTATACCGGTAACAAAAAAGATAACTTATATATTCCTATACTATTATTCATTATGATTTCTGGGAATCCCAGCATTGATGAAGAAGAGGAGAATTACGGTACTTCAAAGGAAAAACTCACAGAACTTGTTGAAGAGAATAAACTGAGAATAAAGATCTTTGGGATGGGTGGTGCAGGTTCCAACACTATCAAGAGAATGGTAAATAGAAGTTTCAACTCACCATACTGTGAAATCTCATTCGCGGCCGCTAACACTGATGCATCACATCTCAGTAAGATTGGGGTGAAAGAGAAAATTGTGCTTGGGAAGCAGCTTACAAAGGGAAGGGGAGCTGGGGCAGATCCTCAGGTGGGTAATGCTGCTGCGAGAGAATCCCAAACAGAGATTGAAAAAAGCCTGGACAGGGTCAAGATTGCCATCATTGTAACAGGACTTGGTGGCGGAACCGGGACGGGGTCTTCTCCCTTTCTTGCAATGAAGGCAAAGGAGAGAAATTCAATAGTCATAGGCATTGCTTCCCTCCCCATGGCAAGCGAAGGAAAAAAGCGGATGGAGAATGCCAGGAAAGGGGAATCTGAGTTGATTCAATTCTGTGATTCCCTCATCCTCTTTGAGAATGACCGGATAAGAAAATATGCACCAAGAGAACTATTCAATGTGGCCCTCGAGTTTGCTGACTCAATAATGATGAATGCAATTGAAGGACTGATCGAAAGTGTTTCTAAGAGTGCGACTGTGAACACAGAACTTTCTGACCTGGAAAAAATACTGGAACTCGGCGGTCTAGGCATATTTGGAGTTGGAATTTCTGATTCCTCACCGGAACAGAGAATCATGGAAGCATGCGAATCGGCATTGAATTCCCCCTTTAACTCTTCAGAAATTTCCCAGGCCAGAGGTCTTCTTCTAAGCATCTCTGGTGATGATACCCTTACTGTTGAGGAAAGGGAAAAGGCAATGAAATTCATGAAGGATAAGGTATCACCTGGTGCAAATATAATTGTCAGGCAGGAGACCGATAATACCTTCAAGGGGAAGGTAAAGATAATATTCTTTGCAACGGGAATTATTCCTGAAGGGGAGGAGTTTCATATACGAAAAGACAGGCACGAAATTTCATAGTTTATTAGTTTGTAAAAATAGGAAAAGTTTTAATTTCATTTTCTATAAAGTAATTTGGGGCAAGGTAAGAGATGGAATTTCCTAGTGATATGGAAATCCAGGATAAAAAACTGGATAATAAAACACTTTTTAAGATAGCACAGTCTGCAAGATCCCTGATAATCAAGATGGTTTACAGCGCAAAAAGTGGACATCCTGGTGGTTCTCTCAGTATAATAGACATTCTGACTGACCTTTACTTCAGGGAAATGATTATTGATCCAAAGGACCCGGAAATGCCAAAAAGGGACAGACTGATAATGAGCAAGGGACATGCATCTCCGGCATTATACAGCATCCTTGCGTTGAGGGGATTTTTTCCTCAGGAACTACTCATGGATTTCAGACAGCTGAACTCAAAGCTAGAGGGACATGTTCATCGTGGAGTTCCAGGTGTTGAATCATCAACAGGATCTCTCGGGCAGGGTCTTGGAGTAGCTGTAGGAATGGCAATTGCTGCAAAAATCAAGAAGGAAGATTACAGGGTTTTTGCAATTCTTGGAGACGGGGAAATCGAGGAGGGAAGCGTGTGGGAATCACTTATGGCAGGTAGTAAATATAGGCTGAATAACCTGGTAGCAATACTAGACAAGAATGGAGTACAGCTTGATGGTTTCACAAAGGATATAATGCCAATGGGAAGTGTTTATGATAAAGTCAAATCCTTTGGGTGGAACGTGATGGAATTTGATGGCCACAATTTTAATGAAATACAGAAAGCATTTGACTTTGCAAGAAAGAGCTCAGATAAGCCAGTGTTTCTGATAGCCAATACAGTGAAAGGTAAGGGCGTAAGCTATATGGAAAATAATCCAAAATACCATGGCTCTCCTCCTGCATCAAATGAGGAGTATGAAATGGCCTTGGGTGAAATAGGTGCTAGAATTTATGAAGAGTGAAAGTTTAAGAGAAGCGTATGGAAGGAAGCTAGTGGAGCTCGGAAAGAACCACAGTGACCTTGTTGTTCTTGATGCAGATCTGTCAAGTTCAACAAAGACTCAGGCCTTTGGTAAGGAATTCCCAAACAGGTTTTTTAACATGGGTATTTCAGAACAGTCTATGGTAACAACAGCAGCTGGGATGGCCCTAAGTGACTTGAAGCCATTTGTTTCAACATTCGCAATTTTTCTCACAAGAACCTATGAGCAGATACGGCAGTCGGTTTGTTACAATAATATAAACGTGAAATTTGTTGTAACTCATGCAGGTATAACAGTAGGAGAAGATGGTGCGACTCATCAGATGGTAGAAGACATTGGGTTAATGAGCGGACTTCCCAACATGAAAGTCATAGTTCCGGCAGATTCCATAGAAACTGAGTCTGTAATAGATTACCTTGTTGAAAAGACTAAAACCCCCTACTATGTCAGATTAACTAGGGAAAAATTTGCAGTAGTGAATGAGAATGATTATCAATTTAGGGAGGGGAAAAATACCGTTTTAAGAGACGGGAGTGACCTGACAATTTTTGCAAATGGGTCCATGCTTTCATTCGCCCTCGAAGCAGCAGAAAAACTTAAGGAGCTTGCAATAGATACTGCGGTTATTAACGTGTCCTCCATCAAACCCATTGACAGGGCCAATATAGTAGACTATGCGAAAAAGACAGGACATATAGTAACTGCTGAAGAACATTCAATCTACAATGGTCTTGGAAGCAGGGTATGCGAGGTAACTTCTGAGGAATATCCTGTACCTGTTGTTAGGGTTGGCATGAAAGACTCCTTTGGTAAATCAGGAAAGTCATGGGAGTTGTTTGATTATTTTCATATGGGTGTAAATGATATCGTCTCAGCTGGTGTGAAATCATTCAGGGAGGAGAAAAAATATGAAACTATTTCTTGATACGGCAAATTTAACAGAGATAAAGCAGGCCAATGAATGGGGACTACTTGATGGAGTCACAACAAACCCATCACTGATAGCAAAAGAAATGAAAAATGGCGGAAGCTTTAAAGATATTGTTACCAGAATTCTCAAGGAAACTCCGGGACCGGTAAGCATTGAAGTCATAGCAGAGGACTACGATAACATGTTGAAACAGGCCTTCAAAATAAGTGAACTTGGAAAAAATGCTGTTGTTAAGGTTCCATTTACTACCGTCGGACTAAAGGTGACAAAGGCTCTTTCAGACAAGGGGATACCGGTTAATTCAACGCTTATCTTCAGTGGCATACAGGCACTGTTTGCTGCAAAGGCAGGTGCAAGATATGTATCACCATTTGTAGGCAGGCTTGATGATATCGCGGAGGACGGCATGTCGGTAATAGAACAGATAAAGACTATCTATACAAATTACGACATGAAGACAAATATACTGGTAGCATCAATCAGGAGTCCATTGCATGTTTTGAGATCGATGATCATGGGGGCAGACGTAATAACGCTGCCATTCGATGTTTTATCAAAACTCCCAAGTCACCCTAAAACCACAGAAGGTTTGACCAGATTCCTGGACGACTGGAAAAAGGCTTTTGGTAATATGGACTTTCCACTTTAACCAATTTTTTATATTAGTAATTAATTATATCCCGTGATATTTCTTGATTTTCTTCTTTTTAACGTTGTGATAATTGTTGGAAGTATCATCTTGTTCCACCTTTTTCGGTATAAATTGATTGATTATTCCCTGATCGTTTCGCTTCTTATTGGATTGCTGTTCTATCTTATTTTTCCAGATACCATAGATTTTGCAATTGTTGTTCTTGGAACTCTCTCCATAAATACTCTTTACTCGAGGAACTCATATGTCTTCATATTCATACTAATATTCATAACCATAGTTGACGGAACCCTGTATTTCAGTATCTCTCCTCTTCTTCACGAGACACTTTCACTGGGAGTTGGTATCTCAATTTCACTGCTGCTATCGAACAGTGTAAGACTTATGAACCTTGATAATGAGAATGAAAGAGGAAAGAAGAAAAAGACAGAGGTTGAAAGAGATATTGTTCAGATATGCTCAGGAATAATCATACTGCTTGCCATCATCTTGATACCAAAGGTACTCCTGGAAGGAGGACTACTACTTGCAATCCTGATCAGCATAGTACTCGTTAATGTTGCTGCCGTTGAGAGGGATTCAAGAATATCAAAGGCAATCCTTCGTTTTGAGAGAAATAATGTACAACCTGGAGTGGGCAGCCTGTGGTTCATTGCCGGATTGATGATATTGATTGCACTGTCCCTCAGATGGCGGGTTGTTGAAATTGGAGTCTTTGCAATGGCAATAGGAGACTCACTGGCAACCATAGGAGGCGTAAATATAAGGACGAGAAAACTTTTCTATAATCACAAAAAGAGTATAGGCGGTTTCCTGTTCATGCTTATTCCAACAGCCATCTTCGCATATGCCATCCTTGGTCCCCTATATGTGCTTCTTGCAATAGTCGCAACATTTGCAGAATCTGTTTCCAGATATCCCGTGGATGACAATATATCCATCCCCGTAAGTGTTATAGCGGTTAATTTCCTAATCTCAATGTTGTAAACGAAATTACTGGTCTTACTTGATGATTTGAAAATAACCCATATGGGTATTAATTTGTGACAACCCCACGAAAATCCCTGTAATACATTAGATCGTCCTCTCCCTCGTCCTGAAATCCTGAATCCTTATAGAATTTATAAGATGTGGAATCACGATTTACCCATAACTGAACATTACTGTATCCAAGATTTTTCAGTTTTTTACAGGACTGATACAAAAGATAACTACCATATCCTTTTCCCTGATATTTTTTTGATATGAAAAGATCAACCAGAAGTGGCGTATTTATCCTGAAAAATTCAAATGAACCATCACTAACCTGCACCGAGCCAATTATCTCACCGTTATGGAGAATCCTGGAAGGTGTAAAAAGGATTTTTCCGTAATAACCTGAATTTATAATTTCTGGCGTGATATTATGGCCATCCTTCTGAATCAGCAGAAATTCATCTGGGGTGCCATTATAGGCTTCAGACTGTGCAATTCCAAGCTCTTTCATTGAAATTTCATCATTCTGCAGCTCTATAAAATTCTCATTTCTCTCCCTGAGTGACTCATATGACTTTTTCATTCTTTCCATGATTGTGTCTAAATTTCCAATCAATTTTACCCTGTAGGCCCGAGTGAAGTTTAGTTTTTCCAGCTCACTGAAGAATTCTTCACCATTGAAAATGCCATCAATGACCAGAAGTTTCGATTCCTTTGAGGCCATTTCTGAGAACCAGCTTAATATATCAATTCCTTTTTTGATGTATGACTCATCCTTATTTACAAATCCCATTGAGCAGATCAGTCTATCTTCTATTCCCTGTGGTGGCATTACATATCCATATGAACATATTCTCCCATTTGATACTATAACTCTTGAAGGTATCCTGTTGTTATTCAACATGTCTATAACCGGTGCATAAACTTCGTCCGCATTCATGTCCCTGAACTTATCCTGAAACAAGCGCTTTTGAGATAATAGAATTAAGTTCCAGTCCAGCTTAACATTGTTAACTTTCTCCATAATCTGATAATTTCGAAGCCTATTTAAACAATTTTACGATGCTATAGAATGAATAATGAAGAGAGAACACAGCAATTTAATAAATTAGCTGTGGAATACTCGAGATATTATAAGGGCAAAATAAGAAATTACCCAAATGTTCCTATTTCTTCAGTTAAGGATTTTTCATACTGGTACACTCCTGGTGTTGCGGAAGTCTCAAGAGTAATTAATAAAAATCCGGATGAGTCATTTGAACTGACTGGAAGATGGAATTCAATTGGAATAATCACAGACGGTACAAGGGTTCTTGGTCTTGGAAATGTAGGACCAGAAGCAGCCATGCCAGTTATGGAAGGAAAGGCTATGATTTTTAACTTATTTGGAGGTGTTAATGCCATACCGTTGCCCATGAGAGTTTCCTCAGGGGAAGAATTTATAAAAGTTGCAATGGCGCTGGAGCCTTCCTTTGGAGGCTATAATCTTGAGGATATCGAGAGCCCGAAGTGTTTCTTCGTTCTGAAGGAATTACAGGAAAAATTAAACATTCCGGCATGGCATGATGATCAACTGGGTACAGCCTGTATTATCCTTGCAGGTCTCATAAACTCTCTAAGAATTGCAGGGAAGAAGATAGAAGACACAACCGTTTCACTGATAGGATCCGGCGCAGCAAATATAGCTGCTGCTCATCTTATGATAGAAGCTGGATTCAAGCCCGGCAATATTATAATGGTGGACTCTAAGGGTATTTTAGAACCTGAGAGAGCCGATCTCGATAAAATTATGATATCAAATCCGTGGAAATATGAACTGGCGCTAAAAACAAATGCGGAGAGAAGGAAAGGTGATATAGAGGAATCCATGGAGGGGGTCGATATTGTGGTTTCCGCAGCTAAATCTCAACCTGGCCTGATCAGGCAGGAATGGGTTAGGAAAATGAACAAGGATCCTGCAATTTTCGCCCTTGCAAATCCACTCCCCGAGATATGGCCAGACGATGCAAAATCCGCTGGCGCAAAAGTGGTTGCAACAGGTCGTAGTGACTTTCCAAACCAGATAAACAACAGCCTTGTGTTTCCAGGAATATTTAGAGGCGTTCTTGATGCTCGATCCCGTGGAGTGAATTTTAGAATAATGGTGAAGGCAGCCTATGAGATTGCTGATTATGTGAAGAATCCCGACCCAGATCACATTGTTCCAACCATGGGGGACTGGGAACTCTATCCAAGGGTAGCTTCTTCCGTTGCCAGGGCAACAGTTGAGGAAAAGCTAGCGAGAAAGATAGACAGTAAGGAGGGATTTTATAAGACCGCAAGTGAAATAATTACCCGCAACAGGGAAAATTTTGAAAAACTGATGAAATTGAATATAGTGGAAAAATTACCCGAGGTGAATGAATGAAAGAAATGAAGATTGAAGTAAGGAATGCAGAAGAAAGCGATATAGATCAATTTGTGGAACTCATACTGAGGATGAAGAGATTGAATGGAGAATTTGATTCACTCTTCACCGCAAATGAACAGAACCATGCCGGAATCAAAAACTATTACCTGGAGTGCATCAAGGATAAGAAAAAGAATATTGCCCTGGTAGCCGTGGCAAATAGTAAGATTTACGGACTTATAAAAGCAGAAGTCAGGGAAAGAGTTTCATATGTACCGAACTATGAAGTCAGGATCATAGATCTTTATATAATGCCTGAGCTGAGGAGGAAGAATGTAGGAAATCTACTACTAGATCACCTATATGCAGAAATGAGGAAAAGGAAGATAGGAGTTGTTACAGCAGAGTTTCCAGCATTGAACCTTATTGCACTGAACTTCTACCAGAAAATTGGCTACAGGGAAGTGGGAAAGGTTTTCGGTAAAACAATCGACGAAAACGAGCCAAAGAAAGATTAATTCTTAAAATAATTTCATACTTTTCCACTTTTGAACAATTCGTTCCGCTCCAATGGCATATTCATTGATAAGATCAGACAGATCTGTTGGAACGACACCTTCGGAAAGTTGTAACTTATCCTCATTTATTTCAAAGAGGCCGGAACTTTCTGCCCATTCAAGCTCTGGCTTGGTGAATATTGAGATTGAACATGGTTTTCCCTTCCTCATCAGGTATTTATTCTTTATATTCCTGACCATTCTGTAAGTGTTGTATATTCCAAATTCTTCAGTCTCTGAGAAACTCTTGAACTTGCTTTGCAGTGACATCATCAGGCCTTCAATGTTAATATTCTGACTCAATTTTATTTCAGCAGGATAGGATGAGATTGGGACTATTGAGTTGCTTGCGAGCTGATAAAAATTGTAATATACTCTGAACCCCTGAATAAAGCCATATTTTGTGCAGTTCTTCATTGTGTTAAGATATGGTGATTCCATGAGTTTTGATGGGAAATCATTAAAGAATTCATCAGGGAACTTAAGTTCATTCTTTACTTCATAAGAAAGATCAATAACATCTATTGGCTCTTTTTCTTCTCTTGTTCGTTCCTTTAGTTTAAGGTTGTAAGCAAGGTCTATCGCCTCTATTGTTCCCAGATTGTTTATGTCTACTATGGGTATATCTATATTTGTTTCCTCCTGCTGCTCTTCCTCTGCATAGTCTTTTAATTTCAGGAATTCAACTCCTTCTGAAATAAGGAAATCATAACCCATATCTGAAAGTAGTTCCTTCATATTTTCGTGAGGGGACAGTGGAATATTTAATTCCATTTGATTAAGATCGAAGGGAGTGAACTTAAAGACGTCCTTGCTTTCGAAATTCCCGGATTTATAATATGACGAGTTTACAATAAATATTCTGTCTCCTATGTCCTTTAGGTCCTGGATATACTTTGAGATTAACTCCCTGGATTCCATATCATCCCATAGTTGTAATATAATAAAAGTTTTCCAATTTCGGAGTGATGGATATTGCTGTCTGACGTGACTGATTATATCTCATTTCAAGAATACCATGCACATATTTTCCCGATAATTATGTTCCTGATTGTCCCATAAGTGTTATATATCTAGATTATCTTGATATGCTGAAGGCATCAAAATGGCAGTAAAGTCTGAGTATTATCAAAAACTTGTCCTGAATGGAACAGTTGAAGATTTAATAGATCTGCTAGACCAGGTAGGGAATGATAATACAATAACAGAGGAAGAGAGGGAATGGATAGAGAATTCTATCCAGAGGAGACTCAGTATGTTCAAAGGAACGCCAGTAAGGATTGTGAACGTTGAATCTGGCGTAGAGGAGGAACCCCCTCAGACAATTTATGATGAGTTTGGTGGATCATCTATCTACAAGGGAGAGATTTCCATGTATGGCCTTAAATGGAAGATGTTTGTTCCTAGCATAAAATTTGGTGAAACACAGATTAAATACTGGTATTTTAACGAAAAGGTTGCCTCCATTCTTTCAGATATTCTTCTACCTGTTATTCCGGGTAGATTCAGAGGATACTTCAGTTATCCACCATGGTTGCTTGGGACCTCTTATGCACCACACACATATTACATCCCAACGGAGTCATTGATTTCAATGGCAATTGATAGAAATATAATAGATGACTGGAATTCCCTTGTCCAGAACGGAATACCAAGAACACTTGTTGAACGTTATAAGTCCAGAAACCTTGGAAACGCCTTTTGAAATGCGGCTCATTATTGGATATTATGGCAAATCCCCTGAAAGAATGGGTTTAAAGCACATAACTAGAAGAACGGTATATGGAGAAGAACTTGACTTCTACGATCTGAATCCTGATGATGATATTTCTAACTCAGATAATGAAAAATTCAGGTTTGATGCGGATGTCTATGATGATGACAATTTCTACAGAACTTTTTCAATTAAGAAATTCATCGCAATGAATAAGGATGAACGTTTCTGGGAAATGCACGAGATAATGGAACACTACTGGAAGAGGTCTAAGGGAAGGGATAAGATGATCCTTCAGGAAATAATAGGATTATTGGTGTCACAGGTAAAATGGCAGATGGGACAGTTTGAAGTATCGAAAAATGTTTTAGTTAGGAATCTAACATTAATTGAAGAGAATACCGGAATTTTGAGAGATGAAATTATCAAGGGGATTTCCTACCCAATTTTATTGAATCCTAAATTGCTGGAACATTTCGAACAAATATATATTGCCTGAATTAATCCGGTGTCATGGAACAGATATCCTCCATTCTGAATGATTCATCTACCGGTAAAGAATTCGATATAAGGGGATGGGTCTATAGGATTAGAACATCAGGTAAATTGGTTTTTGTCATTCTGAGGGATGCTTCCAGTATTATTCAGTGTGTAGCTAAATCCGAAAATTTCAATGAAGCAGATTTCAAGCTAATTTCCTCCCTTACTATAGAAAGCAGTGTAAGTTTCAGTGGAGAATTGAAGAAAGATGAAAGAGCAGTAACTGGTTATGAAATGAATATTAAATCATTTACCATATATCAGAGAAATGACAATTTTCCTGTGTCTAAAGATATTTCTGAGGAGTTTGAACTTGATAACCGGCATCTTTGGATCAGGAGCAGGGAATTTAACGCGATCCTGAAGATCCGTTCGACCATCTTTAAGGCCTTCAGGGAATTCTATGATAATGATGGATATTATGAAGTTCAACCGCCCATAATGGTGTCTACTGCTACCGAAGGCGGTTCCACACTATTCAGTGTACCATTCTTTGGAGAAAAGGCATATCTTACACAGAGTTCACAGTTCTATCTGGAAACGTTTATTTTCTCCCTTGAAAAAGTCTATACCATAACCCCCAGTTTCAGGGCAGAAAAGAGCAGGACCTGGAGACATCTAACTGAATACTGGCATGCAGAAGGAGAGGTTGCCTGGGTAAACAATCAGCAGATGATGGAAATTGAAGAGAAGATGCTTCATTATATTGTGAAGAAAACTCTTGATGAAAACAGTGAGGAATTAAAAATACTTGGAAGAGACATAGATACGCTTAAGGAAAGCTTGAAACCTTTCAGAAGGATTCCTTACGGGCAACTTATAGAAATGTCAGAATCCCTTGGAATGCCACTGAAATATGGGGATGATCTAGGAGCAGATGAGGAGAGGCAGATAATGTCAAACTTCAAGACGCCCATATTTGTCACCGATTTTCCTGCATCACTAAAAACATTTTACCACCAACCAAATCCTGCAAAACCAGATGAGATATTGTGTCACGATCTTCTTGCCCCCGAAGGATATGGTGAGATACTCGGAGGAGGCGAGAGAATATGGGACTATGACCTGCTGAAGAAAAGAATAGATGATAATGGACTCGTGGAGGAGGATTACTACTGGTACCTGGATCTGAGGAAATATGGCAGTGTTCCTCACTCTGGATTCGGGCTGGGAATGGACAGACTTGCCATGTGGATAATGCATCTGGACAAGATTACAGGGGCTATAGCCTATCCCAGAACAATAAGAAGACTGAGACCATAAATGGTTAATACGTTTTATTCTGCACTGGAAGGTAAGGAACATGATCTTACCCCGGTCTGGTTCATGAGGCAGGCAGGAAGATATATGGAATCCTATCGCCAGTTAAGAAAAAAATATACAATGGAGGAGATCTGCCATCTTCCTGATGTATCATCCACAATAGCCTATGAAGCAGCTTCGTTTCTTGGTACTGATGCTGCAATAATATTTTCTGACATAATGACACCACTGGAAAACATGGGTTACAGGATAAAATATATAGAAAATGTTGGTCCAGTGCCTGAGAAATCCTCTAGTATCTCAAATGAATTTATTTCATATTCCGGAAGGGCCGTAAAAAACTTTGTCCGGAATTACAGTACAATTCCAATAATTGGATTTGTCGGTGGACCCTTGACCATTGCTTCATATATAATATCAGGGGGACCTGACAGGGACCTGAAGAAAACGAAGACAAAACTTTTAAAGGATGAGAATGAAATGAGGGATTTACTCAATGGAATCACAGACATAATCGTGAAGGATGCTCAATCCCAAGTGGCCGCAGGTGCCAGGGTTATACAGATCTTTGATAGCTGGCTAGGTTTTCTGGACCCAGATTATGTTGAACTTATTATTAACACAACGGTAAGCAAGATAACGAAAGAAATCAAGAATAATGGAGCAAAATCCATATATTTTTCAACAGGTACTTCAGGAATGATGGAATCATTGAAAAAAGGGAACGCTGATTTTCTCAGTCTGGACTGGAGATGTTCATTAAAGGAAATTGCTGAAAATTTTGGAAATATAGGATTGCAGGGAAATCTTGATCCGGCTGTTCTTTCATCATCTCTGGACAAAACTATTGACAAAAGCATTAAAATTGTGAAGGAAATGAGAGATTTTAACAGGTTCATATTTAATCTGGGTCACGGGATACTACCTGATACAGACCCTGAGAATGCACGAACACTTGTTAGGAAAATACACGAAGTGATAGGATGAAAAATGCCTTACTTATGATGGCTTACGGAAGCCCGGAAAGAAAAGAAGATATAATGGATTACCTGAGAGATGTATATGGGGGTAGGGAACCACCAAAATTTGCCATAGATGAGACAGAAAACAAGTATTCGAGATTTGGATTCAAGTCTCCGTCCAGTGAAATCCTCAGAAAGCTCACGGAACAGGTTAGGAATTCAATAAGTGAAATGGACGTTTATATGGCTTTCAAGCACTGGAAGCCTTCAATCGAGGAGATCGTCATTCAACTCAGAGATAGAGGTTACGAACGGATAAACCTACTTCCACTTTTTCCCATCAGGAACACGAGTATCCAGGGAAGCTACATAGACCCATTCCATAGGGTACTTAAAAAATTAGATTATAATCCTCAGGTACGCCTGGTAAGTGGCATGACTGATGCGCCCAGTCTTACTCAATACTGGGTTGAGTCTGTGAAGAAGACTTATAGAGATGGGGATTTCCTTCTTTTCAGCGCCCACAGTCTACCACACACCATAGAGCAGGAAACCGAATATTACAATATATTCAAGAACTGGTCCGGGCAGATTGCAGGGAGCCTTGGAATAAAGGAGTTTAATTTTGCATTTCAGAGCAGGGGATCATACGGAAAAACATGGCTGGAACCAAGTGTTTATCAGGTACTTGAAGGTATTGAGCAAGGCAGGTATAATAATATCGTTACAGTACCCATAGGCTTCATTTACGATCACCTGGAAGTGCTGTATGATCTTGACTTTCTGTTCGGGAAAAAGGTTTTAGATAAGGGTATGGGATACAGGAGGGCTGAACTTCCAAATAATTCAAGCCTTATGGTGGAAACAATAAGGGAGTGTACGGAGATGATGAATGATGAGTGATTTGAAACTGTTTGCATATGATCTTGAAGATTTTATCAAGAGTATAGTGAAGAAACACACGGAAAGTGATATAACGATTTATGGAAGAAAAGATGAGAAAGGAAACATAACACTGTTTTCTCCGTTGAGGTATCCAGATAAGATTTCTTCACTGACAGACAGCATGACACTCTCGGACTACTGCCTTATAAATGGGAGGAAATTCGATGGGTTCCTTGGGGAGAATATTATATGTGCTGACCTTATGAACAAGAAAAATGGCTTATTCATTACTGATTCGTTCACAGATACTGGAAAATTAAAGAGTATCATAAAAGGTTCAAATCTTGAAAATTACAGGATGTACGATGGTAATGCCATGGACATGCTAGAAACTCTTGATAGAAATATTGTGAAACCGGATCCAACGGGTAATGTGAAGGTTATAATAGATCACTTCTTCAAGGTTAAAAGCGTTGGTACAGTCATTCTGGGATTCGTACTATCTGGGACACTGAAGAAGCATCAAACACTTTATCTCAATCCTGCCGGAGTTCAGGTCCAGGTTAGATCAATACAGATGAACGATGTTGATTTTGATGAGGCCCCAGCTGGATCTAGAGTTGGAATAGCCCTGAAAAATGCAGATATAGAATCTATCGACCGAGGAGCAACCCTCTCCGAGGAGATAGAAATTCCATTAAAGGAGATTAGGGGGAATATAAAGTTTCACAGGGCTGTTCCAGAAGATGCACGGAAGGATGGAGAAGTATTCGTTTCAGGTCACTTCATCTATTCCCGTGGTATTATGGAGAATGGCAAAATTACAATGGATAAACCTGTACTTCCCTGGGATGATTATATTCTGATAAAACCTAATGCAAAACCCAGGGTGATTGGGAGGATCGACAGGCTCAGTGAGTGAATTTGTAATTCCCGGTTCTGGCCATTTCTATCTTTTTATTTATTGATTCTTTCGTGCCTATATCGTGCCTCATGTAATATCCTCCTCTTATTCTCCAAAGATTCAATTCCACCATGTTCGATGCCTCAGGTATGGAATCTGCCTCTGTCATTATGGCTATAGCTCTTGAATTTGTCATCTTGACCTCTTCAAGCTCACCTTCAACGGATGAATAGAAGATATGTACATGGTCAGGAAGGTCTTTGGTATTTATATTAAGGGTTCCAGGCTTTGGGTTTATGCCATAACCTTCCGGGACAAGATATTTCAATACAGAAGCTTTCCTCCTGAAGGTGATCTTTGTGCTCTTGAGATCTGCATCAGCTATCTTGAACATTAAATCAACTGAATTACCTTCCATAAGCGTGACTATATTCATCCCTTCCGGATCGGCAAGCCTTCCATTAACTTCTATTACCTTCAGATCATCTTTCGTTTGCATGAATTGAACATAAAGGACTCCACGGAAAAGCAATCCATCCTGGAAAAGTGCTTCTATAAACCTCTTGGAAATATCTTTTGCTCTTTCATATATCCCCGGTCTCATGAAGGGAAGCTTGAGTTCTATATCCGTTATTGAACCCATTCCCCCGGTGTTTGGTCCGAGGTCGTTCTCGTATAATCTCTTATAGTCCTGTGCGACAGGAGCAAAGATTGAATTTACACCATCCGTAAACAGTTGCATTGAGAATTCCTCCCCATATACGGCTTCCTCAATAAGCACCTTCTTATCCCTACGGAAAACCTCCTGGGCGTATCCTATGGCTTCGGCCCTGCTGTTGAAATGCTGGTCAGTTATCTTTACCCCTTTTCCTCCTGTTAATCCTGAGGGCTTTATGGCGAATTCAAGATTCGTGTTTGAAAGCATTTTCTGTATATCATATTCATTGTCCAGAACCTCATATTTAAGGTTTCCCGGAATTCCGTACCTCTTCATCAGCTGTCTCATGAAGATTTTTGAACTCTCGATCTGGAATGATGCTGACGTTGGACTTGCAACCTTGATCTTGTTGTATTCAAGTTTGTCAACCAGATTGGTTTCAAGGTAACCGTCTGGACTTACATATACGAGATCTGGCTTCTTGTCGATTATGAATCTCGCTATCAGATCAGTATCCATGGATTTTGTTACTAGCGATTCACTGCTTATTGATCTTATTGATGGGTTGTCATTTGGCATTATGGAGATCAGCTCTGCCCCATCCTGAAACAACCTTCTCGCAAGAGCGTCTTCCCTTCCACCACCACCTACAATTGCAATTACTTCACTCATCTTTTATCTCACTCCCCCTTTCATCCTCCCTGATTACAGGTATCTTCTTTTTTTCCATATTAAAATATTTATAAAATTTACCGGTTAATTCGTAAATTTCTGTATTACGATATTTAACTGATTTAATAAATCCTGCTCTCTTCAGGGAGTGTACCAGGAAGTCACCCTGCATCTTGAACTTCTCCTTGACTTCCCCCTTCATGGTTCTGTCATTGTTGAGTATTAGGGTGAGCAACCTGATCTGTTCAGGAGATAATTCTGGCTTTGCTACACCTTTTACCAGATCTGAATATTCATTTTTAAGGACCATCCTGTATTTCTTTCCTGCATTGCTTATTGTTATACAGGTTTCCCTTCCAGCGTATTCCCTTATCAGTTTCCTCAACTCCTTCTTTATCATATTCTGGTCTTCCAGCAGGATTGAGGATATTTCTGTTATACCTACAGGTTCTTCCGCTGCGAACAGGATAGCTTCTATCTTTCTTTGGATATCCACCTTTCCTTATTGACTCTTAATATATATTTTTATTTTATGCACATATTTTAAACGGGTGTCTCGTATTTCAATACCACATAGATTTAATTTAACTAATTGATAAGGGATAAGAATGTCAGAACATAGCGATGAAACGCTTCTTGGAACCCTTGAAAACGGCCAGAGAACAATGAAACCAAATGCTCTCTTCTACCTCTGGTTCGGATCAAATCTTACAGTTGCTGATTTTGCACTTGGAGTCCTGGTTGAGTCCTATGGACTGACAGTTTATTATACTGTTATAGCACTTTTAATAGCGAACGTTTTTGGAGGATTGCTCGTTGCTTTCATGAGCCATCTCGGTCCAACAAGTGGCATGGGACAGATGGAAATATCAAAAAAATCATTCGGGAAAGGAGGCGGAAAGATATTTTCCCTGCTCCAGTTCATGAACACCATTGGATGGTTGTCAGTCAACCTAATCATATCATCAAGAGCACTACAGTTTATTCTCAGTTCAAGAGATTCTTACAACCCAAGCTTCATGGGTATTAATCTTCTTGAAATTACCTCGCTCATAATTGTGATGGCTGTAATAGCAGTGACAATAATTTTCGGTCACAGGTCAATCAAAGCATTCGAGAAGATAATGTCCGTTGTTCTCGGAATACTTTTTGTGATACTGACATATTCAATTATTACCAGTCCTTCAGGGTTCATCTCTTCATATACAGGCACTTTTTCAATAATTTCATTTGCTTCCATAATTATGCTGTCGTTTTCTTACATCATGTCCTGGGGCCCTTATGCAGCAGACTATTCCAGATATACACAGAAAGGCCAGTTTTCATCAGCAAAAGCCTTCATTTATACATTTTTGGGTACTGCACTAGCGTCATTTCTGGTTGAACTTATAGGCTTTTACGTAGGGATTGATTTGAATCTGAGTGGAGTGTTTTCAAACAGGCTGTTTGTGCCATTACTGGGTGGATTCTGGTTACTCGGATCACTTACACTCTTTCTCGGTGGTCTTGCTGCAAACTCACTTAATCTTTATTCCAATCTTATGTCCATAAGGTCTCTTGGTTTTAAAAACGGCAGAAATTATATCATCCTGGCCATAGGAATACTCACGGTTGCAATGGGATTCATCTTTTATAATACATTCTCCTCCTATTTTGAGGGATTCCTTTATGTTCTAGATTACTGGATAACGCCGTGGATTGGTGTCATGATAGCAGAATTCTTCCTTGTTAAGAGGAAAGGAGGCTTTTATGCTAACATAAACTGGAACCCCATTATAGCCTATCTACTTTCAATTGGCATCTCCATTCCATTCATGGATACCATTCAGTATTATTTTGGTATATACATACCATTTTACTCTGCAACTTCCGGTGTTGATTTTAGCTATGTAATTTCATTCTTCATCTCAATTATTCTTACCTATATTTTTGAAACTAGAATATCAGGTAAGGTAAAACAGAGTATGAAGAGCAGCAAACCGTTCAGTGATTCTGGGGAATAGTCTCTCCCTTTGCCACATCGAATGATAGGAGTTCCTTAGACAGAAATGAATTTGGGAAAATAGATTTTGCCTCCTTAAGTAAAATTTCTGGGTCATCAATCCGAGGGCTATAATGATATAGATAAAAGCGCTTCACTTCTGCATCTCTGGCTATTTCTGCGGCCTGCCTTGATGATGAATGTCCGAATTCATTTACCTTCGGTTCCAGCGACGAATCTGTTGTTGTCTCATGAATTAATACATCTGCTCCTCTTGCGAAGTTTACCATTTCACTATTTGGCCTGGTATCTCCCGAATATACAAGGACTCTCCCCTTTCTTATTCCTGCTGAAACTTCCTCAAGCTTAACTATCCTTCCATTTATGTTCAACTCCCCGTGTTCACGTAGTTTTTCAATTTTGCTTGATTCAATACCAAGTTTCTTTACTTTTTCAGGATCTATCTTTATCAGATCAGTTTCAGTAAGTTTGTATGAAACTGCAGGTACGGGATGATCAGCCCTGATTGTTTCAAGAGTAAAAAATTCAGTCTGGAGCTTTCCTTCGAATGGTATCTCGTTTATGAGTATTTCAAATCCAAGAGTGTAATAACCTACATTGAATGCTCTTGTAAGGACTGATATAGCGCCGGGTGGTCCATAAACTTTTAGCGGTTTTTCCCTTCCATTAAATGACATGCTCTGGATCAGACCAAGTATGCCCAGAAAATGATCTCCGTGAAAATGTGATATAAATATACTATCTATTTTCATGAAAGAAATTCCACTTTTCATTATCTGCTTCTGCGTTCCTTCACCACAATCAAACATGCATACAAAATCATCTAACTGAACCACTACTGCCGGCAATGACCTCCCTGGAAATGGCCAAGAACCACCACTTCCGAGAAATGTAACCTTGAAAGATGATACCATGAGGGGAAAATTCAATCTTTGTTATTATGTTTTCAGTATCAGTTGTTGAAAGCATCTAACTTGCTCTTCAAACAGAAAGTGCTGGAGATTCAAACCTTATTTCTCTCCTGGCTTTGATTCTCTTCGGTTCTGGGGGACTCATCACCTGATTGTGATTACTTTACTCTCTTTCGAAAAACTGAAGTTTGACAATTCTTATACATTGCAGGCTCAGCGGATATCTTTCTCAAAAATTTAAATATATTAGATACATTATATTTTGTGCTAGTATTAACGTTTACAACTCAGAGTTCGAATTCAGGCAGTGATATTTATAGCTATATACTGTTGATTGCGATTTTCGGTCTGCTTATTTACAGAAGGATTAAGAGAGGAATCAATGGCAGACCTTATACATTACGTAGAATTTTAACAACTCCTGTTATTTATGCACTTCTTCTGATATACTTTCTGGCGGTCCTCTATTCATTTGTCATTTATGATCTGATAGCAGCAATTATGATAATCCCGGGATTTATACTGGGCGACAGGATAGGATCATTATCAACTGTTTACTGGGAAGGAACAGTACTGATGTATAAAAGGTCCACGTGGGTACTCTTCCTGACGCTAATGCTCTATTTGATAAGGATCATTCTTGAATTTGTTCTTAACACAACTAATATTTATCTTCTGACAGCGGTCAATGCAAGCCTGGCTATATCCCTGGGAATTCTTGTAGGCGAATTTCTGCATCTAAAATCGTCAGCCAGGGAGCTACTCAGTAATCAACCTAAGGAAGATGCGATTAACAATGCATAAATATTTATATTTCTGTAATAATATCATACAGTTGTCTGACGGGGTGAACTTTGAGACTATACAGCTTAGAAATTAAAAATTTCAAATCTTTCTGCCATAGGGGCATGAAGATAGATTTCAGGCCAGGATTGAGCATGATAGCTGGTCCCAATGGTAGTGGGAAAAGCAATATAGGTGACTCCCTACTGTTTGTCCTCGGTACAAGATCATCCAAGACTGTGAGAGCTGACAAACTCGATGATTTAATACACAATCCTGGCAATGGGGATAAGAAGGTTTCCAAGGCAGAGGTCAAGGCAGTATTTGTCGAAGACAGAGATGATGAATCTTTTGAAACAGTGGAAATATCAAGAGTTATTGAAGAGAGTGGTAATGAAATAAACAGTACTTATTTCATAAATGGCAAGAGATCAAAGCACAGTGAGGTTGACAGGTTTCTCGAAAATATCGGAATCCAGCTGGACTCCTATAGCTTCGTCCTGCAGGGAGACATAAATAAATTTATATATGTCAGTGGAAATGAAAGAAGAAAATTGCTGGAATCCATAGCAGGAATAGATGCCTACAATATGAGGATCAATTCTGCAAAAGAAAAGATCGATGAGATCGATAAGACAATACTTGCGTCAGAAACATTGCGAACAGAGATTGAAGAAAATATTGCAGTAATAGAGAAAGAGGCTGAAAAGCTGAGAGAATATAAGAGTCTTAACAGTGAAATTGTTGATTTAAAAGCCACTGCCCTCTCCATCCAGATCCGTGGAGTTGAAATAGATCTCAGTGGCCATCAGCAATCAATGGAAGAGAGTGAAAAGAAAATGGCTGAAATTAAGGCCCTACTGGATGATCTAACCAGAGAACATGAGACACTCACGCAGAAGAGAATGGAAATAGAGAAAGGAATTGGAGAAAGGATTCAGAAGGAGCTTGAAGGTATAAGAAAAGGTATAGAATCCAAAAAACTGGAAAGAGCCAGAGCAGAAATAAATGCTTCAAACATCAGCATGAATATAGATAAAGAACGTGGTCTTATAGAAACAAATACAGGCAAGATCGAAGAGATAGATGAGGAGATAGATAATCTTGCAAAGTCCTTTAATGAGCTCATGAGCAGGGAAGAAGAATTGAAATATAGGGAAACTTCTCTGAGGGCCCAGATAAATCAGAAGATAGAACTTCAGAGAAATAAGACAGAAGAGTACAGGAAGGCAACTGATGAGCTGACTATTATAGAGAAGGAACTTAAAGAGAATTCAAATATTACTGAAAAAATAAGAAGAGAGGAGTCTGAGGAATCAAAGAGATTCAAGGGAATAGAAACAAAGCTTGGTATTAAGGAAGAGAGCCTTACAAACGAGAAATACAGATTATCTGAAACTCAATGGCAGTTAAACCAGATCAAGAAGGAAGAGGGAGGAAACAGGTCCAGGAACGAGTCCCTGAGTAAGAAATATTATGAACTGCAATCCCAGATCAAGGATCGAGAAAGAGAAAGAACAGAGACTAGATCAAAAATGGATTCCCTCGGAAAGGAAGTGGAAAGAATGAGATCTGAAATGGGCTCCCAGGGCTTCGCCAACAAATCCATTTCTGCAATAATGGAAGCAAAGGCAAGAGGAGCCATATCTGGAATACACAGATCCATAGGAGAACTCATAAGTTATGACGACAGGTATGCGCTTGCTGTGGAGGCAGCAGCAGGTGGAAGACTGAATTCCATAGTAGTTGATAATGAAGATGTGGCCCAGGAATGCATTGAATTACTGAGAGAGAAGAAGCTCGGACGTGTAACCTTTATCCCACTGAATAAGATCTTGCCTGGAAGACCAAGAGGTAAGGCCCTTACTATTATTCAGCAGGACCGTTCAACTTCCCTACTGAGCCAGCAGATTCAGTGCCAGGATGTTTATGCTAACGCCATATGGTACACGTTCCAGGATACTGTTGTTGTCGATACTCCTGAAAGTGCAAAGAAGTATATGACAGGCGTTAGAATTGTGACTCTTGATGGGGACATATTTGAGGCTAGTGGTGCAATATCAGGAGGATTCATGAACAGGACCAGGAAAACATTCAACTTTTCTGAACTGGAAAACAGGGAAAAACTTCTTGAGGAACTTAGAGAAAAATTCAACAGTCTTGATCGTGAAACGAGAAATTTGAGACAGGAGTATGACGATGTATCAAAACAACTGATGGATATATCAAAGAGTGGTGGTGAAGGGAAGGGAAAGTCTGATTCACTGGAATCCCAGTTAAAGGAGAGCCAGAAAATCAGGGAATCACTTGAACTTGAGATTCAGACCCTCAAGATCGAGCTGAAAAACAGTTCTGCTTCACTTGAAAAACTTCAGGATGAAATAGCAGGAGAGGAGAGCAAGAAAGCATCTCTTGAGAAGAGAAAGAATGAACTTTATATGATCATCGGTGACAATAAGGAGGAGGGGAATGATCTCTCAGAACTTCAAAAGGAGCTTGAAAAGATAAGTAATGAACAAAATTCTACCATGGCAACTAAATCCAGCAATCAGACAACAATGAAGAAAATATCAGAAAGAAAGTCAGAGTTGATGATGGAAAACGACAATCTGATAAAGAACATAAATGCAGAAACTATAGAAAAAGATCGGATAGAAGAGGAAATTGCAAGATTTGGAAATGAAATAGGAAGACTCGAGGGGGAAGAGGAAAAGCTCAATGAAAATAACAGAAAAATCATTCAGGGGCTGAAGGAAATAGAGAGGCAAATTTCAGATATCAGCCAGAAAAGTTCAAGGTTGGAGTCTGAAATGAAGAATCATGAAAATGCTGTTCTCACCTCAAAGATAAAGATACAGAACTTCAATGAAAGGTTATCAGCACTTAGGGAAGAACTCAGGCAGAACGGTGGTCATGTTATTACTGACTACTCAAGCGCACAGAGGGCGAACAGCGAAATTGCCGTTAAGGTTGCAAAATTACAGGAAATTGGTGCAGTAAACCAGCTGGCAGAGGAAGATCTCAGGAGAGATACGGAAAGAAGGGATAATCTGGTTGAAAAAATTGACATTCTGAAGAGGGAAGTTGACTCCCTTATTAAGTTAATGGCAGAACTGGAAGAGGTAAAGACAAGAGTTCTTCTTGATCTTTATGGAAAGGTAAAAGTCGAGATGAGGGAAATATTCAAGAGATTGACGAGGGGAGGTGACGTGGATATGTATCTCTCCGATGAATCAAAACCACTGGATTCAGAATTGTTGATAAAGGCAAAGCCTAAGGGCACTACATATACAAAATTACAGTCGCTAAGTGGTGGTGAGAAGAGTCTGGTAGCACTTTCGTTCATTGTTGCAGTCCAGAGAATCAAGCCCTCACCTATTTATTTCCTTGATGAAATTGACATGTTCCTGGATGGTACCAATGCTGAGGCAATGGGTGAGTTGTTAAGGGAAAATTCAAATACCTCTCAAATCATTATGATATCATTGAAGAATGCCATGAGCAAGTACGCAAACTCCCTATTCGGGGTTACCATGAACAAAGCAGCAGGTTGCACGGAAATTTTTTCCAAAAGCTTTGGAGGTGAATAGATGGAAGATACACAGCTAATTGATCTTAAAAGGACAATAATTGTTCAGGCATCAACTATTGGCATTGATACGAGTTTCTATGAAGAGCTGGACTTCAAGGATACAAAGGAAGAGACGAAGAACATTATAGAGATAATGGAACGGTGCATTGCAAGAGAAATAGATCCGTGGCGTGTAGATGTTGTTAATTTTGTTCTTATAGTAAGGGAATTAACAACTGCAGGTCTGATGTCCATTGCAGAAGCAGGATATATAATATACAGGTCATGGGGAATAGTGTATGTGCAGGCTAACGACCTGATTGATAACTTTGGCAAGAAAGAAGCTGAAGAGACTGTAGAGAATTATCAGGATTTATCACAGGAAGAAGTAAATGATTTGGAAATGGAGGAAAAGGAATTTATAAGCCTGAATATGCCAGTCAAGCATCACGAAACGAGGAAGGTCATGCTAGTGGAACTCATTGAGGTTATGAGGAAAACAGAAAGGAGCAGGGAAAAAATCGTCAGGATGCCCCATATGGAACAGGTTGCAGAGGTTGAAGAAATCTATGAAGTACTGAATTCTGGTGAGCCTGAGAGAGACCTTGAATCAATCATGCAGAAGATCATGAATATGAGGGAAGATTCTTTCTTCATGGAAGAAGTGTGGGGAGAAACAAAGGAGGATAGGGTAAAGTTCTTTATATACAGTATGTTTATCAGGAAGAATGGTACTATCGCACTAAAACAGGAGCGCTCATATGACAGAATCTGGATCGAGAAACAACCCTGATGAGGGAGAAAGAATTATCAGTGCATCGGAACTTGCTGAGTTTGACTACTGTGCCCTCTCATGGTATTATACCCGTGAAGGATACAGAATCCCGGCTGACAAAGTTGAAAGGATGAATAGGGGCACCATAGCTCACGAGGATGCCGATATAGATCACGAGAGAAACTCGAAACTAAGTGTTACCCTCATAATTGCCATATTGCTTGTTATTGTGTTCATGTTTGTAGTGTTCGTCTGAAATGTTGCTTCCTGTTTATTTCATCGTCCCATTTATTGTGGTTCTGTTAATTCTCGTCTTCTATTTCCTTAAGGCTAGAAGGAGAGTGGACTATTATGAGATGCCCAGGGGAAGGTTCATATATGGAGACATGAAAGCAGAGGGGAAAATCCTGGTTTCAAAAAGATATGGCCTGTCGGGTAAGCCGGATAGAGTAATAGAAAACAGTGGGCAAATAATTCCCTATGAGTACAAAAGCAGCAATATAGGCGACCAACCCTGGGAACCACACATAATTCAGATGGGAGTTTATTTCATCATCCTTCAGGAGCTTTACCCTGAAAATATGATCCAGTACGGTGTTATAAAATACCGGAACAGATCGTTCTATATCAATAACAGTCCAGAATTGAAGGACAGGGTACTTGCAAGAGCTCAACTTATCAGGAGGGTGAGAGGTGTCCCTAACAGGAATCATGATAACCCCGGAAGATGCGTGAACTGCAAGTACAGGAGTATATGTAGGGAAAGATTAAGATAGATAATTTGATGCCTATATATTGTTGAATCTTGATACTTCCCTTTTTGAAGAAATTGTAACAGAAAGTGAGTTTGAGGCCCTTGAAAAAAACTGCAAGGGATATCATGGCGTGGAACCCTCAGGCATACCCCATATAGGACATATTCTGGTTATAGGTACCAGGATCAAGGGGATGATGAAAGCCGGTATCAGGATGCAGATACTGCTTGCTGACTGGCATGCCATGGTTAACGATAAACTGGGCGGAGACCTGGAGCGTATAAGACAGAGCGGAGAACTTCTGAAAAAAGCCTACGAGATAGAAATGGGTGATTTGAAACCTGAATTTATTTGGGCATCCGACCTGATAGATAAGAGCAGTTACATGGAAGGGATCATCCGGACTGCAAAACAGACAACTCTTTCTAGGTTGAAACGTGCTCTCCCCATAATGGGAAGAGATGAGTCTGATGCCGAGTCCGATTTCAGCAAATACCTTTATCCAGTGATGCAGGTAAACGATATATTTGAACTGGATCTTGACGTTGCGCTGGGTGGGATGGATCAGAGACATGCTCACATGCTTGCAAGGGATATTGCGGAAAAGATGAACAGAAAAAAGGTTGTATCCATGCACTCACCACTTCTCGGAAGCCTGAAGGGAACTGGAAGAATGGATACTTTCAAGAAGATGTCAAAAAGTGATCCTGACAGCGCTATCCTAATGACAGACTCTGAAGAGGACATAAGAAGGAAGATAAGAAATTCTTTCTGTCCAATGGGGACATCGGAAGGGAACCCAATTATGGATATAATGAAGATAATTATATTTCCTTCAATGAAGGAAGTAACTATACACAGGCCAGAGAAGAAAGGCGGAGACATAATATTCAATAATTACAGTTCTCTAGAGGTTATGTATAATGCTGGTTCGATTCATCCAATGGACCTCAAGGAGTCCGTATCTGATAACCTGTCAGTAATGATGAAGCCCTTCTCTGTACTGAGGGATTATCTAGAAAAATGAATCAAGACTGGACTGGTTTCCCTTCTGAAGGCTTGTTTTCAGTTTTTCTATGAATGGTCTTACCCTGTTTTCACCGAAGTTGTGAAGATCGCAGAGAAACGAGTATATTTTTTCTTCTTCAGGCTTTCCGAATGAGACGCTGAAATCATCCGTTACCTCTGGCTCAAGGAATAGTTTTCTCACCTCTTCGTATTGAGGTATCCTGTAACCCTTCTCCTTGATGACCATCTCCAGGTTTCCGTGCTTCTGGATCAGGTTCAATGCTGTCTTTGGGCCGACTCTCTCAACTCCACTGTTGAAATCCGTTCCAACCATTATGGCTATATCTACCAGCTGACTCCTTGTTATATTCATACCGGTGAGATTCTCCTTCAGATCTATGTATTCCGGGTCCACAGTAACGTAGATGTTCCTGCTCGAAACCCTTCTCTTTCCATATATGGTGAAATTCCTCAAAACCTCCCTTGCACCGAACAACAGGCAGTCATAATCCTGTGAGATGACTGCATTTACCTTTCCTGTAGAACTCATGTATGATGCCTGGCACTCCCCTTCAGAAGGAGCCTGTACATATGGCAATCCCATATATGTGAGTAGTTGCTTGCTTTCATCAATCATGTCCTTTGTGATGTGATTTATACTTCTCTTCAACCTTGCAATTTTTTCCCTGTCTGAAGTCATGATTGCCTTTTCCAGTTCCCTTTCTGAGTTCTCCTTTATTGCCTTCCTCTCCTCGAGTGTTCTCAGTTTCATTGGGGACGGCTTGCCATCGAAAACGTATACAGGTTTAAGACCCTCTTCCATGAGTGATATTGTCCGGTAAAACAGACCGCTTAGATGGGATGTTACCTTTCCAGAAGAATCCATCAATGGTGTCCCGTCTGGCTGCCTTATTGCACTGAGGAACTGGTAGATCTGATTGTAAGCATCCACTGAAACTGTATTATTTGAGAAATCCTTTATATGAGTTTTGTGTTTTATCAGGATGGGCTCAAGATTAACTCCCATGTACATCCATATGTGTGCCAGTATGTAAATCTTTTTGAAAGGCCTTGAGTTGAGAATTCATGCCTCTGTACATGACAGGCCTGTACTGTTGATGAATATTTCAATGGCTTTTCCGTCCAGTATTGACCTGTGCTTCACTATTTTCACTTCCCTACCGGTTCCCCTTGACCGCCTGATCGAAAGTATTGTCTTTGAGAAATGATTCAGGAGATACCCCCCATATGGAGTGATCTGGTTTTCCTCCACGTCAAAATATATCTGGTTTGTGATGAAAACAGGAATCTTGTGTTTGTTACATATGGTGTTTAGAATGGATATATCCCTTGATAGTCCCTGGTTTTTCAGGTTTTCATCTCTTTCAATTCTCAGCAGTGCAGTCATTGAATCAATAACCAGAAGTTTTATATCATCTGAATTCTGCATCATTCTCTCAGCCTTTATGAGACATACCTCCTGCTCACCTATGTTCTCCGGGGTGAAAAGAATCAGGTTGTTTGAATATTCCTGATTTCCTCCGCAGATTTGCAGAAAACGGTTGCTTGAGAATCCCTCTGTATCAATATATACGACCTTGTCTCCCCTGGATAATGTAGATACCGTAAGCTGAAGAGCCATGTTTGTCTTTCCCGAACCGCCCTCCCCATATATCTGCGTAATTACCCCTGGATCGATCCCACCTTCAAGAAACTGATCTATGCATCCTATTCCAAAGGGAAGTTTCTCCTCCCTTCTCATTTCAGGTGATTTCATTTCTCTGATCCCTGATCCCCAGAATGAGATCAGCACATGACTTCAGGTTATCAGTTTTGAGGTCAAAACCCATGGTATTTATGAACCCCGGCTCATTGTTCATGCTTATGGAATAGTCGGTGACCATAAACATCTTTTCATCATCTGGAGAATCCCCAACTGAAATGGAATATTCAGGCTTATAAGTGCTTATAACGCTGTTCACTACTATATCCTTCCTTTTTGGGTCCACCACAGCTTTCCCATCAGGCAGTACCTTTCCACCCAGTGATAGAATTATATTTGCATAAATATCACTTATTCCCGTAAGTCTTCCGACCCTTTCCGCCAGCCACATCAATCCACCTGATACTATTACAAGATGAAATCCCTCAGCAGCAAGTGTTCCGGTTGCTTCCTCTGCTCCTGGAAACAGTTCAATTTCATTAAGGATTTCCCTTATCTGACTTACCTGTACCTCACCCATTTCCTGGATCCACAGGTTAACATCACGCCTCATAAATTCATGATAATCTATCTTTCCTGTCCTGAAAAGTGAATAATTGAGGTTGTTATCAACTCCCAGTCTTGAATGAACATAGTTCCAGCTGCTCTTCTCTGTGGTGAGCACCCCATCCATGTCAAAGAACACAATTGGCTTGTGCTCAGTATGGTCTAGAGAAGAGGGCAGTTCTCCCTTCATTTCCACAAACCTCACATCTACCTTTAGACCCGTAATTCAGGATGTGTCCCATCATGTCAAGCTCGGTTCTTGCCTCTATCGATCTTGCGCATTTCTCACTATCACAGATGATAAATGTCTTTATGTTAGACTCCTGTCCACTATTTGGAATTCCATCAATCCCATTCATAAGTATCTTCCTGGCATTATTAAGCAGATCATTTTCTACCTCATCCAGCAAATTTTGAATCTCTGCCGTATCATCTTTGTTCAACTTTACCCTTCCCTTCCTTGTTCTCAGGGACACAGTAATTGTATTTGATTCAGCCTCTCTTTTGCCTATTTCTATCCTCAGAGGCACCCCCTTCATTTCCCACTGGTTAAATTTGTAACCAGGTGTATAGTTATCATTATCATCAACAATCACCCTGAACCCACTGGCCTTAACTTTTGACTCTATTTCGTGTACAAAGGATTCAAGTCTGGAATCTGCAGATGAGATTGGAACTATGACTACCTGCGTTGGGGCAACAAACGGAGGGAGAATCAGGCCCTTGTCATCTCCATGGATTCCAACTATGGCTGCTATTAATCTTTCACTCATACCGAATGTGGTTTGGTTCACATATTGACTGCTTCCATCTTCCTTTGCAAATTTCACGTCATAATTCTTTGAAAAATTACTGCCATATTCGTGAATTGTCCCGATCTGAAGAGTCCTGCCAGATGGCATAAGCGTATCAAATGCTATGGTGTAAACAGCACCGGGGAACTTATCCCACTCCGGTCTTCTTACTTCCATATAGGGTAGACAGAGCTTTTTCGTAAAATAATCCCATTCCCTCCTGTACAGGTCCATCTGTTCCTCTGAATCGTCATAAGTCTCGTGGGCAGTGTGGCATTCTATAAAGTGGATATCCCTTGATCTTATGAATGGTCGTGTATGTTTTGTTTCATAACGGTAAACCTGGACAATCTGAAAGATTCTCTTTGGTAGATCACCATGATCTCTTATCCATAATTTCAACATTGGGTAAATTGCAGCTTCACTGGTTGGCCTCATAGCAAGGTCTTCTTCAAGGGATTCTCTTCCACCCTTTGTTATCCAGAACAGCTCTTTTTCAAAGCCTTTAATGTGCTCAAATTCAATTTCAAACATTGGCCTTGAGATCAATGAAGGAAACATCACCTCCTCATATTCATCTTCGTAGAACTTGTTCCTGATCATTTCATCCGTGTTTTTCATCAGGCTGTATCCATAGGGCATCCAGACATTCATCCCCTTAACTGGGTACCTCTTATCTGTAAGCTGGGAAATGTCTATTATTTCATTATACCATTCACTAAAATCTTCCTTTTTATGCTCCATTCCCTTGTAAATAAATTCGTCATTATTTAACTATTGCAAGTGACTTATATTCTTAGTCGTTATAAATAAAGTAATTCCTCATGACTGTGGAAACAACTGTTATCAAACAATGTCACTTCAATATTTCCCCGGTTACACTGGAAATAACAGGATCATGCTACATGGATTACATTGCCGATTAATCATGGGACACAATGAGGAATTAAATGAGGTAATTGTTTATTAATAGAACAACAATCAGAGATGATGAGCTTAAAAGATATAACGGATGAAAAGGAGTTTATAATTGAACTTGCAAAGAGGATTATTCCAGTGAAATCTATTAGCCCGGCTTCCGGTGGCCAGGGGGAGTCTGAGAGGGCGGATCTTCTTGTCAGCATCCTGAAGGAACTGGGATACGAGGATTCAGTAAGATATGATGTTGAGGACAAGGCAGGATTCAAGAGATCCAGCATAATAGAGAAAGTGGGAAATTTTGATCGTACCCTCTGGCTTGTATCCCATATAGATACAGTACCTGATGGTGATCCAAACCTGTGGACAAGAGCACCATTTCAGGCAACTGTGGAGGGTAACAGAATCTATGGCCGTGGCACCTCTGATGATGGTCAGGCCGTGTTTCTTTCGCTCCTACTCCTGAAAAGACTCGACAGATCCAAATTAAAAATGAATCTAGGTCTTGCATTTGTTGCAGATGAGGAGGTTGGGAGTGTGTATGGCATCCAGTACCTCCTTGACAAGAACATTTTCAAGAAAGACGACCTGATAATTGTGCCTGATGCAGGTTCCATGGACGGGATGGAACTCGAGATAGCAGAGAAAAGTATTGTGTGGATTAAATTTACAGTTAATGGTAGACAATACCATGCAAGTATGCCAAGCAATGCAATCAGCGCAGCAAGAGATGGAATGGAATTCATGCTGTCAATTGATAAGATGCTTCACTCAAAGTATACCAGCAAAGATGATACTTTCAACTTCCCCTATTCCACATTTGAGCCAACGAAGCATGAGAAAAACGTGGACAACATAAACACCATTCCAGGTAAGGAAGTATTCTACATGGATTGCAGGATATTGCCCAGTTACGATGTGGATAGCGTGGTAGATGACATTTCAAGGGAGATTTCCGAGTTTGAAAGAACACATAAGTCTAAAATTAAAATGGAGTTTGTACAGAGAGAACAGGCACCTGTGCCCACCTCAAAGGATTCAGAGGTTGTCACAAGACTCGTGAAGGCGTTATCCAGCAGAGGAGGGGAACCAAAGGTTGTTGGAATTGGAGGCGGTACATGCGCTGCTTTCTTCAGAAGACTGGGATATGAAGCAGTTGTATGGAGCACTACAGTTCCTGATGTTGCACATCAGGTGGATGAATATGTCATAATTGACCAGATACTGCAGGATAGGGAAACCATTGAAAAAATGGTTTACTCTGATTGATCTTTTCTTTAAGATTATAGATCATCTGATTCTGAGAGTGCCCTCAATCTTCCAACACCATCAATTTCCCTAATTATTTCTGATACAGTTTCTGGTACATCTCTTTCCCAGTTTTCCCCCCTTATCATCCTGTCTCTTATTCTGGTACCTGACCACTCCACCCTGTTTATGAGTTCCATTGATTTCACATTATATTTTTTCTCGTAGAAGAGTCTTTTGACCAGTGGGTTATTTGTGTAAACGCTTGAGAAACGTGGAGTAAGAGATTCCACATGAGCTACCCAGAGTGGGTTGGAGTTTACGTCCTCAATCGGAATTATGTAGAAATTGAATATCTTCCTGCTTTCCAGCGTATTCGAGATCATCAGGTGCCTTTCTCCAGCAGTGAATGGATTCTGGAGGGTATGAGAATACTGGGCACTCCCTATTCCAATAATCACAGACTCGTGCTCCTTGAGAATTTCCTGTATAACTTCCAGATGGCCAAGATGAAATGGCTGAAATCTTCCAACTATAAATGCCCTTGACATTTTATTCACTCCAGCATCTTACACTGTATCATGTTATCTTCTTCAAATATGAACCAGTTTAATAATTTCCTTATGCTTTTAATAATGTTTTCTATTTCACTTTTCAATTCCTTCTGTCTCTGTGTTTCCCTGCATATAGAATAGTTCTTTGTGTCAAGAATTTCCCTGAACATGGACTGAAATGCCATCACTTCTGATGTCTTTCCATGTATGAATTCATCATTGTTAATCAGAAGAGATGATGATCTTCCCAGTTTCTTCTCCTTTTTTCCGTCCTCTATCTGGAATTGAATTTCCGGTTCATCGAAGAACAGGTTGTTCAGGATATGAAGCACTGGTTTTACCGTATAGTATGTATCCCCATTGACTGCATTATCAGATCTATCTAATTTTCTATATTCTGTCCTGCCAAAAATTTTCTCTAGGATTCCCTTTATTGACTCTATCTTCTGATGTGAATATTCTCCTGTGAGTTCAACATATTTACCCCACATCTCATAGAGGTTTCCCTGCTCTGATGGTATATGATTTCTCACAAGATCATTCCACAATGGCTTTTCATCAATCAGTGGGATCGGTGCATAAGTCTCCGAAAGAGACTGAAATTTTGTCGGTGGAATGATGCTTTCCATCATGTCCTTAGAAACCTTTCTCAGTGTTGAATAATGTTTTTCCATTTTCTCCATCAGCAACTCATTCTTTCTGATCTCGTTTGTAAGTCTCTCCATGTCCTTATCTATCTCCAGTTTTACCTCTTCCCGGGTATGTTCCTTCTCAATCTCCTCATCTTCCTCCATCTCTTCATCTGGAGAAACTGTAAAATCTTCCTCGTACTCATTGATAGATGTTTTGTAGTTTTCAATGTCCTCTTCATATTTTCTACTGAAAAGGCGAATTGCCCTGAAATTAAAGAATGTAAGAATTAAACTGATTCCGGCAATCACGAGAACTGTGATTAAAACTGGAACAATCAAGAAGCTTAAACCCATTTAAATCCTGCTCTGCTCATCCATGAAACTTGCCAAGAGTGCGATCCCTTCCTTCAATTTATCCTCAGATAGCGCATAGGAAATTCTGAAATGACCTTCCCCCTGTTTACCAAATGCTGAACCTGGAGTAAGCAGAAGACCCTTTGAATCAAGAATCTGCTTGCAGAATTCAACTGATGATATATTGAGGTCGTATGATGGAAAAACATAAAATGCCCCTTCTGGCTTTATGAGATTCAGACCTTTAATTTCACTTATCAGGTTACAAACAAGTTCCCTTCTTTTCCTGAACACCTCCTTCATTGCTTTAGGACTCTCTTCATCATCCATTGCATATATGGCCGCCATTTGAGAAATCGAAGGTGCACATGTTATGGTCTGTTGCTGAAGCTTGTCTACCGCACTTATAAATTCTCTGGATGAAGCGAGATATCCTATCCTCCATCCTGTCATGGCATAACTTTTAGAGAAGCCGCTTATTAGTATGGTATGCCTCATTTCCTGATCCATCTCAATTATATCCTGAATTTTCCCCTCGAAAACAAGCTCTTCATAAATCTGATCCTGAATAAAATATATTCCTTCATCAATGCAAAGCTTCTGTAGTGCCTTGATTTCCTCTGTTGAAAAAACCTTACCTGTTGGATTTGCAGGATTGGATATGATTATGCCCTTTGTCCTTGGTGTAATAGAATTTTCTATGCCCTCAAGATCAAGGGAAAAATCATCATTGGACGGTACCTCGACTGGTTTTACCCCGTAAATCCTGCAGATTTCAGGATATGATAGAAAATATGGTTCTGGAATTATTATTTCATCCCCCTCATCTGCGATTGCCATGATTGCAAGGTTAATGGCAAATTTTGTTGGGGTTACAATTATGTTTTCAGAGTTCAGATTGTGGATGTTATTATTGATCTTTTTAGCGATCTTGGTTCTCAATTCCACATATCCCTTTGATGGTGTGTAGTGTGTGAATCCTTCTTTGGCCTTCTCAAATGCATAGTTTATTTCACCAGCAGGTGTTGTAAAGTCTGGCTCTCCCACTCCAAAGTTTATAATTTTTCTTCCTTCGGCGGTCATCTTCGCAGCCTTGGCAGACGTGGAGACCGTAGCAGATTCAGAGACGTTACTTACTCTCTTTGATAACACAAAGTTTAATGGCAATTCCATAATTAACTTTTATTGATTTTCCAAACTCATTCTGTTCAATTGGTCGTGTTATTTATGTAATTCAGTATTCCTAATGAATGAATTCATAGTCATATATAACCATGACTTCACTGCTTTTCTCGGCTTCCCTTGAACTGTTGATCAGTGTCCTTGCGCTGACCATGTTTTCCGCAAAACATATGAATACCCCGGTTTTGTTATCTGTTATCTTGAATATTGTTGCATCTTCCAGTATAGACTCAATCTTTTCCTGATCAGTGCTGAAAATGCTGAAAATGACAACATCTGTCTTAGAAAGGTCAATTTTCGCCATTACAGCCACAAGATGACTTTTTCTCAGGAAGTTATACCTTCTCTTTATCCGTATCACGGGCATATCCAGAGCCTTGGCAATTTCAGATATTTTTGCTCTTGGTGTTTTCTTTAGCTGGTCAATAATCTGGAAATCTATGTTCTTCGAATTTCCTGAATAAGAATTGATTTCCGGCCTGTATTTCATCACAGGCTGGCCTAGTTTCAGTGACGCATCTTCAATTTTCTTATCTACTTCCTCAGCGGTTTCTCCATCAAATCCGTAAAGAGTGATCTTTTCCAGGCATTTCAGTCTTGTAAAATAACCTTCTTCTATCTCCTTATCTGAAATGTAAGCTGCAAATGCTTCTACCTTTCCCAGTATCCTGGAATTTATGTGTACTATAAAGTTTACAATTATACCATCTTCTATCATTTTCGTCATTCTGTAGTTCAAGGTTTGTGCCGAGATACCTATTTCCTTGGCTATCTGCCTTTGTGGGGTTCTACCATCTTTCAGTAAGCTGAACAGGATTTTTTTATCTACTGTATCCATGATTATTCAAGTAATTCTAACTATTATTAAAAATTGACGTTAATTAATTTTTTTCAGCGAATAAACACTATCCTCATACGATCGGGATATAAAAGCAATAAGTAATATGTGAAAAAAAATTTAACAAATTTTCAATTATATACAAACAATTAATTCATGTGTTAAATGCAAAAAGCCTGCTTTCAAAGAAGAATGTAGTGATCATTGTATGGGTCGTAGTCCTTCTACTAGCCATACCTGCGGTCTTACATTACAGTTCCTACCTAAACTACGCCAGTTCAACTACAACCAGCAGCAATTCAGAGTCTAACCAGGCGCAGGAGCTAGTTTCCCAGCTTGAGACAACACACCAATCCCTTACCATAGTGGTAAATGGAAATCCAATGTCTAATTATACACTTGCAAGAGAGACTTTTCTATTGAATTACATGATCAGAAATGCTGATAAGAGTGTATACAAAACAACAGACCCATTTACAAGCTATTCTGATTATATCGACAACACAACGATTAAAAGTTACGGTAACCAGATAAAGGCCAATTACTTGAATGTAAAAAACAACAGTTCTAAGATTTACGGATTTTCTTATGACTTCTTTATTAATTGGAATACGTTAGATTTCAAGGAGAGCGAAATACAGCAGGCAGCCAATTTGAGTGGATATAATGGATCAAACTATGAAAGTACCTTTGTTTCAGATGTTAAATCTTCATATGCAGAATTTGCGGGAAATGGTAAAGAAACAGTATCTCATGCCATAGTAGAAGACGCCAGGAACTCATCCTTCAGCACATTACCAATTACAACTTACATACTGCAGGATGTTAACTTTCTAAGTTTTGATAATTCAACTTCATTGAGCAGAGCCACTGCAAATTATATTTCCAATTCAAGCGGGTTCAATATTTCATGGAATCTGGTATACTCAGCAATAAATTACAGTAACCCGGGAAACGGATATGTTACCAGTTTTGCATTACTCGGTGCTCCTGGTTACCTGATCAACCAGACAGTGAGCCCAAATCATAAAATTTTCATTGTATCAATTGAATTTACCGCACCTTCAGGGTTCGAATATAAGAATGGTTCATCACCTGCTCAGGAATTCTATCCCAGATTGAATTCGTACACAGATCAGGTTTTTGGAAACAATGCAATAGTGACAGGTAACGGAGCTATTGCTTATCAGACTGCACAGGTAACAGCCAAATCAGGATTTGCCTTTGGTCTTATTTTCATATTCCTGCTGATTGCAGTCTTCATAACCCTGGTTTCATACTGGGCCTCTATTCTTGGGTTAATATTTGTAGGTATTTCATTATTACTGGGCTATGTTTCAGTTTACATCACTGGTTTTCTAATTGGTAATGTAAGTTTCATTGTAAATTACACATTGACCGCAGTTATACTTGGTGTTTCAACAGATTACCTTGTATTTCTAATAGCAAGATACAGGCAGGAATTGAGATCGGGGAAGAGCTATGAGGAATCACTTGAGATCGCTATTAACAGGGCTGGAAAGGCAGTAATTATAAGTGGAATAACAGTAGCCGTTACACTACTGACCTTTTCCCTTGTCCCATCATTCTTTGACTGGGGGATTGTTCTCTTCCAGGCAATAATTTTCACAGTAATTCTTCAGACAACATTGCTGCCAGTAGCAATGAAGCTTCTATCAAAGAGGCTTATAATGAAGATAGGTTCTAAACCACAGGGAGAAAACCATCACAGAAAATCTATATTCTACAAGACCACTTCCTTCTCATCGAGCAAGAAGTTTGCGGTGGCTGCAGTCATTATAATTCTGGGAGCCGCAGGAGGATACTTCTTCTTTACAGCTCCTACTACCTACAATTTTAACACTGGACTTCCCCAGTCACTCAGTTCTGTTCATGGATTGAATGAGATTGAAGACAACTTTGGAGATGGAGTCATATTCCCAACGTACATTGTTTACAAGAGTAATTTCAAAGGTGAAAATCTTACTCACAACCAGATTGGCATTCTGGAGAACACAGCTAAAAGAATTTTGTCGTATACTGGAGTGTCCTCGGTAGAAGGCCCTTATGTAAGTGGAATGAAGATTACAAATTTTTCATCTCCCAGTGCATTTGCAATCTATAATGGAAGATACTATCTCTTCATAGTCTCCTTAAGCAGCTCCCCATATTCAAAGGAATCCATATCTACTGTAAGTTCTATGAGGGATAACGATTCTTTCATTGTGGGTGGAATCACTTCCTCAGTAATTGATCAGCAGGCTTCCAATATAAGAACATATAGCGAACTTGAGATATTCATAATCATTGCGATTTTCCTCATTCTACTGGCATCTTTCAGGAAATTGAGATATCCAGTAATCTCAATAACAGGAACATTCTTCAGTATATCCTGGAGTACATTCATTCTATACCTTTTATCAAACTACGTGCTTCATATCCAGCTGATATATCTGATTCCAATAATCCTGTTCATAATTCTCTTCAGCCTTGGTAACGACTACACTGTTTTCATTACTTCAAGGATCATAGAAGAGGTGCAGAAAGAAGATTTTGAGGAGGGCTTGAGGAAAGGGATGGTAGGAAGTGCAAAGACTGTTACCTCACTGGGATTGATACTTGCTATTTCTCTTGGCTCACTGGCTTTTATTCCAGTTGCATTCCTGGAGGAGCTTGGACTTGCATTTGTTATCTCACTCATAATAGATACATTCGTAATAAGAACGTTTTACTTTCCTTCAATGCTATCCATCTTTCATGGAAATAGAGAAAAACAGTAAAAATATATTAGTCATATCACAATTATTTTTAAGTGATATTCAAAAATAACTTTCTTACTATACATTATTCAATGGATACGGACCAGGGGCTAAAAAGAAGTAATAATGAAGACAGTGCAGATATGCAAACCGTAGAATATAGAAATGAGAATGAATTTCTTATTGCTGCACTGGCAGATGGGGTTGGTGGAATGCCGGATGGGGAAATTGCCAGCAGGGAGTCGGTAAGTGTCTTCATTCAAACGATCACAGAGGAAATAAGGTCTGGTGCGTTTAGTTCTGGAAGTATAAGTTCCATAAGAAAAGGCATGATTCAGGCGAACAGTTCTGTACTTTCAGTGAACCGAAAAAAGAAGAGTTCAGAGTATATGGCCAGCACTCTTACAACTTTTGTTATTCACGATAAGACTCTTTCTTTTGCAAATTCTGGGGATAGCGAACTAATGCGTTATGATGGAAAATTGAGGGTGCTGAGTGAAGTTCACAGGGAGATTTTCACGGGCTATCTCACATCTTGTATCGGTGTTGACAGAACTCCCGAAATATTTACCGGTTCTATTGACCTTCATGATAGGGACATGATACTCCTAAGTTCAGATGGGCTGACCGATATGGTATCAGAACAAAATATTTCTGCTGTCTTAAGCAATTCAGAGAAGGCAACTGATGAACTTATCACAGAACTGAAAGAAGCGGCATTTTCCAATGGAGGTATAGATAATATTACGATGATCCTATGCAGGGTAGAGGAGAATAAGACCAAAAAGAATTAGACAGTCTTAGAAAGATATTCCTGTAAACACGAATGTTACGTAAAATGAAATTTAATAGTCCAATCAGCATTACCGTATTATGGTTGTTAACATCCAGCGGCAAATAGAAAGTGTAGATGCTTTACGATTAACGTCTGCTAGAAATATGTTGAACCAATTTTGCAGTTATATTTCAGAGAATAACCCGAAATACAACTGGGTTGGAGTTTACGTATTGAAAAAAAATAAGCTGATACTTGAAAGCTATGTCGGAAAACCAACCATTCACGAAGAAATCACCATAGGAGAGGGATTATGCAGTCAGGCCATTGTCCAGAACGACGTGGTAAATGAACCTGATGTGACTTCCAATTCGAAGTACCTTGCCTGTTCACTTGAAACCAGGTCTGAACTTGTAGTCCCGGTAAGGTCCAATGGTGTTCCAGTTGGAGAAATCGACATTGATTCGGATACACCAAAGGCCTTTACTGAAGAGGATGAGAAATTCATATCAAAACTTGCTGAGTTGATATCTGAGCAGGTAAAAGTTCTGTCAGACTGAAATGGCTTCAAAACTAAATAAAGAACAGTACAGATCGTTATTTGAACTTTCTATTGTACAGTTTTTAAGATTGACTGGAATATTTTTTGTCATTCCGTTGATAGGCGTATACGCATCTAAATTTACACATAATGGTATACTGATCGGGCTTGCTCTTGCATCTTACGAAATATCCATGGCAGTAATGCAGATTCCAAGTGGATATATATCAAAGATTATTGGAAGGAAGAATTACATATATTTAGGACTATCCCTGTTTATTGCAGGAAATATATTGAGTTATTTGGGAAGCAATATATGGATCCTTATCGCTGGTAGATTTATAGCTGGACTGGGAGCAATCAGTACTCCTATTACATCTCTCGCCATAGACATAGTCCCTGAAGACAGAAGAAATACCGCAATGGCCGTAACCGGTATAGGAATAGGATTTGCTTTCATTGGTGGGATAGGTTTTTCACCACTTATCGCAACATATATAGGAATCAGGAATTTCTTCCTCATATCGGCAGTACTGGGAATACTGGCTATCCTTATCATAAACCGGATAAAAGAAGTGAAACGCCAGGTAAACGCTGGAAATGTAGGTAAAATTAGGAATGAACACAGAGATCATCTAATATATGCTGGCGCTTTTATGCTTTCATCAATAACTTTCATGATATTTTTAGCTGTTCAGATCAATGTTGTTCCTTCATATGGTTTATTTCATTATGGTCTTACACTGTTTTTAAGCATACTGATCTCAGGCATAATAGCTATTTCAATTTCAGAGGGTGTTTATAGAAGGAGAAAATTCAATGTGATTGCCCTATCCTCAGTTCTTATTTTTGCCGGTATTTTTACTGTTTATTTAGGACTCATTTTCAAGCTGAATTACCTTGCATATGTGCTTGCATTGATACCTTTTTTCACTGGTTTCTCCATATATGAAATAGCTATAATTCCTCTTCTCACAGGAGTACTAAGCAATAAGGAAAGAAACGTTTCCATTGGAATATTTTATACGTTCCAATACTCTGGGAATGGAATAGGAGCTATTCTGGAAGGATTCCTGGTACTGATTATAAGTAAAGGGTATCTACTTCCAGTTTCATTTGCTGTTACAATCATACTTGGTACAGTTGCCGGATTAGTTTTTATTATTGCCAGTTCAGGAATTGATAAGATTGATCAGGTTCTCTGAAATGTGATGAGAACCTATGGAGAGGATCTTTTTATCTGAAACATCTATTACTGAAATTGTAGCATTCTCTATCTGGATTCCACCTGAATCTTCTTCCTCCAGACCCAATATATTGCATATGAGCGCCTTGATTGGCAACGCATGAGAGAAATAAAGATTAATTCCCTTGTATTTTTTTATGGCTTCCATCATTCTACTACCATTATCCTCAAAGGCTTCGATTCCGTACTCTTTCTTGTGAAACTTTGGAAAATCACTGAAATTTATATTGTTGTATTTTCCAAATCTTGTCTCAATAAGGAGATCATCCCTGATTACTTCCCTTTCCAGTCCCATGCTTTCCATTACATTGAGGCCAGTCTGAACTGCCCTGATGATCGGACTTGATATGAATGAATCAACACTTCTGGAGATGGGTTCGAGCAATTTACCGGTCTTCAATGCCTGTTTTACTCCTAATTCTGTTAGGGGGAAACCGTCTATGTCTTCTGATACGATTTTCTTTACATTTGCCAGGCTTTCTCCATGCCTGATCAGTATCGCTATATTTCTTTTACCATTTACCATATTATTGCCACCTTCATATTCTGTCCCATGTGTAATCCCTACCCGGATTAAAAATGCTCGATATGGAACCTTATAATTATCATATTTCGTTCAATTTTCAATATTTACAACTTAGATTCATAAGAGAGAAGAATTGATCATAAAAACTCCTAAAATAGGATTTAAGAGTATGAAACGTATGAATCTCGTTTTTAGATTCTAAAAATACATTAATAATAATAATCTTCGTTGGATGAGGTATATATGAGTAGTAATACCATGAATCATCTGAAAAATGAAGAAAGTCCATATCTAATTCAACATGCGTCTAATCCAGTAGACTGGTATCCATGGTCAGACGAAGCGTTTGAGAAGGCAAAAAAAGAGAATAAACTTATTTTTTTGAGCATAGGCTACTCAACCTGTCACTGGTGTCATGTGATGGAGAAAGAAAGCTTTAGCAGAGATGACGTTGCAAAAGTGATGAATGAGAAATATGTCAGTATAAAAGTTGACAGGGAAGAGATGCCAGATGTTGATGCTTATTTCATAGATTTTGCCAACAGAGTTGCTGGAAATGCTGGTTGGCCCCTCAATATTATTCTTACTCCGGAACTGAAACCAGTTTTTCCATTCACATATATCCCAAGAGAGTCAAGGTATGGTTCCATAGGTATAATCGAACTTCTGAACAGTATTAACGAACTATGGACAGGCAGCCCAGAAGAAATATTCAAGAAGGTACAGGAGAATGAACTAATAACAGGAACTAAGGTTTCAAAAGTTGCTAATTATAACAGGGAAAATTTAGCAAATATGGCTTACAGCCAGCTCCAAAGCTCATTTGATAAGAGCTATGGTGGATTTGGGAGGAACATGAAATTTCCATCATCACATATAATGTCTTTCCTTGCTCACTATTACAGTATATATAAAGCAAAAGATGCACTTGAGATGGCAGAGAGGACTGCAGCGGCAATCAGGATGGGAGGAATTTATGATCACGTAGGAAATGGAATTCATAGATATGCAACCGATTTTGGCTGGAAGATCCCACACTTTGAAAAAATGCTGTATGACCAGGCAAATTTCATCACGGCCATGTCAAATATTTATAAAGTAACATCAAAGAAACAGTATTTGGATATCATTAAGGAGGAAATGGCGTTCCTGAGGGAAAAAATGCTGTCTCCTGATGGTGGTTATTACAGTGCCATTGATGCAGACAGCGAAGGCATAGAAGGAAAATACTATCTCTGGACTTCAAAAGAACTTATGAAGATACTCGGTGAGGATTATGCAAGATTCGCCTCTTTGTTTAATGTACGTGATGATGGAAACTATGTTGAAGAACCGAAGGGGACATCAAACGGCATGAATATCCTTTATATTGAAAATGAGAAGAATGATACTGATAAATTCAATGAGAATGGATTTTTCTGGCTTGATGATGGTATAAAACAAAATCTGGGTAAACTGAAGGATATAAGGGAGAAAAGAGTTCCACCGCAAACAGATACAAAGGTTTGTGGAGATATGAACGGTTTTCTTTTATATGCACTGAGCGAGGCTTTTTCATCTACCAACGACAGGAAATTTCTGAAATACGCTGAGGAACTTTATAATTTCCTTTCAACGAAATATGTAGAAAACGGAAGATGCGTTCATCTTATCTATCCAAGTGGGAAAAAAGTCCCTGGCTATCTGTCAGATTATGCATTCCTAGCCATGAGCTTCTTCAAATTCGGATTCTCAACAGCAAACAATGAAGCCATAGAAAATGCAAAGGAGATTGCTGATCAGTTATACTTCAAGTTAAAGGTTGAAAGTGAAGCGATCTTGAAAGACAGCAGGAGTGCATTTATAGGCACCCTGAATTCCCAGGAAGATTCTTCCATACCATCCCAGTTTGCAGTTTACGAAAGAATGCTTCTTTATTCAAATTTAGCTGGCCAGTACAATGAGTTGGTCAATCTATCAACATCTGAAACCGTGGAAAATATAACAAAATATCCTTCATACTTCACATTCAGGATAGAAACAGAGATAGAAAGAACCAATTCATTTCTTCTGAAGGGAAATTATAATGATATGGATGAGTTAATAAAGATCAGGAAACAGCTTGCTGCTAAGGGTTATACCAGTGCCTACTATGAAAGGGATGAATCGCTGAAACCAGCAACATATTCACTGTGCAATTCAACAGCCTGCGTCCTTAATGGAGTTAACTTTGAGGAAATACTCAGATACCTAAGCTCAAAAGCCCGATAATCTTTCACACCGGGGTTACAGTTGCAAAAACAGAACTTGCATAAATCAGTTCAACTTCCGTGATCGTACTATATTTGCCTGTGAGGCTAAGCTTTATGAATCCCAATGGAGAAAAGGTTGTCATGTTTGTAGTAATGGTAAGATTACCGTGTTGACCCGGTGCCAGAGAGCCATCATAGATTTCTCTGGAACCATCAAATATTTCTATGAATATCTGTGATAGTGAGGGGGAAGTGCTAGTGGAAGAGACATTAAGATCATAGGAATTTGTCTTTGAGGTATTCATGACTCCACTAAGGCTTAAGGAAGAATCAATATCTTCTAGATGGGTGGAATTGGTAAAAGTTGAGAGTATTGAGATGAGGGTTGCAGCTAAAACTACAGTTATGGCTATCAACAATATTGTGGCAATAATTGGTGATACTGCCCCGTCTTCAGTCACAACTTCCTTCATTTATAACACTTAAATTTTATATGTATTAAAATGTTTTGATCAATGAGAGGGTTCCTTATCCATACTCCTGGTTTTAGGAATTCCTTCCAGTAAAAGTAAGATAATAATCTATAATTTAAAATATATTACATAAATTTAAATTCAACATAAAATCAGGATTCGCGTGAGAGTGAGTAACAGACGCGTTCAGAGAATATAGACTATGAAAATATTCATATACCTTCCTTGTTATTATCTGATATGACACAAAAGGCAATGGACAGGGTTGACTATGTGGAATTTTATGTGGGTTCCGCAAAACAATGGGCATATTATCATAAGTTTGGACTGGGTTTCAACGTCATAGGTTATAGTGGACCGGAGACCGGGGTGAGGGACAGGGTATCTTACCTGATGGAACAGGGAAAAGTTAAGGTAATGGTCACGAATTCACTTAACCCTGATTCTGAAATATCAAACCATGTTAAATTACATGGTGATGGAGTGAAAGATATTGCAATCAGGGTAAACAGTCTTGATGATGCACTGAATGATATAAGGGAAAGAAAGGTTGTAAAGCATGGAAAGGTGGAAGATATTAAAACGGAAAACGGTGTTGTACATCGGGCAAAGGCATACACTTATGGAGAGACTGTTCATTCCCTGATAGACTATGGAGAATTTGAGTCCAGGTTACCACCAAACTTTGAGCCCGTGGAAATGGTAGAGACCAAGGGCAGTGGAATTACAAGATTTGATCATATAGTAGGTAATGTAGAAGATAAGAAAATGGACAGCTGGGTAGATTACTATGTGGATGGAATGGGTTTTGAGCCGCTCATAAGTTTTGATGACAAGGATATAAGCACAGAATTCACTGCTCTCAGGTCAAAGGTTGTACAATATAACAACAGGAAGATAGTTTTTCCAATCAATGAACCTGCGCCTGGAAAAAAGAAATCCCAGATACAGGAGTATCTGGATTATTATCATATGCCAGGTGTGCAGCACATAGCGCTTCATACTGACGACATTGTGGGTACTGTTTCCAAAATGAAGAATGAAGGAATACAGTTTCAATCTGCGCCAGATTCCTACTATGATGAGCTTGCCCAGAGAGTGGGAAAGATAGATGAGGATATTGCTACCTTGAAATCACTGAATATACTGGTTGACAGGGATGACGATGGATATCTGCTTCAGATTTTCACCAAACCCACGGGAGACAGACCCACGTTCTTTTATGAAGTTATTCAGAGGAAAGGTGCTACCTCTTTCGGGAAGGGTAATTTCAAGGCACTGTTCCAGTCCATAGAAAAAGATCAGGCCAGAAGGGGAAACCTATAAACAGGTAATCATGAAAATAGGAAGGATTTCATACGAAGGGAAAGATTCGTATGCAGTATTTTCTGGAAAGGAGGTTTATGACTTATCCGATTTCCTTAATGGGAATAAACTATCCATATTTGATTTTAACAGTAAAATTTTTAAAGATCACATTTCAGAGTTTCATCAGGTGAAGGGAGAATACGATCTGCTTGTTCCATTGAAGGAGATTAATCAGGTGAGAGATTTTTATGCCTTTGAGGAACATGTGAAGAACTCGAGAAAGAATCGCGGGCTAGAAATGAATCCATTTTGGTATGAGATCCCCATATATTATTATACAAACAAGGATGCTCTCATCTCAGGTGGAAAAAAAATAGTAAAGCCCAATTTTACCAGGCAGCTGGACCTTGAAGTTGAAATTGGAATTATAATAGGAAAAGATGGAAAGAATATAGAAAGTGATCAGGCACTGGAATATGTCTATGGATTGACCCTCATGAATGACTGGAGTGCACGGGACCTCTGGAGGAAAGAGGCAACACTTAATCTTGGGCCATCCAAATCCAAAGATTTTGCTACAAGCGTCGGTCCATATATAACCACAAAGGATGAAATCATGGATAGATGGAATGGCAGGACGTTTGATATCAGGGTGGATTCAAGCATAAACGGAAAACCATTTTCCAGTTCAAATATGAATGACATGTATTTCAGCATTGGCAAATTAATAGAATACTGCTCAATGGATAGCTACCTGAGGAGAGGGGATATCCTGATGACGGGAACCATGGCTGGTGGATGCCTGTTCGAGAAAGATGATCCAGAAACCAGATGGCTGCAGAAGGGTGATGTGGTGGAAATAAGATCTGAAACTTTAGGAATTTTAAAAAATGAGGTGTGTTAAGATGGTTTTTTACGTAAAACAGGGAATTATGCCTGAGACAAGGCATACATATGATGATGAGAATAAGCTGAGAAGAGAGGAGTTGTTTGGGGAGGAAAGCTTCGATGGGCCATACAGTCTCCTGTACCATATACACGAACCTACGAGGGTCAGGAAATTCACTGCTAAGGAAATTCAGAAAGAGCAAATAGATGATGTTCCCTATTCGCACAGACATCTGAAAACATCAAATCTTCCAAGAAATGGTACGATTATAGATGGAAAAGTTACGATTCTCATGAATGACAGGGTTAAGGTTCAGATACTCAAACCTGAAAGAAATACTGACGATTTTTACAGGAATGGTATATACGATATGCTTCTGTTTGTGCACAAAGGCAATGGGAATTTAATATCAATCCTTGGAGATATACAATTCGGGCCAGGAGATTATATTTACATACCAAAGGGGCTCACATTCAAATTAGACTGCTCGCCAGAATCTTATTTTCTCATATTCCAATCAAAGGATGACCTAACCCTCCCAAGGAGATATCTGAATCTTTACGGTCAGATCAAGGAAGGTTCTCCCTACTATACAAGAAATATAAGAGTTCCAAAACTTCAGAAACCTAGGGATGAAACAGGAAACTTTAGGGTTTTTGTTGAACTTGATGATAATTTAGTCATTGAGGAACGGGATCACAGTCCACTTGACGTTGAAGGATGGGATGGCTATTTATATCCCTATGCCATAAATACAGATGCAATGGCACCCATAGTAGGCAAGATCCATATGCCCCCACCTGTTCACGAAACATTCTCCTCGAAGTCCATGATGGTTGGCACTTTCCTTCCGAGAAAATTTGATTTTCATCCAAAGAGCATACCGATTTCATATTACCACAACAATATAGATGTAGATGAATTCCTCTTCTATTCTTCTGGCAACTTCATGAGCAGAAAAGGCATAGAACCAGGTTCCGTAACACTTCATGTAAGGGGAATAATTCATGGACCGCAACCAGGTGCAGTAGAGAAAGCAATAGGAAAGGAAGGGACTGATGAAATTGCAGTCATGATTGAAACCTATGATCACCTGTTCCTCACTACAAAGGGAAAGGAAATTGAAGATCCAGAATATTCCAGATCGTGGTACCAGTGATAGAAGAATTTAATTATGTTCCACTTAACAGGGTAACGTATGGTAAAGGGTCAGTTTCAAACATAAATTCTATTTTAACCCAGACCAGGAAGAAAAGATTACTCATAATAACTGGTAACTCAGTTTCAAAAACACGGGGATTCAATAAGATTCTGAATATTCTTGGAATTGATTATTTCATCATGAACCAGATAACACAGCATTCCCCCATGGAAGAAATTGAACATGCAGTGGAAGTTTACAGGAACAATCACTGCGATTCAATACTTTCAGTTGGAGGGGGGAGTGTTACCGATGCAGCAAAAGTGGTGAAGTATTACTATGATCTTGAAACGCTTCACATTGCAGTTCCAACAACACTGTCTGCATCTGAATTTTCACATATCGCGGGTTATACCATTGGGGGTGAGAAGGACGGTATCAGAGACAAGAAGATAACCCCACAGGAGGTAATACTCGATCCGGAAATGACTGTTGAGACGCCTGAAAGATTATGGAGATCTACGGGCGTAAGATCTATGGATCACTGTGTTGAGAGCATCATACAGCCAAATCTACTGGAAATTTCAAGAACTGCTGCGCTGAAAGGCGTACGGCTGCTGTTTGATAATTTGGAGTCTAACGATCTTGAGTCACGATTGAAATGCCAGATAGCTTCATGGTACTCTTACTGGCAGGTCTACGACTCTCCCATGGGGATAAGCCACAACATAGGCAAGGTTGTTGGATCAAAGTTTGAAATTCCTCACGGAATAACATCCTGCATAACGTTACCTGCAGTCATGAAACATTATTCAGTTCTTTTCCCTGAAGCAATGAGAGAGATTGCTTCCACCATATCTGGAAAAAATGTCGTGGATGAGGACCCAGAAAACGCTTACTTTCTGGTAAAGGAATTCATAGCTTCCCTGGGATTTAATGAAACTCTATCAAAATATGGGGTAGAGGAGAATGATGCAGATAGTATCTACTCAAAAATAAAGAATAGAGAACCATGGCACCTTGAACTGATCAGGGAACTGATCAGAGAAACCTGATCTCTTTCATACCACTGCTTTCCTTCAATTCCCGCGTCATTCTTATGGAACCTGATGAAAACAGTAATATTTCCATTAATGGTTTTGCCTTCCCGCTGAAAAGATGCCCTCCATAGGTCAAATGATCAGGCCCTGATGCGTTAATATGAATGTGCATCTTCGGGTCTCCTTCTGTTATGCTTCCTGAAAATGATGTTATTTCCATTGGCGGATTGAATATTTCCCTTTCATATGTCTTTCCTCTCAGATAGCCAATCTCCAGCTCTACCCCAGCCCCTATTCCTGACACTATGAAGCCATTTTTTATATTTTCATTGACAAGCACCTGTTCCAGTGATTTTATTATATCTTCTCCTTCATCCAGCTTTACTATGACGAAGTTTCCATCTTTTCTATGTTGCATATTATAGTATGTTTTACGAATATTAAATCTATTGTGGATATTAGTCAAATTTCAACTAATCTTACAATCCAGTTCAAGGAAGTTAAACAGAATACGACGAAATAGACCAGGGAACATGTCATCTATTTCACATTGAGCTTTCTATTTCAAAAGTTGTCAGCGATATCTTTATGAGTTTCAATTCTAATTCATCCAGTGATATTTCATCCACTGCTTCATCTCAACAAATCTTGAGACTCCATGCTATATGATGCAATAAACAGTCAAATTTGTTTATATATTTATCACATGCTAATGGAACAGGATTAGATAGAGAAGATTATTCATTACACCTGTTATCCAATATTAATGAACAGGATGCCTTTTTTTGCTGGTTAAAAAATTATAATAGGGTTAAGATGATCTGGAAATGATCTAAAATGGATTCAACATTCAAGGCACTGGCTGGAATACATGGAGTTTTCGGAGTTCTATGGATAATTATGATATTCTGGTTTTACACGGCAGTCTCAGCATATCTATCTTCCCCCACTGAGGAAACGGCTGGTAGGTTGATGGTCTCAGGTAATGTTTCTAGAATGATAGGTGGTCTGGCCATAATAATGGGTATTGTAGTTGCTGCTTTAACCGGCTATCTGCATTCTTCTTTTAGCTTTGATTCTACAGGTGGAATACTCCTCTCTATTGGTATTGTTTTTGCCATAATTTCCTATGTAATCTTCGGAGAAGGTTTTGCAATGAGACTGGCAAAGAATATAACTCCGGAGAAGGGAAGAGACCTCAAAAAATATGTATCACTAGAACTTGTTTTTGCTGTATTAACGCTAATATTTATGGCTCTTGGGGCCCTCATTTAGTGGAAGCCTATAGCATCGTCTCTATGATTTCACAATTCCCTATTTTTCTCTTTCGAAAATCTTCTCCGGTTATGATTTCCAGCATTATCCCTATTGTTACCCCATGTGAGACCACAACTGCAATGTTATGATCTGATGTTCTGAGGTCGTTGATGAACTGCCGGGCTCTCTGAAACTGGCTTTCAAGTGGCTCCATCCCATCCACAGGTAGATCCTTGCCTATTATATCCATAAGGTCAATGTTCATTGATAACAACTCAGAAACTTCCAATGACGTTTTTCCCTCTATCTTTCCAAGTCTTCTTTCGCGCAGCCTTGTGTCCTTTATAATATTCCTATTCCCGGTTTTCTTTCTGATGAACTCAGCAGTTTCATATGCCCTTTTGAGGTCACTTGAATAAATGGCATCGATGTGCTTATTTTCTAACCTGAAAGAAGCTTCTAAAGCCTGTTTCTTACCATCCTCTGAGAGGCCAATATCATAACTCCCCTGCCATCTTCCTTCCCTGTTCCATTCGGTTTCTCCATGCCTCACAAAATAGACTTTCATATTTTACTTGCGAAAATGCTCCAATGCAATTTAGTTTTTATTACAACTTTTTAAGATTATAATAATAAAGAGAAACGGTTTTGAGTTAACATGAATTGAAAGAATGGAAAAAAATTTTCTAAATTATTAAATCAGTGCTTGTCTGAAAGCCCAAGCCAGAAATTCTTTTCCAGGTCCAGGATACCCTTTGCCCCTTTGAAGAATTTCTCCCGTGCCTCAGGATCACTCTTGTGCGTTCCGAGAACATCTTCCATTGCCTCTTCATGATGTTCTTCCAGTTCCCTGTGGAATGTAAAATATTCAATGTCTGCATTCTTGAATTCCGGATGTTCCTTCTTAAAAATGGTGAATCCTGCAAGAATTTTGTCCCACATGGGTATGGCCATGTTCTCAAGTCCAAATTCTGCCCCAAGAGCCTCATAATAATCAGATGAAAAATAATTTCTCATGCCATCAAGCCATGCCTTTGTTGTTGGTAACTGCTTTGCCTTGACAAGTGGTGTTGGATCCATGTTGAGGCTTCTCAGATACTTCCTGTACAGAAGCTCATGCCTCTTTGTTGGATCCATGTCACCCAGTTCAGAGACAAGGATTGTTGTCAGGTTGGCAGCGTCAGATTCATCCGGAGTATTAACCAGCAGGGTAGATAGAATAGCCGGCCACTCCCGCGTAAAGTGGAAAAATTCCACTGAGAAACGCTTGAATTCATCAACACTAATATCGCCTCTTGCGAATCTGTTTATAAATTCATTATCTATGGCACTGTGCTTCTTTACAAACTGGTATGTCTTCTCGTAGAAGTTATTTTCATTTACCTCTTCAGATATCATGGTTTTACATGTTAATGGTCTTATAAATATATTTCTGACCTTAATAAGCCTGGCCTGCTGATATGTATCTACATTTATTTATACAAATCAACTAATGTAAGTTTTTCATTACTGTACGTGGATGAGAAATCTGCCATAGATTCGTTCCAAAATTTCTTCAATTCTTCCCGGCCAATGTAGTAATCTGATTTGCGTTTCATTTCGTTCAAGCAGACCTCCATAAAGGTTGGATCAATGTTAGACTGTTGCATGAATGTTCTGTAATTATCAAGTTTTTCTATTGAAAATCTTGCCAGTTTCCCACCCTCTATCACATACAGAAGACCGTTTCTTTCCTCGCATATGAGAATATTCCTGAAATCAAAATATGACCCGGTTCCCTTCATTCTGAGATTTTCAAGACTCCTTATCATAGTATCCCTGTCACAGAATTTTTCGTATAGAATTTTGCCATTATTCATGTCACACAGAAAGATCAATTTCAAAGTGCTATAATTTACGGCTTTTTCAACGACCCTTGAAAATTTCCCTATGTCAGAAACTTCGATTTCAACCACGACAGGACGATCTCTATGAAAGAACATCATGTCTGGCCTCAAGCTGTTCAACTTTTTCTCCTTCTCCGGGAATATCCCCTTGCTTTCAAGGAAACGCAACATGAACGTTAATAGGTATGTGTGAACCGGAAGTGTTTGAATTTCCGATGTTGCCTCCTGCTCATCTTCGTTACCGTAGATATTTATGCTTTCTCTTATTCTCGATTCAATCTCTATTCTGCTTCCCTTTTTCTCAACTAAATATGGAGTAAAGCTATCCACCTCAATGCCTCTCTGAGAGAGAAAATTGAAATGAGTTACATTGTGAGGGGTTCCAAGTAAGATAGATTTCAATGTTTCAGCCCTCTTCCTCCTGTCAGTGATAACATTGCTTATTTCCATTGCGTCCTTTTCTGATACATTGAATGAATAAATTGAGCCACAATTTGAAAGGAGAGCGCCCTTTGTGTATCGATCATACTGGTCGAGATACTGGGAAGCTACGGTCAGGTAGGTATTGAATTTCCTTCCCTCACTTAGAATTTCAGACATTACACTGGAGTTTAGATTCTGTGCATCATCAGCAACTATCATAGTTGGGTAGATTGCCCCCTCCCTCAGGATCTCAGTCCAGATCCTGTTGAGTATAAGTGAAGAGATTATTTTTCCCTGTGTTGCGGAGAATCTGGTCTTTGATACATCAATTATCACAACCTTACCTCCCTCCCTGAGTTCCTTGATGATCTCCATGCTTTCGTTTCTTGAAGAAACCAGTGATTTTATTTTAGGATCACTTAAAATAGGATATAATTTATTTATGGAACTTGAGCTGTATTCTATCCATGACTGCCATCTGGAGATTAGGTTTACAATGACCTTTTTGCTTTCCTTTGAGCAATTATCAGAAAGTGATTTCATCAGCTGCCTTGAAAGAAGGGTCTCCATGAAATCACCAAGAGTTGATTCTGGATCATTCCGTAATATTTCCCTTAGCACTGATGTGAATATTGTCTGCAACCTGGGTCCCCACGTCCCACCTGAAAGAGAGGATTCCCTGGAGAATATTTCCTGTATCAGGTAGAATGATACTGATGACTCTGAGGCTCCCTTGAGTATATTCATCTTTACGCTCTTCCTTCCATCTGGAGTACTTCCAAGGTAGATCAGTTGCCTGTTATTCATCATTGAAATAATATTGTCGGATAGTGAACCATGAAAGTCTATGATAACCATGCTTGAATTATCTATCTTCAGAATATTCATGCAAAGGTTCAACAGAAGATTTGACTTGCCTGTACCTGTTCTACCTGTGATCAATGTGTGGAACATCAAGGACTGATTATTGATTAGATACGGATTTCCATTGGCTCCCTTCCCTATCCCTATACCATTTTCAACCCTTTTCTTCCCTGAAGAAATACCTATATCATATCTAAATGGCATTAATCAGGGTAAAAATGAGCTAAAGTTTAAATTTTCCATATATGAAAAAAAATTCTGCCTGTCCTCGTCAAATTCTTTCATTCTGGGTACTGTAACGGTATAAACAAATCGATCATCTTCCTTCTGGTAAAGATATGGCCCATTATCTGAAAGAGCCCCGAAGAATGAATTATTTTCATTTTTCACCAGCTTAAAAATATTTCCACCTCTTGAAAACCTGTATCGTAAATTCTTAATCCCGCTATTCTTCCTGGAAACATCAATCCACAAGAATTCAGATAAACTGTTTCTATAGATGGTGATTTTATGTAATCCATGAAGCTCTCCGGTCGAATCAGGATAATAATTCCATAGAGAGTCTCCGGAAATTCTTTTCCATGAAAGCCTGCCAACTCTCTCATTTTCGAACCATTTTGATTCCGAACGGTAATTACATAGGAATGAACAGTCTATAAAATTCATATCTTTGACCTCATTCATCCTCATGTTTTTAATCATGTTCAGGGAAAGATTTTCCATTCCCTGCTCGTATCTTAATTCAATCATAGTTCCCCTTATGAAGACTGTTGATGATGACCTGCCTAAATAATCGGGACCTGAGAATACCAAATGCGTTTCACCATTCAGGACAATCTTATCTATTGTTTCATGTCCGTAATATTCAACTGCACTTTTCATATGATTTTTTGGAAATCCATAGTAGAACCAGTCCATGAATGACTCCTTGATCGACATTCTTCCTTTGCCCGTCCCTATTTCTATTCTAACAGAAATTGGCTCATTATATGAAAAACGAATTGAAGCTTTAAACTCTTCATTCTCTGGAACAGATATAGTGAATGGTAGCTTAGCCTGCAACAGCTGTTCCTTATTTTCCTCGAATATCATTTCACTATAATGAATGCTTGGCTCTCAATCTATAACATTTTCCAGTTTTCCTATTTTGTCAGATTCTATCCTTACCATGTCCCCTTTCCTAAGATATGGATATTTACCTGATGCTGCAACTCCAGCAGGCGTGCCACTGAGAATCATATCTCCAGGTTCCAGTGTTATATTCCTGCTTATGTATGATATCATTTCAGCGAAAGGGAATATCATGTCCCGGGTATTTCCATCCTGCCTGGCTTCACCGTTTACATGGGTCTTGATTGAGAATTCTTCTTCCTTTCCTATGAATACCGTGTTGCTTACTGGGAGAAAAGTGTCTGCAGCTTTTCCCATTATCCAGTTTTTCCCGAGATTTGGAGAAAACTGGTTCTGATAATCTCTCGCACTTACATCGTTCACAACTGCAAAACCCACTATGGAGTCCTGGGCCTCTTTCCTTGAAGCCATAAATGTTTTTCTTCCTATTATTGCTGCTATTTCTCCTTCATAATCGAGCTGTTCAATACCCACATGCTTCAATATTTTTCCATTGAATGGTATGAGGGCGTTGGAGAACTTTGGGAAAAAATATGGAAATTCTGGATTTTTTTGCTCAGTTTCAGCAGAATGATTCCTGAAATTCAAGGCCGGGCAGAGAATTTTCCCAGGGCAAACTGGAATAGCAGTGGAGTGATTTTCCATACTGGATTCCTTGAATTCGATAGAATTCACATTCTCTTTTATTTCCTTATAAAATTTATTGAGATTGGAGATTTTTTTTCCTTTCTTAACATTTCCATCCTCATATGCGAAAGGAAAGAGGTTACCGTTTTCAGTTACTATTTCTATTTTCATAGGCGATAATTTGAATTTCGTATTTACGCGTTTCTAAGACTAAAACTGGTAGAGAATTGATAAATCATGAAATTGACAAATTTCATATCTCATCTCATTTATTTATCTCTATGTTTGCAACATAGTTGCCATATATTGAATAGTTTGTGGAAAACCACATAAATGGAAGACTCAAACCCAATAGAACAAGGGCGAATACCAGTTGACTTGTTATACTGAAAACAGGCCATATCTGGCTCGAAGTAATAACAGTATAGTAAAGTACAATTACAAATACAATTGGAAACATTCCCGTTATATATTCATAGATTATGGAACGCCTGATTTTATCAATTGGTGTAAGCATAAAAGATAATATAAGTCCTGAAATCACTGAAAACAGACCCATAATTGAAAATATGATCCCATTACTTACTGCAAGATCAAGAATGACTGGAATATACCATACAACCATAAAGAAGATCGTGAAAAAGGCTAAAAATGCGTACATTATTTGGGATATTTCTAGTCTGATCCTGATTTCACCGAATAAACGAGTAAAGATCAACGATGATACTGCAAAGAGACCAAGATTGGTTCCAAAATAAAACAGGAGGTTTTTCTGAAGATCATAATAAACTCCTACTGTTATCAATATTGGACTGATCACCATTATTATGAGCGCTATGATTAACAAGCCCCTCCTTTCTTTCTTAGAATTCCAGAGATTCCCGAATATTCCGTATCTCCCCTTTTGAACAAAATGAAGGTAGAGGAAAGTACCTACGGAAAGAATTAGACTCTCCAGTATAATGGGCAGGGATATTATTCCAATTATTTCAGCACCTATGGCCGGGATTATTGATGTGACAGTTTCACACTGACATGATAATACTGAAAAGCTCATTGATGTCAGATTTACGATGTTACCCTTTCCTTGCTTTTTTGCAGTGGATATTTTAATTATGCTCCTGGCGTTTTCAAGTAGCAGGAAACCAAGAACCAGTATTATGACCATATACTGATAACTGAAGGAAAATACAAAATACCTCATTCCTGCAACTACAACACCATTGCTGAAGAAGAATGGAACACCTGCAACGTTGATATCATCACCAATGTTAAAAATCAGCACCTGAGATAATTTTTCAAATGGAATCTCTCTTAGGAGGGAGGAAAGAAGAAGCATGAGAAATCCATATACTATGTAAACCGAATGATACTTCTTCATTTTGTCATTATCTATGATGTACCTTATGGAAAAAATCAATGCAATTATTTGGAGAGCCAGGGCTGGAAAATAGGCAAAGTCCATTAAAATTGCGAGGAACATTGACAGAATAAAAATGCTTATTGGATAGAAATTCAAAATTCTAATTTTACGGTATGAAAAATATTCCAATAGTGGCATCAACACTATCAAACCTATGATCGAATAGAATATATAAAATATCTGCCCAGAAAAGATGATGACCCCCCCAATAATCTCAATTACTATGGAGAGAAGAAACATTATACTCAATAAGGAGAGATACAACAGCCTAGACATTTAAACTGTATCACTTCAATAAGTTTATCTTTTTCTTCGTTTTCTGAAACTAAGATACTATCTTTAAGTAATATCCAACTGCAGTCATTATAACTCCAAGTATCACCAGAGATATGAACCAGTTTGATATCTTTCCCCCAGAACTCTTTCCAAGGAATATACCAGTAATACCCAGGGCTGAATATGAAAAGGCCAATGAATAAACCCCACCTCTGTGTAACAGAGAATAACTTACTATTGGAACTGCAGCTCCGACAAATCCCATAATAAAGGAAAATGAGCCTCCCTTGAATGCATCACTTAGATTTCGTCTATTGACCGATGTTTTCCTTTGACCAGGACCCAGGGAAGGCTTCAATAGATGAGCTACCCGGTATTCTCCCTGCCTCAGTCTTCCATATTCAGCAACAAAAAAACTTGCAGCACCCACAACTGCTGAACCCAGGCTTATCCTTAGAGCAGTTTCAAGCAAGATGGTTGACTTACTTATTATGGCATTACTTGTTATCATCAATGATGTAATTAATCCATCAATTGCACCTATACTCAGGGCAAATGAATCGTCTTCGTTCACTCATCACGCCTTATATTTTCTATAAGTTTAGCTCCTACTGCAATTTCATCTATTGAATGTACTACAGCTCCAACTTCTTCAATGCCTTTTAAAACCTGATCGTAATTGATGTTGTTTCCTTCTATGGTAACGTTGACTCCCATAGTCTCAATATCCATATCAGTCACGATAATATTTACTCCCTCTACCCCCTTCACCGAACTGATAACCTCTGAAAGTTCTATTAATGTTGGCCTGTTAATTCCTTTGCCAACATCGAGAATTAATCTCCGTATGTTCATCTTTTTCTACACCTATTAAGAGCAAAAGGTAATGGACTTAAGGAAATAAATATGTTGCTATTCAATTATATGTGATCTCCTCTTCAAGATTCCTCAGGAAACTTCACTGTTTAAGTGATAACAGCAGAATACCAGAAGAACATAATCTCTCAAGTTCTGAAAGTTGCATAAAGAAGAGGTGTTCCGGTAATTATTTGTTAAAAAAATTCAATTTGTAAAGGTTAAATAGATTATTAGCAATCATTGATTGATAACCTTGGAAAACAGAAAGAGACAGATGCTCATATTTATGCTGGTGCTTGTAGGAATGTCTGCGTTGATGTTTTACGTTTCCTATTTGAACAACATTTAGGAGTGAAATAATGGACATAGGTGTTATTTCCATTGGAAATGAGATTGTTAAAGGAAGAACAATTGATTCGAACTCAGCTGAAATATCTTCCTTTCTCACTTCAAACGGATTTAATGTGAACTTTCACGTAGCTTGCAGGGATGAATCTGATCAAATATGCAGATCATTGAATTTTATGTTACAGGAAGTCAATGTTATTATCACAACAGGAGGGCTTGGGCCAACCATGGATGATATTTCGGTTGAGTCTATTGCTAAGTGCCTCGGATTGCCACTAGAGGTGAATGCTGATGCAATCAATGCTTTGAAAGCAAAGTATACATCATTAAAACTGGACTTAACAGAAGAGAGGTTAAAAATGGCAAGAATGCCGAGAGGCACGGAAATTATAGAAAATAATGTCGGCACAGCTCCCGGAATGTTTCTCAGATATGGGGAGAAAGTAATAATTTCTGTTCCGGGGGTACCGAGGGAGATGAGGTCAATGTTACCCCATATCCTTAAAAAAATGGGGCTATCTGAGAAGGCTTACATGAGCAGGGAAATAAAAGTAAATGGAATAATGGAAAGTGCAATTGCACCACTAATAAGAGAGGTCTTTGACATGATGGGCAATGGAGTAAACATTAAATCACATCCAGAATCCTTTGAACTCAATGAGCCAATCCTTACTATAGAGTTTTATGGGTATGGAAACAGCAGTGAGGATATTGAAAATAAGATTAACGCTACATATAAAGAATTTAGCGAGAGAGTTAAAGATAAATTCAGCTTATCTATATGAGAGATGATATAAATGAGAGAACTTGAGAAATTCGAGATTAGTGTTCTGAATTTGTGCAAGGATGATAAACTGAGGGAGAAGCTGAAGAATAAAATGCTTAAAAGTAAGGAACCTACTAACCCATTCCAGCTTAAGAAAATTGAGAATAAGATAGAAAAGGCTAATAAGAAAATATCTTAGTGTTGACCTGATGGAAATATTGCCATATCAAAATCATAGTAGTCTTTTTCATCAAATCTTAGTATGTCCGGGTTGATTCCAAGTTTAACCGCAAGGTGGTATGCAAGGAAATAAGTATAGGTGATAGCCTGGATTGGTAATTCAAAGCTGTTTCTGACGTCAAGATCTATTTCAAAGTCTCCGGGTCCGCCAATGCCGATTGATTTGGCTCCTACGTGCTTTATTCCTCGGTTTATCTGTTCTACCCTTGAGTTGTCCTCCCTGTTGCAGATATTGATCAGCAGGGTACCCTCATTTGTTACAGATGTGCAACCGTGATTATACTCCTCAAGTTCTATACCTTCACTATGTACGTGTGTTGCTTCCTTGAGCTTTTGGGCTGTTTCCCGGGCTGCTATGAAGTTATTCCCTGCTCCAAGGACAAAAATATTGTTAATGTTCCCAATTTCATTGACTATTGATTTCATCTCCATATCTGCTTTTGAAAGATTCCTGTCGATCATGTTAATGAACCCTTCATAGTCATATTTGGATTTTTCATATTTCTTGGCTATTATAAGAGATGCAAGTGAGTTGTCGAAAAAGGCTTTTGTATTGCATAGAGATTTATCTTTTTCATGGATGACGATACTTCTACTTGAGATTTTGGCTAGCGGAGAATTTTGATCATGGGTTACACCTACGCTGAACTTATCGGGGTATTTTTTTATTGATTGAACAGTTGAATATGTCTTACCTGTATGGGAGAATGCTACTATATTATTGCCAGGTGATCTATAATTTTCAAGTTCATAGGACTGTATATAATTCCATGGCTTATCCTCCTCCGAAATTGATTGAAACCCAAGCACACCCGCGTGATATGACGTTCCATTGCCTGTTACCGTTACGGAACCTCGTTTGAACTCAATTTCCTCATTAATTACATCCCTTAAGGTTGTTTTAAGCGCTTTAGGAGTCTCCTTGAGCATCTCATACATTATATAAGGGTGGTTTTTTCTTACTTCTGGAATATCATCGGTCATAAGTCTTTCATCCAGACAAAACATAATAAATTTTGGAAAAAAAGTTTTTACGCATTGTGTTTTTTAAAATACTTAATTTGATATGGAAAATTGGAACAATTTTAAATACCATTCAAGAATTTAAAAATATGCAGGAGCCAATGAAAATAGAGGGTGATTTTGGAAATATCATTGAATATTTTGTGCGGATGCTTGCTATCCAAAAAAGAAGAAATTTCCCCCTTCACAACTATTCCTTCGAATACCTTCACCACACATACATAACGAATGCTGATAAGAACCAAGAAATTGAGAGTGATGAATTTCCAGACAAGGAAAACGTAGATAGAGTTACCCAACTGCTTTTTATGGTTAAAGGTGAAAACCTTTCATTCTATTTTGAAGTTGGCTGGACACAGCTCGTTGCAAATGTGAAGGTAGGGGATATCGATCTGGAAAGTTTTACCGACCTGATTGACCAGTCTACCTTCCGATTTTTCTGAAAACTTCATCATTTTTAGGGATATTATAATAAAAAATTTTATACTGGGTTACTATAATATTCCATGGCTCAGGTCAGGCTGAAGGGAAGGCTGGATTCTTTTTATAAGTTGAGAAATGTGGTTGTTTTGTCATTTATCATTACTTTTCTTCTGACAACAAACATAGGAAAGATCTACATACCAACAGACACCCTAGTGACCTCGAAGATAGCTTCTTTCTATTCCAGCGCATCAATCCTCACCTTCTATGGTACAATTATGGGTCTTATGATGGCGGCATACACTGTAATGATCTCAATGATACCAATATTTCACCCAGAAAGCCTTAAGCAACCAATATTTGGCCAGATAAACAGGTTATTTGTCTTTACCATAATGATAGGACTGGTATCAATGCTGATGAATTTTGCCAGCTCTGTAATCGTTTACCAGGCTTCTTACTATATTATATTCTTTGAGATCTTTCTTTTTATTTCTCTCATAACCGGGATAATCTTTTCCGTTCTTTCCCTTTCAGACATATTTAACATATTAAGGGGAAAGAGAATTGGGAAAGAATCCGAGCCTGTTAGAGGTACTAGAGGTAGCAGAACCGTTCCAATTAGTGAGATAGATGATTCAAGACATTGAAATTGTAAAAATACTCTGGATATTTATATTATTAGCCTTGATAATATTTCTATCGTTAAGGATCTATCTTGTGGAGTGGTGGAAGAGACAAAATTTCAGGAACAGGAAATTTGATGGAAAACACATTACAGTTATCTTCCCATGCAAGGGTGTTGATATAAATTTCGAAAAAACCTTGGAAGCAATAAAGAAGCAGACAATCACCAATTATAACATTGTTGCTGTTGTTGACGATATATCAGACCCAGCCGTAAGGGTACTGGAAAAACATGATATGGAAATTATAGTTTCAGATGGCAATTACAGTGGTAGTGGAAAGGTTGGCGCAATCGCTACTGCCATGAAAAAATATCGATATAGTGATTATTTCGCAATCCTGGATTCAGATACACTTGTTAAACCTAACTGGCTGCAAAGCCTGATTACTCTTCTTGGTGACGAAAAGGTTGGTGCGAGCACTACCTATCCATATTATGATCCAGTGGATAGGGGAAGCCTGTGGGATTTTATAAAAAAAACGTGGGGATATCTTGGAATTAATATGATGGAATTCAGGCTGACCAGATTTGTGTGGGGCGGTTCAGTGGCGTTCAGGAATGATCTTATTTTTCCAGATAATTTTGAAAGATTTGCAGATTCTATTTCTGATGATTCCACCATAACATCCATATGCAAGGAAAGAAATCTGAGGATTGCTTATGCCCATAATACAAGGCCAGTTGTCTACATTAAAGAAGATAGGAAAACCTTCATGGAATGGTCAAACAGACAGATTGCTATCAGCATATCCCACAGTAAGAACGCATTTTATGCAGGAGTTGGAATATATGGTCTTGTTATAATATATATATTCGCATTGATTCCACTGTCGATTTTTGTCTGGAATATATTTCTTCTTGGCTACATTCCCTGGGCCATGACAATTATAATTAATATTTCGCGCGAGAAACAGAACATTCTAATGGTTACCATAGCATCTATAATATTGCCATTTATCTATTTCGTTAATATGGTTACAGGGTTTAGATCCAGTCATATTGAGTGGAGAGGAAAAAAGTATGAATTAAAAAAATGATAAATTTTAATAGCTTGAAATTATCAATCTACCATGGCATCATTTAAGCTTTATTATAAAATAGGGATAATAGGAGCTCTCATAAATATAGTCCTTGCGCTGATACTATTTGTACTGCATGACATCACAAGCTACATTTCATTTTTTGGGCAGGTGAGTGCAGGGACCGCCGTTGTTGACAATTTGCTGTTCAGTGTAATTGCAATAATAGGAGTTGAACTCAGCAGAAGAAAGAAAAATGTCGGTTTAACAGCTATGGCTGTAATTTCAGTTGCAGGAATAATAGCATATCCTGGAATTTTCATAATAGGTTACATCGTAATTCTGGTAGCAGTGTTACTGGGATTGCTTGAAAAGAAGAACTAATAAATTTATATTAAATGAAAGAATGAATGTGCATGACATATGAGGCAGAAATAAGTAGAAGGAACCCTGGATTGTTCATTTTCCTCCTTGATCAGTCAAGATCAATGAGCAGGAAAATTGCAGGAGGACAGAGATCAAAGGCCCAGGAAGCTTCAGATGCAATCAACAGGCAGATGAATGAGGTTATCAGCAGATGCACAAAATCGGATGGAATAAGACCTTATTTTGATGTTGGAGTCATTGGTTATGGATTCAAGAGTGGTGATGCAAGAGGCCTGATTGGTGATAGTCCAGTATCTATTTCTGAACTTGAGACCCACATTCTGAAGATGGAAAAACATACGGAGGAGATAGATGGAGAAACGATTGAAACAGAGTTTCCAGTTTGGTTTGAACCAGTTGCTTCCTATGATACTCCAATGGTAAAGGCACTCACAATTGCCAAGGATTGGACTGAAAAATGGATTGAAGAACACGGAAATTCATTTCCTCCTGTTATCATAAATATAAGTGATGGAGGAGCAACGGATGGGAATCCGTTAAACATTGCAGAAGAAATAATGAACCTGGAAACTTCTGATGGTAAGGTTCTGCTTTGGAACTGCCATCTTTCTGAGAAAGATGAGAAGCCAATAAGCTTCCCGAAGGATGAAACAGAAATACCGGAAGATAAGAACGCGAGAACAATGTTTTCAATGACCAGCACTGTACCTGAACCGATGGTGGCCATAGCAAAGGAGGAATTCTCCAACGTGGACAGTGGTTCCAAAGCATATGTTTTCAACGCAAATCTTGAAGAGCTGATAAAGCTTCTGGATATTGGAACAAGAGTGGTATATAACAAGGTAGAATAATGGAGGTTCGCTCCTTTAATTTTTCTAAGGCCGGAAATCGGTCTGAAGAGACTGAGGATGCTCTCAGCTTCAACCTTGAAAAACTCAAATTTGCCATAGCTGATGGTGCAAGTGACTCAATATTTTCTGGCCAATGGGCTTCTTCATTGAGTAACGAATTCGTAAACTTCGGTGGTGATGACAAAATAAAAAATGACATTGGTCAGTTTATCAGAGATTCCCGCAAAGTCTGGTACGAAAGTATCAACTGGAAAGGACTGAAATGGAACGTAAAGAACAAGGCAGTTCGGGGCGCATATTCTACTTTTTTAGGAATGAGAAGAGAAGATGGTTCTATGGAGAACTTCACTGTGCATGCAATAGGCGATTCATGTATTTTCATCTTTGAAGAAGGAATGATGAAGAGTTTCCCACTGAATTCTCCAGATCAGTTTGGTATCCATCCAAGCCTTGTCTGGTCTGGATATGGCTTTCCACTGAACAACAAACCTTTTGATCAGAAATTGAATATCAAGACAGAGAAGTTTAAGGTGAAGAAAGGAAGTGAAATAATACTTGCGACCGATGCCATGTCAAAATTTATAATGGAAACCGGTGAAGATAGTTTTGGTGTGCTGTGGGACCATTATGACGATAGAAAATTTTTTGATGATAGCAGGAATGGGAATATTATAAAGAATGATGATCTCTCAGCAATACTTATCTCATTCTGAGTAGAGCTGCAGGATCAAACCCGGACCAGTCTGGAGCCTGGCCTAGATATTCATTTATCAGCTTCACAAGCTTCTTCAATTTCGGACTCTCTGATTGAACATCCCTGAATGCCTTGGATCGGTCTGGAGATTCGAAATCCGTGATATCAAACAGAAGCTTGTCAGGATCATCACCATTATATTTCCACAGCTTCGGATTTTTGGATAAGGCGATCAAAGAGGTGTATATTATGAGAATTGAAAAATTATCGAGTTTTTCTCCATAGTATTTTCCTCTTCTCGGATGCTGGAATGATTCGTGACCAAGTTCTTCAGACCCAAGTTTTTTAAGGGCTGGAACAAACATCCCATCATAATCGATAAGCTTCACATTATTACCTGTGTCTATCAGTATATTATCACATGAAAGATCACCATGAGCTATGAAATTATCCTGCATTTCCTTGATACAATTTACCAGGTTATTTCCAATTGCCTTGAACATTTCATGGTTCGCAAGATTCTCTTTTATAAAATTATGAAGTGTCTTTCCCTCGATCCACTTCATTGTCACCGCCGGAAAATATTCCTTTGGTCTCTGTGTCACCCTTAATGCATCCTGATAGAATTTGAAATCCAGAAGGAATGGAATTTTAGATTCGTTTATTTTTTTTGAGACTTCAAAATATCTAAGTTGAATGTTCGGGCTGCCTCTTGTGAAACATTTCAGCGCGAAGTCACCATCGATGCTCCTGTACTTGAATACAACTCCAAAATTTCCGGCTCCCTGAATGATGCTTGAATATTTCACGTTCTGATTCTTCTCGAATGCAATTCCCTTAAGTTCGTCGTAACTCTTGGATATACAGAAGTTGGGATTCTGTAATGACTGTGCATATTGTGAGGATGTAGGCCACGATCTTTTGACAGGCGAAAAGACCGGTCCTGACGCTGTGGGTGAAGCTACCTGATCGGTAGTGACTGTTTTTACTGATTCGTTTTCCCCTGAAACATGATTTTCTTCGATGCCTATTATTTTCATGTTTTCTTTTAGTTTATCCATATCATAGTCTGATCTTGTGAATTTACCATCCCTGGCAATTGAATAGAAAGAGAAACTGTACATTTTTTCAGTACTAAGTTTGTAAGACAATTTAAAAACGTCCTTAACTCTTTTAAGTTTTACTACCCTGTCTCTCATTTTATAATCCCGTATGGTGACTTCCATGTTTTTTATATATTTCCTGTATTTTGGAGTTACAAAAACTGTGAGAATTCCTTCATCCTTGTTATATTCGACTTCGTGGATTTCGAACGACGGATCAAAGGATTCATATTTCTTGATCATTAGGTTGCGAATTCTTCCCCTTATTCCTTTCCTAGTTTCAACCATTCTTCCACCAACTAATGGGTAAAACTATTACTGGAAAAATTCCTGTTAACCTGATAATTTATTGGGTAAAACCTACAGATTGAATATGACCAAGTAACTAATTTCTCCTTATTTTTTCGATTCAAAAATGTAGAGAACTCTAACTTCATTAAATTCTTATATTGTCGATCTTAATTAATCTTTACAACGATTTAGATTCAAAATACAATAATGAGAATATTGGAGAGTTGTATTCTTTTCTAATGAACTCTTTATATTTCTTAGAATTTTCTAAACCTGCATCTGAAGTGATGAGCGAGTTTTTCTCTATATCGGAGGATTTTATCAGACGAATTCGGAGATGACTGGGGCAAAAAACTTAATGCAAATCTTACTATCATGAAATATGATAGGTAAATCTAGGATACTTGTCTCTGCGAATCCCGGTTCAGGCAAGACAGAAGATCTTTCAACTCAGGTTTCAAAACTTCTTCATGAAGGTGTAAATCCAGATAATATTTTGTGTCTTACATTTACAAATAAGGCAAGAGATGAGATGGAAAGAAGAATAATACTCAAGATGAAAGATTCACCGATTAAGATGCCCGAGATCCATACATTTCACAGTTTATCTCAAAGCATAATTAACCAGAGAATGGAAACTGGAGACCTGATACCTGAGAGATTCTTGAGATACCAGATATTAAAATCCCTGGAGACAAGGCAGATAATGAATTATGATGGTGAAGTACTTTCCAGGGATTATCCAGCAATAGTTAACGTTGGACAGATAGTAAATGCAATAAAATTCCTAAAGAGTTTTGCAATTTTACCAGATAAAATAAACATTGAGGAGCTTAAGAAAAAGGTACGGGCGGAATATAACAATGGTAATGGAGTAAACGGTTATTCTCTTGAGGAAATGGAAACTTTATGTGATGGATTCGTGGATATATTCCGTGACTACGAAGCTTCAAAAAGTGCATCTCAGATGGATTATAACGATATCCTGTTGAGAGCCGTAAATTATTCCAGAGCACACTTCAATAAATTCCAGTACGTTTTTGTGGACGAAGTCCAGGATATGAGCGAAATAGAATATGAACTTGTGAAGCAGGTAGGAGAAAATATATATGCTGTAGGGGACATGAAACAGGCAATTTTTGGGTTTCAGGGAGGTAATGTTCGCGCCTTCAGGGAGATGATGTCTGGAAAAGATTATGAAAAAAGATTCATAGAAGGTACAAGAAGGTTACCGAAAAATATTATGGAATACTGCAGCAACTTCTACAGTACCCATGAACCAGAAGAATTATCACCTGAACTTGAGCACTTTAAGAGCATGAATGACAGAGACGGTGAGGTAACACTCATCAGGTTGAAAGATAAGGGAGATACTGTGGATGCAGTTATAGATATTTTAAAGAGGCTGGATGATGAGAAATCAGTTGGGATTATTGTGAGAACCAATGAACAGGCAAACGATCTTTCAGATTCACTAACACTTAAAAATATCCCACATCAGAAGATTTCCGGCACAAAGGGTGAGAAGCTGTGGAGACAGGAGATTGCAAAATTTGTCGGTGGTGTTTATGGAACTTCTGACAGCATAATCGGAATGATTTATTCTATTTATTCCCAGATACCCCTATACGAAGGTATTCAAATAGCGGAGAGGATGAGATTTGAAAATGATTTGAAGAAGGTTCTTCCAAAGGAGTTGATAGAACTAAGGGAGAAATATGGAAGTCACAAGAATCAACTTCTTCAGCTCTTCAGCGATTATATAATCCCAAATTCATTTACCTTAGGAGAATCAGCCTTTGAAGCTGCCAAGGATGTGTTTGAATCTCTTCCCATTTTCCTTGAAAGATTCGGTACGAGCGAGGAGTACTCACTTGCCGGTCTCCAGAAATACATACTTCAGGAGAATTCAAGGGACAGTGTTGATGAGATCACTGGCAGGATCTGCATAATCACGGTACATAAGGCAAAGGGTCTCGAATTTGATCACGTGATATATATTCCAAGATACAACCAGAAGAAGAATGTAAGCGCTATTGATCTTATAGTTAACTCCATTCTGGAAAGCAATGGCCTGAGCTACAGTATGAATGAAAGAATAAGAGAGGAAAACAGAATAGATTTTGTTGCACTTTCGAGAACAAAGAATTCCCTTGACATTATAACTGAGAAGAAATCTTCTGAAAGATATAATTTAGAACCATGCAAAAAGATTGACTTTGCAAATAAAGTAGTAATTAATGAATTTGTAAGCATGAAAGAGATTTCAGAAAGAGAGAATTTAAAAATGAATTTCAAGCCATGGGTAAGGGACTATTTGAAGAGGAAGATGGACAGATTGAATAACCTGAGTTTTACAATGCTAGAAAGGGTTAAGGAACTGGATAAGTTTGTTGAGGCATATGTCCTTGGAATCCAGACAAAATCCACTGCCCTGACATTTGGGAGTGATATTCACAGCTACATAGAAAATTTCATAAAAAATCACGAGACACCACCAATACTGGATGATGAAAAGCTGACCAGAACATGGAGCAATTTCATTTCATATGACAAATATGTAAGGGAAATACAGAAAGGTAAATGGATAGGATCTGAAATGAAGTTCAAGCAGAAGGTTAACAATGTTTTCCCTGATATTATGACAGGCATCACTGTCGAAGGCAGGATTGATGGTTTATATACATACATGGATGGAAATATAGAGAAAACGGTTATTGTGGATTTCAAGACATCAAAGAAGGTAAACAGGGATTATGTTAACCAGTTATCACTCTACGCAAAACTCTTTTCCCTTGAGAATAAAATGGGCATGGACCAGATAGAATCGGAAATAGCGTATTTAAGCCTGAGAGATACAAAGGTGAATATAAACAGGATAGAAAAGAGGTGGGATAGGATTGAGCCAACAATTGAGGTACGGGCACTGGAGGATGTGAAGAACACCATTCAAAAATTCGTTAACTATAAGTCATCCATCGATTCCATGGTCCGGGATATCCTAAGTGTAAGAAATCCTGAGAGTACTGTTTTCATTGAATTTCAGAAGGCATTGAAGATGGAAATGGAAAATAGTTGATTATAAACAAATTAAGCTGCTGTAATCAATCCTATCACCTGTAGAATTTTAGAACTTTATGAATACCCTGCCAACGTTCTTCTTGTCCTTTATCTTCTCGAATGCTTCATTTACTTCATCTATGGAAATTTCTTCTGAAACTACCGCTTTTATTTTCCTCTTCGCTGACATTTCGAGTGCATCCATAATGTCCTTCCTGGTTGATGAGATATTACCAGCTATTGTATTGCCTTTTAATATTAGTACACCGAGTTGAAGTGGAGGAGATGATGGTCTCAGATTGCCGACAACGACCATTCTTCCACCGAATCCAAGTGACCTGAATGATTCATTGAACGTTGCATCTCCAGTGTTTTCAAGGGATATATTGGCTCCGTCAGCCCATATTTCCTTTACCTTCTTATTAAACTCCCCCTCAGAGGATATAACGTGATCTGCACCCAGTTTATACAGGGAATCAACTTTCCACTGTGAACTTGTAACTGCAATAACTTCAGCTCCAAATGCCTTTGCTATCTGAATTGCATGGGTTCCAACTCCTCCTCCTGCACCGGTTATTACGACTCTGCTTCCCTCAGTTATTCCGCCTACCCTCTTCAACGCATTTACAAGCATTCCCGTAACGCATGCAGAAATTGCTGCCAGCTCCGAAGTAACTTCCTTTGGAACCTTTACAAGGCTTCTCTGATTCAACCTGACATATTTTGAATAAGCTCCATCTATGTTCTCTCCAAGTGTCTTCTTGTTTGTACACAGATTTTCATTTCCGGAAACACAGTTGTAACAGTGTCCACATGGAACATAAATAAGACTGGTAACCCTGTCACCCACCTTGAAATATTCTACCCCAGAACCGACTTTATCAATTATGCCTGAAACTTCGTGACCAGGTATTATGGGGGTATGGAGTCGGGGGAAAAAACCATCCCTTGTTAATATATCCCTGTAGCAAATACCAGTCAGGTCCTGTCTCAAGACTACTTCGTCTGCACCGGGTTCTGGTGTGTCCCGTTCCTCAATATCCAGATTCTGCCCTACCTTATTCACTTCTGCTACTTTCATTGTTGCATTAGAAATAATCTATATTTATTACTTTTCTATGTTCTTAAAATGGATGAAATCTTAAGTGGCGTCAATATTTCCATAATAGGACTTGGAGGTAACGGACAGCTTGCTTCAATGCTGTTATCATCCTCTGGTGCAGAGATAAGGGTCATAGACGGTGATACTGTTGAACAATCAAACTTGCAGAGACAACCTTTGTTTGATAAATATGACATAGGAAAGAACAAGGCAGAAACTGTTTACGACAGGATCAGTAACCGCTCCAACAGTGGAAAGTTGAACTTTGTAAGCGAATATGTTGACTCTTCAAACATAGACCTTCTACTTGGAAATAGTGACTTCATTTTTGAAGCTACAGATTCGTTCCTGACTAGGGAACTGATCAATGAATATGCGGTAAGGAAAAAAATTCCCTGGTTGATGACCAACAGTTATGGTTATTTTGGTGAATTCATGCTTATAGTCCCAGAACAAACTGCGTGCCTTAACTGTCTTACGGGTGGAAAGCAAATGATTCCTCTAAACTGTCATGCTGATGAGGTATCTCCTCCAGTTCCAAGTACGGTATCGGCCATGGCCACATCCATACTGTTGAAATATCTTATGGAAGGTGCCCCAGACAGGAATTTTTACTTCTATTCTGCCACAGCAATGGAATTGCAGAAAGTAAAAGTAAACAGGGTGAAAGAATGCAGGGTTTGCTCAAAATTAATCTTTGAAAAATTGAATAATACTAAATTTATTGGTAGGCAGATATACTGATATTCAGTTTTTGGCTGTAAACTGGGCAAGATTTAATTTTACTCCGAGGAAATCAAAGAATACAGAACTGAGATTTCCCAGTAAATTTGAGCTGTCTAGGATTCCTGATAGAGATAGGTTACCACTCAGGTTACCCGATTGATTGGCAAAAGAAAGATTACCGAGAAACTTTTCTCCCGTATATATTCCCACCTTGAGAACTGATAAACCTATTGGTATCATGTCGTTGATGAATAGGGTATAAGTATTATTATCTGGATTCTTAACAAGGGAAACGTTGGTGAAAAGGAACGGGAGCTGTGTACTGATATTCCTGGAAAGAGTTGTAATGCCAACACCATTAAGAAATTCTGAAATGACAGCGTTGGCATAATAGATAATAGACTCAGTTGGCCAGCCCTGAGCTGTGAGAGAGGTTATGTTTACTGGAAGATTGAAGAATGAATTGGAACTGCTGTAGGGATTTATTGTGAGGTTGTTGTTGAAGATTGAAACTGTTGACGGAAGGGCATTGGTGTTTTTAGCTGAAACATCCATATTTGCTGTCAACTTTCCATCTCTTACCTCTAGCTTAACGAATGAAAGTTCGATATCCTTGAGATCATTTTCAGCAGAAACATATATGCTTGACGCTGATACAACAAGAAAAACACATATGATTGAAAATGCAGCTATGAATATGAGCTTGGTTAGTTTCATTTATCTGTTTGGTAATATGATTGTAACTAAATAAATCTTATTGTTTTTCCCTATTACAGAGGTGAAACCCGTCTCAATCAAGATGTCTTGCTGATGCTCAAACGCTATACCAATCTCTATTTTTTCCAGTACATGCAATATATTAACTGCTTCAAAATTCAAATTAGCTAGAAGGTGTCTAAAATTATTCCAGAAGATGATAAAAAGCTTAAAAATTTTAAAATATTTTATATATCGTAAATCGATACTGAACCAGATATGAAAGGTGGAATGCTGAATTACTGGATAATGAGGAATATTTCAGAAAATCCTCTAAAAGGGGCTGATATTATTAAGGAAATGTCCAGAAAGTCAAACGGGAGATGGAGGCCCAGTCCTGGAAGTGTATACCCAGCACTATCTCATATGGAAGAGAAAGGCTTCGTGAGAAGGGACAACGATGGAAAATATAGCATCACTGACGAGGGCAGGAATGAGCTGAAGAAATACGACGACATGGTAAAAAATCTCATAGGTACTGATAGCGTGAATGATATTCTGGAAGAAACAACGGCAAATTTGACATACATACTGGAAACCTTTGATTATTCCCAGTTCGATCTTTCAAAGATCAATGATATGAAAGCCAGGATGATGGCTGTTCTTGATAAAATAAAGGAAAGTGAAAAGTGAATGAAAGCTATAATTGAAACTCATAACCTGAGCAAGATATATAATGGCAAAATCAAGGCTGTGGATGACTTGAACATAGAAATTGGTGACGGAGAGATATATGGTCTCCTCGGTCCAAATGGAGCGGGGAAAACAACCACTATAAACATGCTTACCACTAGAATTTCATGTACAAAGGGTACAGCAATTGTTGCTGGATATGACATAAAGAAAGATTCTCTAATGGTTAGAAAAACCATAGGAGTCGTTCCTCAGGACCTTACCGCTGATGAAGATCTGACTGGGAGAGAGAACCTGATAATGGTTTCTCAGTTTTATGATGTTCCAAAAGCGCAATATGAAGAGAGAATTGCAAAACTGCTTGAACTGGTTGACATGACAGAACCAGCGGATCGATATGTCAGGACATATTCAGGAGGAATGAGAAAAAGACTTGAACTCATAATTGGTCTTGTTCATAACCCTAAGATACTCTTTCTTGATGAACCGACCCTGGGTCTTGATATCCAGACAAGGACGCAGATGTGGGATTATGTCAGGCAAATCCAGAAGGAGATGGATGTGACCATAATTCTTACATCCCATTATCTGGAAGAGATTGATGCACTTGCAGACAGGGTTTCCATAATTGATCACGGTAAGGTTCTGGTTACGGGGTCCCCGGCAGAACTCAAGTCATCACTGAATGGTGATATCGTAACAATAACTTTCAAGGAGAAGGAAGAAGCGGAGAAGATGAAAACAATGACAGGTGCTATCGATATTTCAGATTCAGGAATTAATACTGTGAGGATCAAGGTTGCAAGTTCAGATGATTCACTTCCAGATATAATCAATTTCATATCTTCCAATAAGTTATCAACTATGAAATTGACTGTTCAGAAGCCTACACTTGATGAAGTATTCCTGGAATATACCGGAAAAGATATCAGGAAGGAGGATCCGGAAGATGCGAGGAAGATGATGATGAATATGAGGAGGTTGAGGAAATGAGTGGACTAGGCCCATTAACGGTGAGAGAACTGAAGAAGTGGTACAGGAATCCAGTATTCTTTATTACGGGTCTTTTGCAGCCATTCTTCTGGATTGCACTCTTTGGTAGTGCCTTTGATATAACAAAATTCTTCCCGCAGGCAAGCGGCCTCATACTGGATGGTGCTCCCAATTATATCACGTATATAGTTGGAGGTGTACTGACTATTTCCTCCCTTTTTACTGCAATGTTCGCTGGGACAAACATCATATTTGACAGGAGACTTGGACCCATGGGAAGATTCCTCTCTTCACCCATCAGGAGAAGCTCCATAGTTTTCTCAAAGATTCTGTCCTCGACCATAAGGGTAATGCCTCAGGCTCTGATCCTGATTCTGGCAGCCCTGGTCATACCTAATGGCTTGAAATTTGTGCATGGTTTTACATTTCTAGATGCGCTTGTCATTGTTGCAGCAATCATCCTTGTATCTTTCATCTTTTCATCAATATTCAGTGTGATAGCCATTCGTATGACCAACATGAATTCCATATTTGGAATAGTGAACCTAGTCAACCTGCCTCTCCTGTTTGTGAGCTATGCCATGTTTTCATCAGCAATGATGGCTTCATGGCTCTCAAATGTAGCCGCCTATAACCCTGTCTCATGGTCAGCTGAAGCAATGAGAATGGTTATCATAAATGGTAATCTTACAGGCTCACAATGGACTCAGGTTGGACAGTGGCTGGGTGCACTGGCAATCCTTGCCCTTGGATTGTTGCTTCTAACAGCTTACCTTGCAGAAAAGGAGATCAGAGATTGAAAATAGAATCCTTTTACCAATTTTTTAATAAAAATAATTTAAATCCTTTCCTGTAATGTCTCCTCAATACATGAATATTTACGAAGATATACTGGGGAAGATAGATAGTGGTGAAATTAAAACCAAAGATGATTTACAGCATCAAAAGGTTAAGCTCTCTAAAAAATATGGCCTTGACCATGTTCCATCCAATTCAGAAATCCTCAATTCAGGATATGCAAAGGAAAATTCATTTAATCTTTTGAGATTGAAACCGACAAGAACTATTTCCGGAGTAGCAGTTGTGGCAGCTATGACTTCCCCGGAGATCTGTCCTCATGGAAGATGCATTTTCTGTCCCGGAGGAATGGAAAATAATTCTCCCCAGGCATATACGGGTTACGAACCATCTGCTCTGAGGGGCAGAATGAATAACTATGATCCCTTCAGCATCACATTTGGCAGACTGAAGCAGCTTGAAACTATAGGGCATGATACGAGCAAGGTGGATCTCATTGTAATGGGTGGGACATTCACAGCCAGATCAAGAGAGTATCAGGAGTCTTTTGTAAAGGGGTGTTTCGATGGAATGAATGGGTTCCAGTCTGAAACACTTGAAGAAAGCATTAAGTTCAATGAAAACGCCAAGAGACGATGCATAGGATTAACAGTGGAGACAAAACCAGACTGGTTCCTGGAAAAAGATATAAAGCTTGCACTTTCCTATGGCACAACAAAAGTTGAATTGGGTGTACAGATAATTAATGAAGAAGTGCTGAAGATTAATCACAGGGGTCATGGTGTGAAAGAGATAGTTGAGTCTACTAAGCTCTCTCGTGATGCTGGTCTGAAGATAGTGTATCACCTGATGCCTGGCATGTATGGAGCAAGTTATGAAGATGATATGACCAGCTTTAGAAAGATAATCAGTGATAATGATTTTAAGCCAGATATGTTCAAGATTTATCCCACTCTGGTCGTAAAGGGAACAAAACTTTACAACATGTGGAAAAATGGAGAATATAAGCCAATGGAAACTGAGGAGGCTGCAGAACTCATATTCAATTTTATGAAGGAAATGCCACCATGGATAAGAGTTCAAAGAATGCAGAGAGACATACCTGTAAAGTTCATTGACGCAGGAGTCATGAGAAGCGATCTCAGGAATATAGTTGACAGAAAATTGAAGGAAAACGGTATCAGAAGCATGGAGATAAGAGGGAGGGAAGTAGGATTCATATCGGAAAAAGATCCTGAACTGTCAATGAAAAGGACAGAATATGATGCTGGTAATTCAAAGGAAATATTCCTGTCTGTTGAGGACGAAAACAATAATATCGCAGGATACCTGAGATTGAGGCACATAAATTATGACTCATTTCTTGAAGAGACCAGAAATACCGGCATGATAAGAGAACTAAGGGTTGTAGGAAACATTGTTCCAATTGGTACACATGAGAATTCCAATTACCAGCATAAGGGTATAGGGAAGTCTTTGGTCGCTGAAGCTGAAAGGATTACAAAGGAAGAATTCAAGGAACAAAAAATTCTTGTTATAAGCGGAGTGGGGGTGAGAGAATATTTCAGGAAACTGGGATATGAGAGAGTCTCCTATTATATGGGAAAGAATTTAGGATAAATGCCCTTAATATGTTGGAATATCTGGTAAAACTCATTTGATGGATGGAATATTTTTTAAATAGTTACGTTAATGGTTATGTGGGTTAAAACTACAAAAGCCTCCATAATTGCAGATTAGTAGGTGGACGGAGCCACTCGACGGCATTTCTATTTCTATCTCCCATGTCCCCCTGGGAACTGGCGTGTATCCTGTGTGTTTTCCATACACGATGAAACTCCCTCTTGTTTGGTTTGGATTGCCGTTGTCCAGACAGATTACGAAGTAATTATGTGCTTCTGAGGAATTGGAATAATTCAATGACTTGATAATTGCAAGTCCAGAACAGCTGGAGTTATATGAAAACCAGTAATTCGTGAAATTAACTGACGTCCCAATGGTATATTCTGTTATATTCTGATAATACCAATTTTTATTTTTATATGTACCTGGATTAGGTATGAAAAATGTCTTATTTACTATTATCCTGAAGTCAGGAGGGTACTGTGCATGGGACACTGTCCTACTTTTATTATTTTGAGTGTTCTCAATATATGGTGAAAAAAAGGCAACTGAAGCAAAGAAAAATATTAATACAGTAATTACCACCATAATCTTAATATGAAGTCGCATGCCCCACCCTAATATTTTCTTTGGATGAAAAACCGAAGTGGTTTTCTAAATGCGGAAAGATCCCCTGTCTTTCTATGTTAATACAACGTGAATGCTGATCTATGTAATTTTCGCATTCAAACACAATTTCAAGTTTTATAGAATCCATTGATGTATGACCATGATTTAAATGCTTTAAAAAAGTTTCTACATTGAGATTAAGTGACTATTGCCCTCAATAGTTTTTTCTATTCAAATTGAACGATTTGTAATTTTTTTATTATTCCATTATTTAATTCTTTCTGAAAAACTTATTATAAGTTCTTTCATTGAAGACTGAAATGTATATAGAGATAGAGTGGTTGATTGTACCTATTGTGATAGTTGCATCTGGCTGTGCATATTTACTCTATAGCATAATTAGAGCTGAGAAAATATGAGTTCTGGGATTACTGCGACCGGGAATTTCTGGTCAGCATTTTTTGTTAATAACAGGGTTGTTTCAGGCGTCATAATTATTGCCCTATATCTCATAATTATAAGCTTCTTCGGATATATGATTGCACCCTATATCAAGAAGTTGTATACCGGTGAAAATACAAGATTGAGAAAATATACGGATCCGATTATAAGCTTCATTGAAAAAGTTGCAGGTGTAGATAGAAATACAACTTATTCCTTCAAGGGTTATTTTGTATCACTTATAATTTTTAATTTTGTTGCCGGAATTATTTCCTTTCTCTTTCTAATTTTTCAGGGATATTTTTTCAGGGTTCCAGGACAGGATGTCATGTCTCCGAGCCTGGCTTTCAACACCGTTATAAGCTTTCTCACAAATACAAATTTACAGCATTATTCCTCTCCAACTACACTCACATACATAGATCTTACAGTTGTTATTATAGGACTGATGTTTCTTTCAGCTGGTACTGGATTTGCAGCTTCAATGGCATTTGTTAGGGGAATAATGAATGATGATAAGAAACTTGGAAATTTCTTTCACGACTTTTTGGTAGCCATATTTGACTTGATACTCCCACTTTCCCTCCTTGCTACCATATTATTAGTAATCGTTGGAGTTCCGGATACTACCTATTCCAGTATTATAATTCACCCTTTCTTCGGAAAGATGACAGTAGATATACCAATTGGGCCTGTTGCTTCTCTGGAGGGTATTAAAAACATTGGAACAAACGGCGGCGGTTTTTATGGAGCCAATGCAGGATATCCCTTTGAAAATCCTGACTGGATCTCCAATCTTATTGAAGTTGTTTCGTTTACAATTATTCCAATAGGCTCAATATTTGCATTGGGGCAGGCGCTGAATAATAAGAAATTTGGAAGGGTAATTTACGGTGTTATAGTTGCATTATTCATATTCAGCGCCCTTCTAACATTCTTTGGTGAAATATCTGGGATTCCAGCAATGGCCAATCTTGGATTCAATTACGGTGGTAACTTTATTGGAAAGGAAACTGCGATAGGTATATCTCAAAGCTCCATATTTTCCTCTGGAGCTACCATTACTTCTACTGGTGCGGCAAATTCTGCGCTGATTGATTATACACCCGCCGGTATCCTTGGTGTATTATTCCCCCTTCTTCTTAATGATCCTCTCGGTGGAGTTGGAACCGGTATCCTGAATATTTTTTCCTACGTAATTTTCACTGTGTTCATAGTTTCACTGATGGTAGGTAAACTGCCTGAAATAATGAGTCTCAAAGTCAGTGCAAAGGAGATGAAGTACTCTACTTACAGCCTTATAACCCATCCACTCATTGTTATTGTCCCAATGGGAATAGTACTTCTCCTATCACCAATTTTGATGACTTCGTTTGTAAATACGAGACCAGATCAGATAACTCAACTTTTATATGAATTTGCCTCTGCTGCTTCAAACAATGGATCTGAGATGGGTGGATTTGCCACTAACACTGCATTTTTCAATATAATTGACGGCATAATCATGCTAATGGGTAGATTTCCAATAATGGCTTTTCAACTTGTCATAGCTCAGTCCTTTGCCTCGAAAAAACCGAAAGTCCTCTATGGAAGAACTTTCGATATTGGTTCCTTCTGGTTTGGCATGATGCTGTTCTTTACAATGTTGCTCTTGGGTTTGCTTTCTTTCTTCCCAATCCTTGCAGTTGGCCCGTTATTAAGCTGGGGAAGGACATTTTCCCTGATTATTAGAGGTGTCTTATGAACAGTTATGCTGAAGCGGTTTTGAATGCTCTTAAGGAATTTGATCCAAGGAAACTGTACAGGAATCCTGTGATGTTCATAACAGAAATAGCACTCCTGTTTTCATTATATCTCATAGTCTTTCATCAGGAATATCATCTGGAAATGAGTGGACTCTACGTACCATTCTATATTTCAGTTGTAGTGCTTCTGTTCCTTACTATTTTCTTTTCAACACTAGGAGAAGCACTTGCCGAGGGAAAGAGCAGAAATATAACTGCAACTCTCAAAAAAATGAAGAGGGAAACGACTGGAAGAATAGTTGATGGTTCATCTGAAAAAGTTGTAGATTCCTCTGAACTGAGGAAGGGCATGATTGTAGAAGTCAGGAAAAATGAAATGGTTCCTACTGATGGAGAGGTAGCTGAAGGTAGAGGATATTTCAATGAATCTGCAATTACTGGCGAATCGAAAGCAGTGTTCAAGGTAAATGGAGACAGTGTAACGGGTTCAACAACATTTCTTGATGATAGTATTAAGATAAGAATTACAGCTAATCCGGGAGAAACATTCCTGGACAAGATGATAGAGATGGTTGAGGGATCTGTCCGGAAAAAGACTCCAAATGAAATAGCACTTTCAATTCTTCTGGCTGGCCTCACCCTTGTATTCATCGTTGTAACATCATCAATATTTCCTCTTGGAGGTTTCCTGTCAGATCATGTGAACCTGATCATTCTGGTAGTTCTCCTGATAACACTGATTCCAACAACTATCGGTGCACTCCTTCCCGCCCTGGGGGTGGCCGCTATAAACAAGGTTTCGCAGTTCAATGTAATAGCCAAAAGTGGAAGAGCTGTGGAAAATGCTGGTGATATTGATACTATAATTCTCGACAAAACTGGCACTATTACAATGGGCGAACGTGATGCCTCCAAGATATATCCTAATAAGGGAATATCTGAAGAAGAAATGGCAAAGATCTGCTACCAGAGCTCATATTTAGATGAAACAAGGGAAGGTATTTCACTTGTAAAATATGTTTCAGAACGTTATCTGGGCCTTGAAAATTACAAAATCAATAATGCGGAGTTCATTCCGTTCTCCTCTGAGACAAAATTCAGTGGAATAGCATACGAAGGCCATAAATTATTCAAGGGATCGCCTCACGCTATCTGGGATATTCTTGGTCAAAAGGACAATTTCATAGATGCAATATGCGCTGAAATTTCCAGCAGAGGAGGAACAGCAATGGTACTGGTATTGGACAGCCAGGTGATTGGCGCAATAGAATTCAACGATATAATAAAACCTTGGATAAACGAGAGAATCAAGACCATGAAAACCATGAATATCAAAACTGTCATGTGTACGGGAGATAACGAGCTTACAGCAGAATATATATCGCGAGAGGCAGGACTTGATGAATTCGTTGCAAACAGCAAGCCTCAGGATAAGTACAAAAAGGTTGAGACAGAAAAGAATCAGCAGAGAATGGTGGCAATGGTCGGAGATGGTACAAATGACGCTCCGGCACTGGCTCTAGCAGATGTGGGTCTCGCCATGAATAATGGGACACAGGCTGCAAAAGACGCTGCAAACATGATCGATCTTGATAATGATCCAACAAAATTGATGGATGTGATCTTCCTTGGAAAGCAGATTCTCATAACAAGAGGTTCACTGACAACATTCAGTATTGCAAATGACATATCAAAATATTTTGTCATAATTCCGGCAATTTTTTACGCATTCCCGGCACTATCGTTCATCAATATACTTGGTTTTACCGATCCTCTGCTTGCCATAACATCAGCACTAATATTCAATACAATAATAATCCCACTTCTAATTCCACTTGCCATAAGAGGTGTTAGGTTCAAGCCATCAACTGTTGATGAGCTTCTGAAGAGGAATATTACCATTTACGGATTTGGGGGAGTTGTCCTGCCATTTATAGCCATTGGCCTGATCTATCATTTGCTTCTTGGGGTGGGTATTTTATGGTAAACTGGAAAGAAATAATTAGGGTTTTCAGAGGGTCTATAATTATCACGGTGATTGTATTTGTGCTTCTGGGGCTGGTAATTCCAACAGTCACTGCAGTCATAACGGAAAAGGTTGATCCTGGATCTGGGAATGGAAATCAGATAAAAATTAATGGTAAGGTGTATGGAAGTTATTATCTGGCACAGGCTTTCAACAAATCATACTTTTTCCAGCCAAGACCTTCTGCCATAGACTATAACCAATCTTCATCTGGTGCCCTTTGCTGTTCACCAAACACCAATGCCTCGCTGTTGCAGCTGGAGACGAATTTAAAAGAATTCGAACAGATGAACAAGAACGTTTCAATTTCTCAAATTCCAGGAGAAGTTATAATGGATTCTGATTCAGGATTAGATCCTAATATCCCTCTCTCTGCTGCACTGCTGGAAGAACCTAGAGTTGCCAATTCGATCGTGTCTTTTGCGAAATCTGTAAATGTTACATTGAAACTACGGAATGTAGGCAGTTTCCTGAACAGCACAATAAACTCAACTGAAAGACAGAATTTTCCAATATTCGGTTCATATTATGTCAACATCATGTACCTTGATGTGCAGATTATAATATTCCTAATGAACAGTAACGTGTTAACAAACTCATCTCTTAATTAAAACCGAGTCTGTTGGAACATCTTTTATTATTTTTTTAATATCTGAATTTATCCTTACGTTTGAATAACTATCCGGTCTAACACCCAGTACGACAAAATCTGAAGATGTGGAATAAACCCTTTGAAGTACTGAATCTCTCAGATCGCTTCCATGTATTTCCGCAATCTCATAATCAAGTTTTAGTTCTTTCCAGATCTCTGCGTTCATCAATGTTTTAAAACCGTGAATTTTCTTTTTATCGAATGACCTCATATCGCATAGGTAGAATTTGGCGTTGAGTACCTTTGACATGACAGCGGCCAGATAGACAGATTTACGGGTATTCAGCCTTTCACTCATGGGAACCAGGATCTTCCTGTATGGATATGTACTCCTTTTGATGGAAAGAGAGGCAGTGGTATTCTTCGAATGCTTGATTATATAATCTCCGAGACCGCCAAATAATGACGCTGAGACACCAGATCTTGATCTTGAACTGAAAAGAACTAGATCGTAGTTCTTCGAATTCGCCTCCCTTATAATGCCCTCCCTGACATTTCTTGCACTCTGTATCTTTGGAATAACCCTGAGTCCCTTCTGGCTGGATTCCTTATATGCCTGCATGACTACTGCGACCTTGTCACTCCATGTAACTTCCTTGGATTCGTCCTTTATTGTAAGTGCTGTTATTTCTGAGCCGAAAACCCTTGCGAAGTCACTTGCAAATTCGAAAGCCCTCCTGGAACTCTCCCCCTTTGCCATTGGCACTAGAATTCTATCAGCCTTTGCATAATAAGAGGAAACTGAATCCATCATTGATAATGTATTACATTAGCATAATAAATAGTTTTGTTTTGTATTTAAATATGAAATATTTATAATATCTGAATTAAAACGATAAATAAAGGATATGATCAAGATAATTTTAAATTTAATACTGACAGATAGTATCATGATAACTAATAACAATAAACTTATTTTCTTGCCTAGTTTGCTATAATTAATTATGTTAAATATAGTTATTGGAAAATATTATGTCCATAATTCTATATCTGGCACATATTAATGTTTCATGGAATGAACATAAGATGTGGATCTGGTTTATAATGTCTGTTTCTCCAAGTTTCTGAAACCAAAGATTGTAATCTACCCTGAAAAAGTTGAATGCAGAATTTATAGAAAACATTTTCATAGGGGGTAACTTACACTTACTATGCATTGTTTGATCATTCACAAAGGTAAAATCGAAGGCATGGAAGACATGGAAGAACTGGCAAGGGTTCCTTACGACGAGGCTTTTGTTGTTGACCTTGATGCAATATCACATTATCATTTTAATTTCAAACTGTATAATGAACTTTCTAAATATATCGAATTTACGCTGATGGCATATCCATATAAGGAAAACGACCTGATGGATATAATAGTGTCAGGTGCGTCAAGGGTTGTCATAAATGATACCCTGGAAATAGATACCATAAAGAAGTTTATCGATGTTACAGATGAACTTGTAATGCGATGTTCCGATAGTGAAAAGGCCCATATGTTTCACGGCCTGACAGGAAATATGTATCTTTCATGCAAGATATTCGATGTTCCAGGTGTTTTTTTCTACTATGGACCATTTTTGAACAGGGGACCAAATATTATTCCACTGGAAAATTTTCCTGATGAATTAAGGATAGACTGCTAAGACTTTTCATTTGACGTCTTAATAACATGCATTTTAAGAAAGGGCATGAATGATCAGGGAACTGTATATGCATAATGCTAGATTTTTTTTCCTGAATTTATGAAACAGTAAAATAACCCAACATAATGAAGTCCTGAGATAAATGGTATCCTTAGCCATACAAACAGGAGGAATTAGTTTTGAATCACCTGCAATACTCGCATCTGGAATCCTTGATGAGAATGGGTATACAATGAAAAGAATCCTGGAGGAAGGAGCAGGCGCGGTTGTTACAAAATCCATAGGAACTGAAGAAAGAAATGGCTATTTTTCACCGGTAGTAATTCCTGAAGAAACGTACCTGATCAACGCCATGGGACTTCCAAATCCCGGGATTAATTCCTTTGAGGAAGAGATCAAAATTGCCCTCACTGCAAAAAAGCCTGTAATAGGAAGTATTTTTGCTTCAAACACAGATGATTTTCTCAAGCTGGCACTGAGGATGCAGGACTTTGGAGTTAATGGAGTGGAGCTTAACCTATCCTGCCCTCACGTACAGGGTTATGGATCCGAAGTCGGAAGTGATCCGGTACTTGTCAAAGAAATTGTCAAGACTCTGAAAGGTACCCTTAATATTCCAGTCTGGAGCAAACTGAGCCCCAATGTTACCTCCATATCGGATATTTCAAGAGCAGCTTCTGATTCGGATGCACTGGTCATGATCAATACCGTTAGAGCTATGGCTATTGATATTGAGGCGAGAAGGCCTGTTCTCACTAACAGTTATGGAGGCATGTCCGGTATGGCAATAAAGCCGGTTGGCCTGAGATGTGTTTATGAGGTTAGAAAAGAGACAGAAATAGACATAATAGGTGTGGGAGGTATATACAGTTACAGAGATGCACTTGAATACATAATGGCTGGAGCATCGGCGTTTCAGGTAGGGACTGCACTGATGAAATATGGCCGTAGTATATTCAGAAAGATTTCTGATGATCTGGAGAGATACATGACAGTGAATGGTATAGGTAACTTGAAGGATCTCGTTGGGGTGGCTGTGAGATGATGGAACATATTGGCATAACAAGAAAGGTAACAAATACGCCTACTGTTGTTTCACTCTATTTTAAGTGGGATGTTACAGTTCTTCCAGGACAGTTTGTAATGGTTTGGGTTCCTGACTACGGAGAAGTGCCCATGTCCCTATCTCAAACTGGAGATGAGAAATGTATAACGGTAAAGGCATATGGTGATAGCACAAGAAAATTAATACAAACCAAAGTGGGAGATGAGATATTTCTGCGTGGACCTTATGGGAAACCATTTTCCACGACACATGGAAATAAATTGCTTATCGGTGGTGGTTCCGGCATGGCTTCACTCAGACCCCTAATTGATAGGGATGCTACAGGCATCATAGCATCAAGGACCTTTGATGAGCTTCTGTTTTCTGAAGAATTTGAAGAGAAGAAAAGGATTGAGGTAACTGAAGATGGGAAAAAAGGAATAAAAGGCATAGTACTGGATGGGATAGATACAGTTAACCCGGAGGATTATGCCATGATCTATGTGTGCGGACCTGAAAAAATGCTGAAAGCGGTATATGATAAGATAAAAAATTTGAAAGTCAATGCCGAATTCTCAATGGAAAGAAGCATGAAATGTGGCATAGGACTGTGTGATTCCTGCTCAGTAAACGGCTTCCAGGTTTGCACGGATGGTCCTGTTTTCAACATGAAGCAAATAAGTGAGATGACAGAGTTTGGAACAACAAGGTTACTTGCATCTGGAAAGAGGGTGAAAATTTGAGGGAAAAATGTTAATCACGGAGAAATTTCACAGTATTCAGGGTGAAGGTACCCAAACGGGAGTTCCAATGTATTTCGTAAGAACAAATCTCTGCAATCTTAGATGCAGTTGGTGTGATACAACATATTCATTTACAGGTGGAAAGGATCAGCCAGTTGATTCATTAATTGAAGAATGCTCCACAGTCTGGGAAGATTGGATCTGTCTTACGGGTGGTGAACCACTTCTACAAAGAGACGCAGTAGAATTTGTTTCCTCCCTAACAGAGATGGGAAAGAAGATCCTAATAGAAACCGGTGGATCACTTGATATTAGTCCATTCATTAAATATGATGAAACGGTAATTGACATGGATGTGAAGACACCTTCATCAGGAGAAGAAAAGAGTCTGAGGAAGGGAAACCTTGAAAAGCTGAGGGAATGTGATTATATAAAGATGGTAATCCAGAATGAGACTGACTTTACTTTTGCTCTTGAATTCCTGAAAACCCACGAAATGAAATGTGGAGTTATTCTTCAACCTGCCTGGGGAACTCCACCAGAGTGGCTTGTTAACAGGGTTATGGAAAACAGTCTGAATGTCAGGGTCATGCTTCAGATGCATAAAATAATCTATGGAGAAAAGAGGGGTGTCTGATGGAAGAAAAAATCTTTAGTGGAAAATTCTATTACCTTGGATCTTTCCAGGAACTTTTTGTGTACATCCGGGATGGTATAATAACAGATATAAGAAAATTTGAGAAATCTGTCAAAAGTGAAAGGATTGATGGTGCAGTTCTTCCAGGTTTCATGGATGCACATGTTCACTTCAGGGATCCAGGTGAAACTGAAAAGGAGGACTTCTACACGGGAAGTATGTCATCAGTCTTTGGTGGTACTACAACAGTTCTGGACATGCCAAATAACATCATACCCATAAGAGACTATAATCAGTTTGACAGGAAGAAGGCAGTTGTGAAGGGCAGATCTTTCTCAGATTATGGTTTTTATTCACTTTATGATGGAACCAACGGAGACGTAATTTCGAAAGAAAGTATTGGACTTAAGATCTTTATGGGAGAAAGTACTAACAGTACAACATTCACAGGAGATTATGAAAAGGATCATTTTCTGGAGAGTTACAAAAGACCAGTTGTTTTCCATGGAGAAGCTGCCGAATGCCTGAGAAAGAATAGTGGCAGAGAGGTAAAAACACTTTTAGACCACGATTTATCGAGACCAAGCTCCTGTGAGAGAGAGGCTCTCCAGACAATCTCATCACTAAAAACCGGCACAAAGGTTGCAGCCCATATAAGCGATTATGGGAATACAGCCAATCTGGATGGAAAATTTTTCAAGGAGGTTACACCACATCACATCCTTCTCAGCGAGGAAATGCAGCTTGGAGCATATGGGAAAGTAAATCCTCCATTGAGAGAAAGAGCAGTGATGGAAAAAACCAGGGAGGCATATCTTGGCGGGAAGTTCGATTTACTATCCTCTGATCATGCACCACATCTCGAGAAGGATAAGGAGAGTATACAATTCGGAAAATCAGGGATAATAGGAGTTGAAACAAGAATTCCCCTGATGCTAGCCCTGATACAGAAGAAAATTCTATCGCTGGATACCCTGTTGATGACAGGTGCAGTCAGGCCAGCAGAGATATTCGGCCTGAAGAAAGGAAAGATAGAAAAAGGTTATTCCGCAGATTTTGTTTCAGTAAATTTCTCAGACGTGGAGAAATTGAATGAGAATAAGCTTCATTCGAAACTGACTATCTCGCCATTCAATGGATTCGATGTTGTATTCCCAAGGAATGTCTACCTGGGTGGTGAAAAGGTAATTTCAAACAGAGAAATAATTGAAGACTGCCTTGGAAAGATTATTACTCCCTGAGGAGCTGAAAGTGCCTCATTACGTCTATCAATCCCTCTCCATAGGCTTTCTCTGATATATATTCTGCTCTCTCCTTCACAGCGTTGCTTCCATTTGATATTGTCCCGCTCATGCCAACAACTTCGAAAAGATCTGCGTCGTTGTCCCCATCGCCGCAGGCAAGAGTCTCATCTTTTGAAACTCCGTAAATCTTCATCAACTCACCTGCTATGAAGCCCTTGTTCTGTCCTCTGTTCAGTATATGCTTGGCAAATCCACTATCCTGGATCACAACGTCATATTTCTTCTCATATTTTGTGAAATCATAACTGCCATCAAGGATGAAACTTATGGAGGTCTCCCTCCAGCGGTTAGTGATGAACTCGACGGCACCCGTATCTTTCTCAATCTCCCTATAGGCTTCCAGAGTCTTTTGCTTCTTAAAGTATGTAGTTATCTTCTGGTCATAGAGTAGTATTCCACCATTTTCTCCGGCCAGTGATTCTCCTATACCAAGAATCGTCCTGACTCCGAACATTACTGGAAGCACGTTTCCACTTGCAAGGCATATGTGCATCTCAGGGTTTGAACTCACCACCTTCCTGAGATCAATAAGGGTTTTGGGCAGGATGCTCTGATCCTTCTGTGTCATAGTTCCATCTATGTCAAGAATTAAAAGCCTGATCATTTACAGTAATAATATTAACTTACAATTTATACGTGTCCATTGAAACCCAATAAAAACGAGGTAAAGACTGTAGCCCAGAAAAGAATAGATTATCTATATGCCCTGATGAATACTGAAACTGTGGTTCCAAAAACAGAGATAGTGAAACAGATAGAGAAACTTTCAGTCAGATTTGATATCACTCTTTCACAGAATATTAAAAGGAGTTACTGCAAGAACTGCAAACATCCATATGAGAGCAATTACAGATTAAGAATTAAGAAAGGCATGGTTCTCATAACCTGTTTAAATTGCAACAATATCAGGAGATTTTACATCAATCACTGAGTGTCTCAATATGAAACAGTACCTTGAATCCTTCCAGGGTTGCCTGAATCTTGTCAGCAAACCATAATGAGTCCTCTTCTGTCGCACTGTTTGCCCATTCGTAGACCATATCATGGTCACCCATTACCGGTTTAAATCCCAGCGATCTCAGCCTGTTTATTATTTCAGAGGGTTTTGCCCCCTCGCTGGAAAATGTTACGTTTAAATATGTTTTCATCCCAATCTCGATGGTTATCTCAAAACTCTATTTATCTTTTGGCTATATCTATCCCTCTCACTTCCTGGTTATCTTGATGTAATAACCAATGAAAACCAGAATTGAAACAAGGCTCAGTACAACGCTTACTATGACAAGCTCTCCAAGGTTGTAGGATCTGTAACTGACCCTGAAATGAATCAAATCATTTGATTGCTTCAGTATTATGTGACCTGAAGAAATATTTGAAGTATAATCATAGGGAAGAGCTATGGTATAATTGTATGTTCCGTCAGGTAAAGATATGTTCAGGTAGTAACCTGATGATTCATAGGATTTATTGTTTATCTGAATGGTGAAATTAAGGTTTGATGGCAGACAGCATGATTGGAATACAACATAATTGGATGTCCTTGTCATGGAAGTTTCAGAAGTGGTCACATGTTGCCCTCCAGAAGCACTGGCCGTAAAGAGCGATGAAATGAGCAGTATGAGAAGCAGGGATATGATCAGGCGCTTTCCATTCATTTATTCCTGATTAATTCCAGTCTTATTAAGAGTTATTATCTACCACCTGTCATTTGATCTTTTTGCTTACTATTCTGCTGTCCTTGAATGAGAAGATATATGCAACATCTTCACCTTCTAAATAGCTCTCTATTGTCTTTTGCTCGCCATAATAATTGGGTGAATCATAACGCAGTATCACTCTTCCGATATTTTCCCTTTTCAGAGTTTCTTTCAGTAAACCCGGTTCTACAACGGAGATTACTTCGTATGTATCACCAATAAAATCTTGGATTAGCTTATCCCCCGTGTATATTGCCTTTCTCTTTTCTTCCCTGATAATTTTTAGATCGAGTTCATTGCAGTAATTCCCATGGAGACCAGAATAAAAAAGTGAGGCATCTGGAATGAACAGATAGTGCATCACCTTGTCTCCGGATTCGGGTTTCATTCTATGATCAGATTTATATGAATAATTATGGTTCAGACTCGTGGCTTCAAAGGTTCTAGAGCTTTCCCCACAACTATAAAGTGTCAATCGTGATATGTTTCCGTCCACGGATAAATACTGCAGGGTGCCATGTATTTTCTTGATCTTCTCAGGATTCATAAATGGGGGAAGATCAAATACAAAACCTTTCACACTGTCCCTGTAAATATCCATAACGTGATCCGGATTTGGCTCCAGTTCCTTCATGGATCTTTCCATGGAACTTGAAGATCTTAGTGGGTCCGAGTAAATTATATCATACTCCCCTTCCCTAATTTGCAGTTTTGTTCCGTCTCCAACTTCAAACTTTGCTTTTCCAGAATACTTTTTATTGTTGATCCGGGCCATCAGGACTCTTTCCTGGCTCATATCAATCCCGTCAACCCTGGAATACATGGATAGGAATATTGAGGCCATACCAGCACCACAGCCAAGGTCGAGAATGCTTTTGCCTTTCAGTCTCTCGGCCCTGAATTTTGCAACATTCTCTGGCGTGGAATATGATGCGGAATACGGATCCATATACAGCTGGTCATATTTTGAATACTTATGCCTTATACTCAGCCTCGCCCTGGCAAAATCAAAAAGAATGTCAAGTTCGTTCTTCCTGATTCCCATTTTTTTTGAAATTGACTCCGGTTGATAACCAAGTGCCATTAGATTGGAAATATCGTTTATTTTTCTGTTTATTGACCTTTCCAGTGCTTCATCTTTCAGAATGTTTTCAAGGAGGTCCACGCGATCAGTAAATGTTCCAAAAGAGGCACTTTTCTTACTCACTCACACTGATTGAGACCTTATAGATAAACCATGATTAAGGTAATTTCATGATGACTGCCTTTATCCAATAATACAGTATTTTCTAAGACAGATATATTTCATACGTTTAATTCATGTATAATGTTTTTTTGACGAGTAAAGACGGCATACATAATATGGTGGTTCCATTATAAAATAAAACTTAATTGCGTGTTAGAAATCACTTACGGATATCGATGAATAACTCCGGGAGTGATGCTTTTGAATTCTGAACTCAAAGTTATTAGATGGGACTTCAGAATGACTGATAATATATTGGAAAGAAAATTACAGGAAGATGATGACAAGCTTCAGGAAATGCTATCTTCTAAGGGCATAGAGAAGAGAGTGATTCTCAGGACCTGTAACAGGCTGGAGATTTATTTTCATGAAGATGCAAAATTTTCCGAAAAGGAGCTGGAAAATGCAGAAATATTGAAAGATGAACAGGCTATAAAACATCTATTAAGGGTTTCTTCAGGATTGGAATCCATGTCCATTGGGGAGCAGGAAATACTGAGGCAAATAAAGGAAGCTTTTGACCTGGCCCACAGGCAGGGAAGAACTGATAAATTTTTATCCATGATTTTCCAGAGAGCATTGAAGGTAGGCAAGGAAGTTAGGGAGACTACTGAAATATCCCATGGAAAGGTCTCAATACCTTCTATTATGATTGAGCAGATCGAGAAGAAGGGTCTGTTGAACAGCAGTACTATTGGCGTAATTGGAACTGGCAAAATGGCAGCTACAGTTGTAAAATACCTTAAAAAGAAACCTTCTGTTAAGATAACGATATATGGGAGGAATGAAGAGGCAGGTTCCGAGTTATCACATCTTTTCAAGGTCAATTTCAGGAAGACCCTCGATATAGGAAATATAGTTGAAGAATGTCATGTAATTATTACAGCCACAAGCTCCAAAACTCCACTGATCACAAGGGAGCTCATTGAAAAAATTCCCAGAAAATTACTTTTTATAGATATTTCAAACCCGAAGAATATCGAGGAAAGCTACAATAATCCCAATGTTGAACTGATAAATCTGGAGATGGCAAACCAGATCCTTCAGGAAAACAGGAAGAGAAAGGAAAAAGATATAGAAGTGGCAGAAGCTATTATTGATAAAGAATTGAGGAAGATTTATTCCAAGCTTGCAGAGGGTGAGATTGAGGGTTATATTGCCTGCCTCTACAGTAGATCCAAGGATATACTGAGTGATGAGATCGAAAAATTCAACAGGGCAATAGAAAATGGCACAGAAGAGAGGGAAGCCCTGGAGCTGCTGGGAAATTCCATAGTGAACAAGGTTCTTGCACCAGAAACACTGACCCTTAAAAAGATGGTAAGAGAGGGAAAAACTGAGAGTGTAAGGGAATTTCTAGATTCGGCCATGAAGTTTACCGATAGGGAATTCTATTCTTCGCCTGAAGATCATAAAGAAAGCCAAAGTCAACAAGTCCAAAATCATCAGTTATGCCAAAAACCCTGAAATTTTTATCTTTTATATTCTTAAGAACCGGAGTGAAATGTTCATCGCTCAGTAAGGACTGGGTGACATCTGTTCCTGAGGAAAAGAAACTCATTGCTGGGGTGATTGCTATCTGGTTTTTGTCATCGTATACGAAGGCAGGAATCTTGTAAACACCGCCTATTTTATCCCTTAATACTATTGATGGATGTTCATGTCCTAATATTGTGAATTTTCTATAGGAAAGATCCTTATCGCCATGATAAATGTAGTAATTTTCTGTCTCATAGGTATCCACCTCAAGAATGCCCCGTTTGCTAAGAATGGATTGAAGGTAATTATCATGATTTCCCCTTACAAATATCAGCTCTGTTTTTGTTGAAAAACGATCTATGAAATGGATGACGTCATCCCATTCCTGTGGCAGGTTCCTCCTGAACTCCTGCTTGAAGTCTCCATTTATGATCAACTTTTCAGGGTTGTATCTTTCAATTATCTGAGAAACTTTATCCTCAACATGATTCCTCTGTAATTTTGGGAGAAATAAACCATTGAGATTCATTTCTTCTTCGAACCCAAGGTGAAGATCTGATATGACTGCAGCAGATATGTCTGATAAGTAAATACAGAAAAGGTCTGAGATATAAACGTTCTCCCCTATTTCAAGGTCTTTCAATATTAACTAAATGCATTCCTTGATTACATAATTTTGCCTCGACTTATCTCTTTAAAATGATACCGTAAAATGGTAGCAAAATTATTAACGCATATCTACATTTTGGGACGTGGAACTCAGTCCTCAGGAATCGGCTGTTCTCATTTACCTGAAAGACAGGCAAGAGGTAAAAGAGAAAGATATTGTAATAGATAAATTATCAGATGAAAACGTAAGGGGGGCCATATCCTGGCTGGATAAGAAAGGGTTGATCATCACGAGAATCGTAGATAGTGAGGAGCTGGAACTCACTGATGAGGGGAGGAAATACCTGGCTGAAGGATTCCCGGAGTACAGGATTTTGTCTATTCTTAAAACCAAAAAAGTTATGGGATTATCTGAGGTTCAATCAATACTTGGTCCTGTAGAATCAAGGATTGCAATTGCCCAGCTTGCAAAATTTGGCATTAAGCCCAGTAAGGGAGAGATAGAAATAAAACAGGTTGAAGATATAGAAGATAAATTATTGAAAAGAATGGAATTGCTAAAGGCAATAGATTCCAATAACACAGACCTTCTGAACAGCCTTCCTGAAGAAAGGGATGCAATCTTAAAGCGTAGTGGTATAGTTGAGAGGAGAACAAGGAGTACAAGGATCGTAAAGATCAGCGAAGCAGGCATTGAGGTTCTATCTTCCATGAAAGGTTCAGAAGACTCAATTGGCGAGCTCACAGCAGAGATGATCAGGGATGGAAGCTGGAAGAACAGAAAATTCAGGGCCTATGACCTGAACATGCCTGGAAAGGTTATCAGGAGAAATGGACTGCACCCCATGACCGTTCTCATCAATGATGTCAGGGAGATCTTTTTGTCGATGGGGTTTGAGGAATTGAAGGACCCCTATGTTGAATTTACAGGATGGAATATGGATGCACTTTTCATTCCACAGGATCATCCTGCAAGAGATATGCAGGACACATTCTTCCTCTCGACTGAGAAGAAGATTGAGCCCAATGAGGAAGACAGAAACCTGTTCAGTAAAGCTGGAAAGATCCATGAACAAGGGATCAGAGGATATTCTGGATGGAGATACGATTGGAAACCTGAGGAAGCAGAGAAACTGATGCTAAGGACCCATACAACTGCCAGTACAATGAGATCACTGCACAGGACTCCAAAAATTGAGAAGGCGGTTTTCTCTGTTGATAAGGTGTTCAGGCATGAAAGCGTTGACTGGAAACATCTGGCAGAATTTCATCAGGTTGAGGGTGCCATTCATGCCAGGAATGCAAACCTTGGAACCCTTAAGTGGTATCTTAGGAAATTTTATTCGGCTCTAGGTTTCGATCATATTGAGTTGATCCCATCCTATTATCCGTACACAGAACCAAGTCTTGATGTTGTCGTGCAGATAGATGGAAAGGAGCTTGAAATGGGTGGGTCCGGCCTGATCAGACCGGAAGTTACGAAAGCGCTTGGACTAGAATATAATGTCATAGCATGGGGTCTTGGACTAGAACGTCTTGCCCTCCTCTATTACGGACTCAACGACCTTAGAAAACTCTATGAGAGCGACCTCGGATGGTTGCAGAACTACAGGGTCAGACTCTGAATGTTGTTTTAAGGAAGCAAAGTGAATTCCGGTAATTGTTCTCAATTTCAGCAGCCATTTTTCCATCTTTCTTAATATATTCTCCATTGATCACCGTATCGGTTATGGCCCCCGGGTTCATGCTGTAAATGATCTGGTTAACCATTATTTCAGGATCGGATGACTGCAGGGAGAAATGGTTTCCATCAATTATGTTGAAATCCGCTGGAGCTCCGACCTTTATTTCACCGAGATTTGGAATGTGTGAAGCTCTTCCGCCATTAACTGTCAGCATCCTGAAGACATCAATTGCACTTATCATGCCAGCATCCCACCTGCTGTTCTTTATTGAGATTGCCCCAGTTTTCGCAGATTCCAGGATGTTGAGGGAGTTGTTGCTTCCATTGCTATCGGTCCCGATAGTGATATTGACCCCGCTATTCATCAATTCTGGCACTGGTGGAGAACCTCCAGTACCCAGTTTAAGATTACTTTCAGAGTTCCAGGAAACATTCACCTCATTCTTTCCCAGCGCCCTGATCTCGTGGTCATTCAACCACACACAGTGAGCGGCATTGAGCCTGTGACTGAGAAGATTGTTCTCGAGAAGGTACTCCACAGGGCGTTTCCCTGTTTTATCCATGAATTCATAAACTTCCTTCCTGGTTTCTGAAACGTGCATGTGAAGTAATGTGTCAAATTTTCTTGATACCTGGTCTGCCCCCTTCATTGTGTCAAGAGAAGCAACATATACTCCCTGAATGCCAATTGAAGGTTCAATAATGCTGTTTTTCCCCCCGTAATCCTTAATGAAATTCTCTGCGTTGTCAACAGGGTCCCCTTTCTGTGTGGTGATTTCCTTATCGAGCGTATTCCAGGACAGAAAAGCCCTGATACCCATCCTGTTGCATGCCTCCCATATTATATCTTCGTCATAGTACATGTCAAAAAATGAAGTTATGCCGTTTGAAAGTAGCTCATACACACCGCAAATGGATGAATGGAGTATATCGTCCGGGGTTCTTGCGCTATCGAGCTTGAACGTCTTCTCAAGAAACTTTTCAAGGTTCATGTCATCCAGCTTTCCCCTGAACCTGCTCATTGCTATATGAGCATGAGTGTTTATAAAACCTGGTATCAAGAACCTGCTGCAATCACCTGAATTCTCAGTCTCTTCAACTCCTGTGATTTTTCCCCTGCTGATTTCAACTGTTCCATGCCTGAAACTGTTCAGTGAAGTATCATAATAAAAAACGTTTTCAATTATTTTGCTTGTTTCCATCATCTTCCATAATCTTTAGATGGTAATTTCCTTTTCTATCAGAGTGTTTTACTGAAAACATCACTATTATGACAATTAATGTGGTAACAAATATGGAATAGATACTGTATGGCAAATAAATCAGTAGAAAGGTGAGAATAAATGAAGCTACTGCTCCAGTTAATATGGGGTAGCCGAGATATTCAAGTGATTTTTTTACCCTGTTTTCCTCAGAAAAATAGAGGTTCAGTATGAACCCAACTATGGAGACAATAAAAGTGGTAGTCAGCAGGTCAAGCACAAATGGATTTGGTTGTAACAGCAATGTTATGAATTCATATCCCTTGTAGATCAGAAGGTATACATTAAGATATATGAGTATACCTGTGAGTTCATATACCTCAAAAAAGCTGTAACCTTTGAAAACATTCAGGGCAAATGTAAGTGTTGCAAGCATATATATGGTGGATGTTGTTGAAACGACCATATAGGAAACTGTTCTTGATGTTTTTCTGGATAAGACCCCTTCAAAAAGTAATGGAAATACAATACCAGTGGAAAGAGTAAAGAAAAATGGAGTAAAGTTCTCTTTGGTTATTGGATACCTGAAAATACCTGATCCTATGAATGAATCATGGGTTATCAGAACAAGATCAGATACAAGTATGTAGATAAGTATGACAATTATGGTTAGGGGATATACCCTTGATCTGTAGTCCTTTGGAGAAAAATACTTCACAAACGGCAGTACAAAAAGAAGGATGACCCATGCTTCCCAGTAAAGTCTCTCCACCGGGAATATATAAATAAAGGAGGCTATGGCAGGTGTCAGTATGAGCACGTTTGAGATGTATATGAATAAGTCATTCTTCCTCATCATGCACCCCTATTACTTTCCCTTCCATTGATATAATCGGAAATGAGTGATACCAGTATCCTCTCCTTCATCACATTCCTTGCAACTATGCCAAATTTTCTGTAAAATTTGACATTGGTGTCCAGGACCTTATTCTCGTTGATTATGAGAGCATTTCCAAAAACTCCTATGATTTCTGTGTCATGTGTATCATAAAAGCCCCTTGGATTTATTATATACATATATTCCTGCTTTTCCATTCGAAGGTCCTGTGGTAGAACTTCTTCTGTATTCTTCCCGGAATAGGGTGAAATAAGCATGAATATCATTGCGTTTTTCTTTACAGTCTTCCTGATGTACCTGTTAGCTGCTCCTATGTTGAATGTGCCGGAGGGCCTGATCTCTGCAACCTTCTTCTGAAGGTTTTCTATCGATTCACTCCTTGATGATGGCTTAATATATACCTGGTGATCGGACGAGAATATTATGTAACCAACCCTGTCCTGGTTCTTGAGCATTGTATAGGAAGCATTGATCGCGCTTGTTACCATGAAATCAAACATCCTGAGCTTTCCGTATCCAAGGTTTGAACCCAAGCTGTAGTCAATGAGAATTATGGCATCTATCTGCCTCTCCTCTTCCCATTCCTTCACAAAGAGCTCATCATTTCCTGTAAGATTATACCTGTTCCATGCAACATGTCTCATATCATCCGAATCGTTGTAAGCCCTGATGCCGAAGAAGTTGTATCCCTGTCCTGCCTTCCTTGAGATATGCAGCCCATTGGTGAAGATGACGTTGCTTAATCTCTCGCTTCTCTGCATGAAGGTATCCTTGGATGATGGCCCTATCCTTGCAGTACTGATCAGATCTGCAACATACTCTATAAATCCAAGTCCAAGGGCATCTGAGCATATCACCTTTAACGGTCCTACAGAATATTTACCTATTGCCTCAGGACTAAGATAATAAGTTTTTCTGACTGTTTCTCCCTTTTTCAGGTATATACTGTCAGTAAAATCTCCTTTCAGTTCAAACACATCAGCCAGTGTGTCAAAATACTGGAAATGAAGATTCCTTCTGGATGGATTTTTTATGATCAGCTCTGCCCTGACCATGTCTCCCTTCTTCATTTCTTCTCTTTCAAGTATCCTCCTGACTTCCAGCTGGTTCATGGCTTTAAATGTTCCGTGGTTGAGTGCCCACAGATCAGCACTTACAATGAAGATTCCACTGAGAAAGAAGAATGTCAGCATCTGGTAACCATATAAATTATAGATGTACGATTCTACAAGACCTATTGTAAGTATGGCCAGAATGCTGTAAGCTCTTTTCTTGATCATTAAGGAGCAGGCACCTCAGAAAGTATTTCTTCAATGACCCTGAAAGCAACTTCCGTTCCGATATCAGATTCGTCAAGCATTGCCTCTGGCCTCAGGATCAACCTGTGGTTCAGCAAATACTTGCTGATGTAATACACGTCTTCTGGAACCACATAATTTCTTCCGTGAACAAGTGCGCATGCCCTGGAGGCCATCAGGAGTTTTGCTGTGGTACGTGGACTGGCTCCCACATAAACCTTCTTGCTCTCCCTTGTCTTTCTCATGAGGTCTACCATGTATTCCTTGATGCTCTGAGAAACAAATACATCAAAAACTTCATCCCTAAGCTTCAGGATAGTATCAACATCCATGTATGTTTGTGTGCTGGCATTTCTCAATGACCTGTTAAGTATCTGAACCTCTGCTTCCCGTGTGGGATATGTCAGAATTAACCTGAAAAGAAACCTGTCCATCAATGCCTCAGCTATGGGAAAAGTCCCTTCCTGCTCAATGGGATTTTGTGTCGCAATAACTATGAATGGTACTGGTAGCTTATGAGTAACACCCCCAACTGATACCTGCTTCTCCTCCATTGCCTCAAGAAGTGCAGATTGCACCTTTGCAGGCGTCCTGTTTATTTCATCTGCAAGTAATACATTGGTGAAAGCCGGGCCCTCCCTGAACTCAAGTTTTCTCGATTCAAGATTGAAAATTATGTTTCCAGTTATGTCCGATGGCAGCATATCTGGAGTGAACTGTATCCTCTTGAACTGTGCCTTAAGGTGAGATGCAAATTCACTCGCCAGCATTGTTTTTGCAAGTCCTGGGACACCTTCCATTAATATATGATTATTGCTAATCAGCGAAATAAACATGAATTTCACTATTTCCTTAGAACCAACAACCTTGGATTCTATTTCGTTTCCTATCAATTCTATTGAGTTCCTGACCTTTGTAAGGTCTCCCTGCGTTAATTCAGCCATATATTTATTCCTCCTTTATTCTGCTCAGATCGAGATCTATGGTTACCTTCTGGATGGTGGCATACACACTCATGATCTCCTTGAACTCCTTTTGCATTTTTTCTGCAAGTTTCTTCTTCGTCCTCTCGCTTGCAGTATATGTTATGCGGTATTTCATTCTACGGTATTTCCTGGCTTTTCTTGTCAGGTATTTTGATAATGCCTTGATCTTCCTGGAACTGTCTTCGAGGTTAGCCTCAAAATGATCATAATCCCTACCCTGCACGTACAACATCTCCTCATTTATGTAATCTTCCGGCAATTTAAAAGTTTCCTTTTCCTGTATGAAGGTAGGTTCGGAATCTACCTTCCTTCTTAGTGCATTTATTTTTAGAATGATGAAATATACGACAACCATCAGAACTGGTACAAGAAATACGAAAAATAACATTGGATCTGCTTCCAGCTCATAAAGAAGTTCTGTGAAGGAAAATGACGGAATATTTAGGGATATTGAAGAAAATGGTAAAACGCCTACTGACATCTATTTACTCATCCACGAAATAAAGTTTCTTTATGTCCATGTAATTGTAGATATCTGTTACTTCAGAGATGATCCTGTCACCATCGATTTCATTATCCTGTGAATAGGCTGCTGGAAGATATATGTCCATTAGGAATGATGCGTATTTCTTTAAAGCCATCTCCCTCATCTGTGTATCTCCGGTACTTTTCGTGCCTATCAGTGAAGTACCAAGTGCAAGCGATACTGGATCTACGATTATTTCCTCCGTCAGGTCCTTGTTAGACTCCTTCAGAACCTTATAAATCCTTTCCATATTCGGGAGATTCCCACCAAGGTTTATATTGAAATACCTTTCAATATCCTTCTGCACATCTCTCTTTGCCTCAATGGCGGCCTTGAGGATTTCTTTGTTTCCAACATTTCTCCTTGCATTGACAAGTGGTGGGATGTCGAGTATTGTCTTTACCCTGATCTGTGTCTCTTCCCTCACAACCTTCTTCTTCCTGTTGAAAAAGCCTCTCTTCTTCCTCTCCCCACTTTCACCATTCAGTATGTCCTGTATCTGTTTTATTGCTTCCTGATCACTGCTTTGTTTTTCCATAAATTATTCCTCTCCATTCATGTTCGCGTAATTAACGTTCAATACGCCAAAGTATACATAGAAATATGTATAAAAGGAGTATGTTGAGCCTCCTAGATAAATATCAACACCAAGTTTTGCCCCGCCATTATATGAATAACTAAGATTATCGAAGGCATAATTCCTCCTGGACAGAATGCTCACATTTTTCCCGTCGATTTCCAGTCTGGAATAGTCCTGCATGTAATAATCTGTCTGGTTCTTCAACTTTACTGTCACGTTCTTTATTATTCCTGAAATACTCCCCAGATATACAGAATTATTCCAGAGATAGGTTTTATTTGCAAGCCTGCTCCCAGTTTCATTGAAAACTGTTTTCTCCATTGTGTTTGTTACGTTTATGTACTGGATATTGTATGGTGTCCTGAAATTAAGAGAGAAGTTATTGCTCTTGAAGTTGCTCCCCTCCACACTTATGTGGTAATCCATGTTAATTCCAGTCTTGTTCTTTATTACATAAAGGTATAATCCTGTCCCGTTGCTGTCAGGAATATAACTACCTTGCATCACAATATAATTGTGAAACACTGGTTCAGTGAGGTTGTATGAAAGTTTAACTTTACTTTCTACCGGTATAACCAGCCCGTAAGTAGAAACGTTCAGGTGCCTGAATTGCCCGGTGCTGTTCTCATGGGTAAAGCTTAGTCTTGCAGACACGTAATCCGTCCCCTTGTATGTAAAATTATATGAACCATATGGAAGGCCATAGGTTACAAATGTACCATTGAATTGTTCGCTTATCCTGGTTTTGATCAGTCCTATGGAGGATGTGGAGTTATTCAGGTAAAGATTTGAAACTGGCAGTTGCTCATTGAATTCCCGACCGTATTTCTTTCCAAAGTTCCTGTTAACTGTGTAATTTAGCATGTTGATTAAGCTTATATTCACATTGCTTGTCTTCCTATAATCCATGAATGCATTTACGGTTACTCCGGTTCCATCTAAAACCTGGTTGTTTAAAGTTTTATAATACTGGCCAATGACTGAGATGTTCATTGAAAGAGAGAAGGAAGTGTTGACACTGAATGAAGGCGTCAGGGTATTATTGATGTACACTTTCTTGGAGTATACAATTCCGTTTATATACGAATAAAGAATGAATTCATTGCCTTTATTTCTGGTAAAATTACTCACTTTAACATTTATGACCTGATGGCCCTTATTATAAATATTGGAAGAGACAGACCTATGTAGTATGCCCTCCAGATGAGTCTTATTATATCCAGGAACCCTTAAGAATGATTCTGTAAAACCTTTTCCTATGGCCTGAAGTGGCCTGGAACCAATCTGGTTTGAGGTTAGATTTTTCTGTCCGGACTGGGACTTAATTCCAAATGATTTACTGCTGTTGTAGAATCCAGCCTGCGTTACATTAACAGTTAGATTTATTTCATAATTCTGGTGGGTGTCTATGAAATAATAAAATTTGAATGATCCTACTGAAGACTGTTCTATGCTGCTGTTTACAAGCAGCCCATTTTCATACATAGTAATATCTGGATACAGCAATTTCTGCTGATTCACAAGATTAAAAGTAAATCCACTAATTTCAAAAAACTGTCCTGGAAGAGGTTTCAATGAAATATCCGGTGTAACCGCCTGGCCACTTTCATTCTTTATGGAAATGGAAACTGTTGAATACTGGAACCCTGGAGCATATACTACCAGATCATACGAACCAAAATAGTAGGCCGGAAATGTTGCAACTCCATTCCTGCTTATGTTAGTCTGTGTGTAGTATATAGTCCCTTCAAAGTCACCCATAATCATAACGCTAAGAGAATGCATAAGACTCCTGTTCTGCGGTGAGTTTGGATAGAACACATTATTAAGTTGAATAGTTATGTTTTTATTTTTTATAAAGCCCTTGTTGAAATTTGAAAATGCAAGGTTGTATGATACATCTGAAAGACTTCCTTTCAGGTACCTTGAAACGTTAGAAACCATGAATGATGGTATGGGAGTTATCCCGGTGTTCCTGTCAAATGTGACCTTCGTCGGAACAAATGGATCCCTTGCCTGCACTGAAATATCCACATTACTTATGCTATGGTTCAGGTAAAATATGGAAGAATGGTTATCCAGAAATTCATAATTTGTACTTACGTAAACATAGTCAAAACCCACTGGTGCTGGTACCTGGTAGTAACCCGAAATATTCGTTACTGTGCTCGCAAAAAATGATGGGGCGCTGAAAAAAGTTCCAATGGTTGAATTCTGGCTTAGCAAAACCGAGCTGACGTCAATTCCACTTACCGGTTGGTTCAGTTTGTTTCTTATATAACCAGAAATCAGGTATGTTACATTTTTTAGGTTCTTCATCTTGAAATTGAGATTTGTGATCTGTTTTCCTGTAACGTTGAAAAACAGAGGTTTTGGGGTTTCATTGTAATTCCGTTTGATAGTCAACGCAGCATACGTACCATTCTGGAGAGTAGTGTGATAGATGGCGTTTGAATTAGAACTGCTATTATAGAAACCAAAAAAGGAAACGAAGGAAAGATTTACATTGGGAACATTTATTCCAGTAATGTTGAGCGTTTTTCCAGACACATCATAAAAAGTTGCCTTTTGCAACGTTACATTTGCCCATTGGGAATTGCCTGAGAGAATGGTGAATTTGCTGAAGCCTGTATTATATCCACTTACCTTGAAACCGATGGTGAATGAACCGTACTGCAGCATTGTAACAGAGTAATATCCCCTGCTGTTAAGTTGTGCATAAACAACCCATGGAAAATCATAAATTGAAATTCTTCCCGTAACGGGAGTTCCAGACTTGCTTTTTACATATCCATGCAATTGAATTGTTCCATTCTGAACTGGACTCATGCTGGAACCTTTTGTGCTGAAGGCCAGCATCTTTTCCTCATTCTGGAATATATGGGGAATCTTGATCTTCTCATATGGCTTGGCATTGTATGTTTCGTGGAATAGGGAAAGGCCCGTGCCCAGTATTATAGCTGCCACTATTATAACAGCTATGAATTTGGCGTTTATTTCAGGCATTAATATGCATAAAGTTCGTATCTTAATTAAGTTTTTGGAACGATGAAAGACACTTATTTTTATCTACGTATATATTTATTTAATTACAACTTTCTTCAGTCAGACATAGCAATGCTATTTACATTTCTAACTTATCTGTTTTCCCTGCTGAGTCTGAATCTATATAATGGTGAAATCAATATTTATTTCCTGCTCATAAGTATTATACTTGAGATTTTTATGGCATTAGTCAGCCATATATATTTGAAAATTGCAAATCTATTGCGCAAACTATTTTTGATCTTTTATTATTCACCAGACTGTGGATGAGGCATTTTGTCTCTAAGTGCGATTATAGTTGTTAACAGACCGCTTCCAATTAGGAATGACCCACCTGTAAGAGTAAAGGTATTGGGTACTTGTTTCAGGAATGCCAGTGCAAATATGATTGCAAAGACAGGATCGAGATAACTCAGGATAGATACTATCTGAACATTAAGGTTCTTCATAGAATCATACCAGAGGAATAGGGCCAGAACTGTTTGAACGAGAGCCGAGAATATGGCTATATATGCGTCATTAACGCTGAATGAGAATTTTATAATTAAAATAAAGGGAAATAGGACCAATGATGAAATTAAGACCTGGAAGAATACAAGGTTTATTGGATTTACATATCTGGATGAATGTTTACTAACTATTGAGAGTAAGCCATAAGTTATTCCTGAAAGTACTGCTGAAAGTAGTCCTAAAGGATTGAGATAAAGAGTGCCCACTGACATAATCAATATTCCAGAGAATGACAAAAGTATGTTTATCAGGCTGAAGGTGCTGATTCTTTCCTTGACAAGAGGTGATAGTAATATGGCAATAACGGGACCGGAGTAATAGAATATTATGGCCTCTGAGACTGGAATAAGATTCACCGCATAAAAGAGGAAAACCCAATTTGCAGCAAGTAATAGTCCAGATAGAATGATGAATGGATCGGAGAGAAAATTATAGGTTGATCTGAGTTCTTTCCTTAAAAGGAAATAGAGCACAGCTGATGAAATTACAACACGGAAAAAAACAAAAATTGGAGATGGAAGATATGACCATACGGCCAATACAGGGATAGAACCCCAGATTACGGTAGACAGTACAATTTCAGAAAGCCCCTTCTCTTTTTTTGAAAAATCGATCGAACCACCTTTCAACTGTTATTAACTCAATAGAGTTAAATATTTAGTTCCGGGAATTTTCTTCTTTTATTAATTCCTTACAATCACCACGTATCAAATTTAATTTCTTACCTTTACAGCCACGCCTTTATTTGTATTTATCATAACTTCTTGGCTCATTTTTGCAATACCGGTACCTCTCACTGAACCATTGTGATGGATAACAACCTCATCCTCCTGTCTCACATCCTGTGTGCAATTCTTCACTCCCATTGCATAAATGCTTGCAGTAGGCTTGAAGTCGTCAATTTCCACAAGGAATCTTCCCTCTTTGATGAATAATTCTGATGCATTCTTATGTATTGTAAGCTTCCCCAGTTTTTCGTTGTATACAAAAAATGGCCTGTTTCCATCTACCAGCATGAACTGGTTGAACATCCTGTTGATCCTCAGACCATCTACAAATGGCTCTATCCAGTCACCAAACTGGTATCTTGCTATTGAAACCAGTTTTTCCTTCATGAAATCCCTTCTAACTCCTGAATTCTCACCTGCACGAATTTGAGATATTCTCTCCTTGAGCTGGTCAAACTGGTTATCCGCACCCTTTTTCCACAGAATGAAATCATCACCAAGATTCAATCTTTCCTTTACGAACAGCATATCCTCAGGAAGGAAGAAAATTGTATTTCTATATTGATTCTTAGATATGAATGACTTGATTGAGTTGATAATATTCTCCTTTTCTTCCAAGAACCAGTTGCCTGTTACCGGAATATCGTAGAATCCGGCAGGATATGTTTCTTCCAGTTCCCGTGGAACAAGGGTTATGGGAGAGGTAACAATCACTTCGTTAATATGCTTCCTGAGCGATCCAAGTGCCTCAAATATTTCCCTGTGTGATTTAGAAGTTGAATATGGTTTCCTGGCAGAGCACGGAAGGAAAAGGACGGTTTCCAGATTGTTTGGTTTCCTGTATTCCTCCAGTACGTACCTGTTGAATCTTGCGATGTCTGGTCTGTTAAGAGATTCCAATCCACCTGCTATAACTGATGCCGTGGTTCTTGGATAAACTTTCTCAAATTCTGTTGATTTTTCATCGACCAGCATCCTCATTATCTCCCTTGCCTTGGAACTTATATTCCACCTTTCCACCATTTCCATCAGCGTCATTGATTCGACACCCTTTCTCAGTAGGTATACTAGATCTTGAAGGAATTCTCCGTTTGCATTACTGCTGTCGTTCCCATTGCGGAGTCTTCCCATCATTGTATATAGTGTTCCATGTGAACCTTCAATCTCTGCGTTGATATTGTCAAACAGATCTATTCCGAGCATGAAGAGTTGTGGGAGTAGGTAAGGATCTGAGATCCCGGGAATGTATAGAAGTTTGTCATATCCTACATTCTTCTTTAGTTCCAGTATGAGGTTAACTGTCTGCCTGCTTCTCTTGAGAAAGAATGGATTAATCAGTGGTATCACAAAGTTTTCTGTTTCGGCGATAATTATATTTTTTTTTCCAATGTTTATGACTCTTTTTGTTGCCTTCTCCCCCATTAAAGAGATTTGGTCTTCATTTATCTGTATTGTGTCATTTCCAATGACTAATGGAAATTCAACCTCTTTACCCTTTATATCAACGGAACCACATCTTGAATATGCAAAGAATGACTGAGACTTTATCACTGAAGGTGATGACATGCATTTAAAAAAGAGTTGCCATAATTCCAGATCAAAATGTATGTGGCTTCCATTGAATAACCCGGAATATCTATAAATATAAGGGTAGAATGTTAGATTATGGGCGTAAGCGATATTTTTAATTTTGCCAGGGAAAGCGAGGCCATTCTGATCATTAATGGCGGAGAAAATTCTCTTGATAAGACATTCCAGTACATAACTAAGGCACCTGGAGGAGTATTTGAGGGATCGTTCATTGTTGCAAGGCCTGAGGGATCAACCATTTATACTTCTATCCTTGAGGAGGAAACAGCCAAAAGGACGGGTCTGGAAGTTAAGATATTCAAGACTCGACAGGAATATGAAACGATGATGAGAGATGGACTAAAGAAATATAACACTGTTGGACTGAACTATGCATCTCTATCGCTTGAAAATTATAAGAATTTACTCAGGATCATTCCTGATAAGGACTTTGTTGATGTTTCAGTTTCCATAAAGGAGGCAAGAATCATAAAGGACAGTGTTGAAATTAATTACCTGAAGGAAGCAGCAAAGATTGCCAGTGATTCCATCGATGCAGTCCACCTTTCCCTTAAGGAAGGGATGACAGAGAAGGAGGTGGCAGCAAGAGTGGTATATGAAATGATGAAGAATGGTGCAGATGGACCATCCTTTTCCACAATAGTTGCCTTCGGAGAAAATGCTTCACAACCACATTATTCTCCAGGACTGAGGAAACTGAAAAAAGGAGATGGAGTACTGATAGATTACGGCGCATTATACAACGATTACTGTTCTGATATAACCAGAACAGTCTGTTTTGGAAGAGCCTCTGAAGAGCTGAAAGAGGTGTATGAAGTTGTTTACAGAGCCCAGTCTGAATCAATGAAGCTAATCAGGGCAGATGCCAACGGTAAGGATGTGGATATAAAGGCCAGGAACGTGATTGATTCGACAAAATACAAGGGGCGCTTCATTCATTCACTTGGTCATGGGATTGGGCTGGATGTTCATGATCACAGTGCTCTTTCCTATACTCTGGACTTTCCACTCAAGGAAAATATGGCCATAACGAATGAACCTGGAATTTATCTTCCAGGTAAACTCGGAGTCAGAATAGAGGATGATGTCATAGTGAAGAAGGACGGTTGTGAGGTTATCTCACATGGAGCAACAAAGGAACTGAAGGAGCTATGAGAACAAGACCAGATATAATGTCTCTCAGTGCCATGGTGTCCACGTCAAGCATTCATGCCTCGAGAACCGGTATAAAGGTGCTTGAGGATGGAGGCAATATAGCTGATGCTGCCATAGCAACAAGTGCTGTTCTTGCCGTGACTCAGAATAATCTTTGTGGGCTTGGAGGGGATGGATTCGCACTGTTAAGAATGAATGGAAAGATCATTTCGATTAACAGCAGTGGTAAATCGTCAAGAAATATAGATACTGAAGCATATGTTAAGAAAGGCATGAACTCTATTCCATATATGGGCCCAATGGCTGCAATCACTGTACCTGGTCTTGTGGGTCTCTGGGAAGAACTAGAAAAGCATACTTCAATGGATATCAAGGAATTGCTCAAATATGCCATTAAGGTAGCCAGAGAGGGATTTCCTGTAACACATAATTATGCACGATCAATTGAAGTCACCCTCAAGAGGACCAAGGACAGGAATTTCAGGGAGACATTTTCCGGCAACGGTCTTCCTCCACTGCAGGGTGATGTCTTCTTCCAGGAGGATCTTGCAACAACAATTGAATCACTGTCCAATGATGGACTGGATTCTTTTTACAGGGGGAATTTTGCTGATAAACTTACAAAGGCTTTTAAGAAAAGTGAAGTAGTTATAGATGAATATGATCTTTCAAAACACAGAGCTATTGTTCAGGAACCACTCAAATCAATGTATGAAGACAGGGTTGTTTATGAATTGCCACCAAACAGTCAGGGAGCCACAGTAAATTTCAACCTCAATTCTTTAAAATTCATGGGGGATGATGATCTATCCAATGAAGAAAAGATAATGAAAAGCCACCTGATAGCAAATAGATTCAGGAGGACTTACATTGGAGATCCAGAAAAGATGCCACTTCCTTCCAGTTACCTGGATGAATCTTTCTACTGGAAAGTTGTGGATAGCCAGGGAGGTAATAATCCAGCATCAGGAAAGGATGGCGATACTACCTATTTCACCATAGCAAACACAGAGGGAGATGCGATATCGATGATTCAGAGCAATTATACAGGCTTTGGATCTACCGTTGTTCCCGAGGGAACTGGCTTCTCCATGCAGAACAGGGGATCTTATTTTTCACTTGATCCAGCTCACCACAATTTCCTTCAGCCTGAGAAGAGAACATTCCACACACTATGTGCAGGGATGATTGAAAGAAATGGTGAATTTGAATATTCTATAGGCACAATGGGAGGTGACATACAGCCCCAGGTTCACGTCAACAAGATCCACGAAATGATAGATCTAGGGTTGACCCCACAGGAAGCAATCGACCTGCCAAGAATAAATATACCTGCAAACATATACGAAGAACCGGATCTACTAATATTTGAGGAAGGTGCATCATTCAGTTATGATCTGTCAAAATATTTCAAGAGGATAAGACAGACCCCATATCTGGACAGTTCCCATGGACATTGCCAGATAATAAAGAGAGGGGAGAATGGTGTTTTATTCGGAGGCGCAGATCCCAGAGGTGATGGCTTTGCACTATCACCATTATTTTAAATTACCGAAATAATGATTGCTTTGAATGATATTGACCTGGCATCTTCTAAAGGCTGAAAAATGGAAAATAGTTAAGGACAGGGTAAAAAATTTCCCATAAAACATGGAGATACCTTTTCAATAAGATTAAATCCCATTTTTAACTTAAGTATATCTATGCTGGACTCGGAAGACATTTCATACAAAGAAGTGAATGGGATGATCAACGAGTTCAATGATCGGAACGCTGAGTATGTTGACATTGTTCTCAGGATTTTAGACAACATTGATGAACAGTTAAAATCGAAGAACTTTAAGGTCAGAGGATTGGAATGGAATAAATACAGCGACTGGAAATTACTGCTGCCATTTATCATGAAGGCCATAGATTACCCTGTCTTTTCAAACAGGTTCATAAACTCATGCAGGGTGTCCTATGAAGATTATCTTGATTCTATGGAAAACAGTGAAATAGAGTCAAAATCTGCTGAATTTGGCATATTTATCACCTATGATAGGGAGATCAATCAGTTCAAGGTACCGATATTTGAGTTCACAAAGTACTGTTCAAAAATCTCTGGGTTTGAATACAGGCTGACCTTCCAGTCCTTTTATAGCGGTGATGTAATAATCGGCAAAAATGCTGTTATTAAAATGCTGAGGGAGTACTTCGCAGTTCAGCTAAGAGAGGAGACTTCAGGGATAGATTCAGATAGGGCAAGACAGATACTTTCCCCATTCAGTGATAGAATAGAGAAAATAAGGTCAGTTCTTCATGAACAGAGCAAGACTACGGATCTCGGAAGTATTGACTCATCTTGCTTCCCACCCTGTATCATTCACTTTATGAATGATATTAGAGGCGGTGTTAATTTGCCACATCTTGCAAGATTTACAGTGGTTTCATTTCTGAACAACATTGGCATGAATGAACAGGGAATCATTGAATCATTTGGTACCGTCCCTGATTTTAGCAAAAAAGTTACAGAGTATCAGGTCAGACACATAATTGGAGAAATATCCGGTACCAAATATTCTCCACCTAAATGTGTTACACTGAGGTCAAATCATCTGTGTTACTGGGATGATGATGAGTTATGCCATAAAGAATTCATGACCCATCCGCTTACCTATTACAAAATGAAGAAAAAAGCTAAGAAATAGATTAGAGCTTTCTCTCTATCATCTTGATAACGGTTCCTTTTTTGAGGTTGCTTTCGATGCTGTATATATTGCATTTTTCATAGGGTACCCTTGGGTAGTAACCCTCCCTGATTTCATAATCAATACGGAGCGCTTTAAGAATATCCTGTAACTTCTGGTCAGAAAATTTTTTTGCAGCTTCAACAGGTATCTTCCTGCCAAGCCTTCTACTGTTTTTTGGATTAAAATATTGAGAGTATAATGTTACTTTCATAGAAGAACAGCGTTAATTACTCCGTCCTGTCCCGGTCTTGAAGTAATCCTTGCTTCGCCTATTTCCGTTACGATAATGGTACCTTTGTTCATCAGGTTCCTCTGCACATAGTGTGGGTTTGCAGGATTCGCTTTCACTGTCTTGATCTGTGACTTTGTTGTTTTCTTCTGTTTTGAATCATATACGTTTGCAAAGTTATCATTCAATAGGGCCGCCTTTAGATTTCCTCCCCTTATCCTGAGAACTTTTCTCTGTGTTGGATTTACTCTCGTAAATGTAGGTTCCCTACCTATTTCTGATCTCCTCTTTGCCCTGTATTGTTTGTATCTTCCACCTGTAAATTTTTTAGATGATCTTCCTTGAAATCGACCCAATGTTCCACCTTTTTTTCCACATAGCTAAAAGGTTTTAAAGTTTTTCTATTTAAACTTGGTATGTTCAGGCTATAACAACATGAATGATGATCAACCCCAAACTATGGAAAAGCAGGGAAAATAAGAATATTATTCGTTCAGGTAAGAGATTTTCCCCTTGTTTCAGGAGCCAGAACCATTGTGAAGCCGAATCCTATTATCTCGAATATTGCAAAGAAAAGAAGACCATAGGTTATGTTCAACCCACTTATGAGAATTGGAAACGCGAACACTCCGAGAATGGCCCCTAATCTCGAAGCGGCGGTTGATACTCCCATAGCTGTACCTCTTATCCTTGTTGGAAATATTTCTGCTGGATACAGATAGGTTATGTTCGTTGGTCCTGTGTTATGGAAGAAATGCATCAGTGCAAATGCAGAGAAGATCATTATGAATGGAAGCACAGAGTGGAATGATATGATGCCAAATGCAATTAGAGATATTCCAGCAAGCAGAAATCCTGTGGACTCAAGCTTCTTTCTTCCCACCTTGTCTATCGCAAGAAGACAGACAATTGTTCCCGCAAACACGGGAATCTCTTCTAGCAGTGTTGAAATAATGGTTGCTACGTAGGATGATCCTTCCTGGATGAAAAGCGAAGGTGTGTAATTCCAGACACCGTAACTTGCAACATCGTAACAGAACCATGCTACAGAAGTGAACAGTATCAGGCGATAAACTCCATTCTTTCCCCTCATTTCTGATTGTCCTTTTTGTACTTCTGGTGGCGAAACTCTTTCCTTTGTACTCAACGACTTGACCTCATTCACCACAGTTTCCGCTTCTTTCTCAGAACCATTCAGCATTAACCAGTACGGGCTTTCCGGAATATTTCTCCTTGAGATAATTACAATCAATGGAATAATCGCTCCTGTAATGTACATAATTCTCCATGAAATATCTCCAAAATTCAGTACTATGGGTATGGAGATGACATAGAACGCAATGGAACCAAATGTCCAGGAGAATATATTGAAGACCAGCAGCCTTCCTCTTGTTTTCTTTGGGGAAAACTCAGCCTGAATGGATGAACTTATGGGATAATCTGCACCGATTCCCAAACCTGCAAGGATTTGAAATGCTACAAATTCTATGAAATTATGTGAAAGACCTGTAAGTATGAGAAAAACTGCCGTGATTAGTAAATCGTACACATAGATTCTCTTCCTGCCAAGCAGGTCCGATAGCCTTCCAAGAATTATGCTTCCAAAGAACATTCCTATGTAAATAGATGAGGCTGCTATGGATGTAATTATAGCAATGCTCAGGAAGCTGTATTTAAGATAAATATATGCACTAGAAAATATGGATAATGCATATCCGTCCATGAATACGCCCATTGATGAAAGGATTGTTATAACCCATATTTTCCTTGAAAGAACTACATTTTCAAAGTCGATGTTTTCCAATGGGTGGTCATTGCAAAATGATAATTAAACTTCTTTACCTCATCTTCTTTTGATTATATTTTCAAGATTTTCCAAAATGAAATTCAATGGTGGCACAGCCCCAAATTCCCTCTTAGAATCACTTACCTCTATTCCTTATGATGGTTCCATAACAGTATAACCATTTTCCCTTAATAGCTCTACATTTCTCTGAATAATCTTGTTGAACCACATTGCACTATTCATCGACGGGACAAATACGACAGGGCAGGTTGAAGCAACAATTGATGTTGAGATAAGGTCGTCAGCAATACCACTTGCTGCTTTGCTGATTATATTAGCGGTGGCGGGCATAATTATAAAAACATCTGCCTGCTTTGGTAACTGTATGTGAGGGACATTGTATTTATCATTTGGTGAAAATAGATCTTCAAATGTTTTATGTCCCGAAATAAACTCCAAAGAATAAGGATTAACAAAATTTCTGGCAGCCTTTGAGATCATTATAAATATATTTTCGGCAAATTTGTTTTTCATGTACTGGATATACATAGGCATGTTAACCGCTCCAATTGATCCAGTAATTCGAATTAGAAGATTCCCGCATGGAAGCTTTTTTAGATCAATTTTTTCTGCTTTACTTTCCATCTTTGTTTCACCTAATTTTATTATTCCATCTTGAACTCTCCAATTTCTCTGCCTTTCCAGAGGATAAATATTGATAACCCTACCATAATAGCCATAAAGAAGAAAGCCCATTCCAGAGAAATAAGCTGTATTATAGCACCAAGGATGATTCCTGAAAGTATTGCTGGGGTTAAAGCCATTGAACTATGAGCACCTCTTACTTGGAGCATGTAATCCTTTGGAGTTGCTTTGAAAAAAACTGTGTTTAATATCACTCCTAGGATCTGAGCTGTGAACATTAGGAGAAAGAAATCTGGTATAAGGTAAATGTAAGAAGGACTAAATGGAAAGAATAAAATCATGGGAATAGTAGCGAATGTTAGTAATCCAGTTACTTTTCTAGGATTGCCCTTTATCCTATTTGCATATTTGCTTCCAAAGATTCCACCAACCATACCTCCAACCAGCAGTATTGTTAATATTAGAGGCGAACCACCGTACGTTGATTTTACAAGCACCTCCAGAACCATCATGAATCCACCAGTTGAAAGGCTCAACAACATCGCGAGCAGCATCATATACTTTAGAACCTTGCTGTTCCATATGTATGAGAAACCTTCCTTGAAAGAGTGATGAACAGTGTCATGTATCTCATCAGATTTTGGTTTTATCAATGAGCGTATAACTGTTGATACTGCGAAACCCATTATAAGAACAGGAAAGGCATATCCTGTACCAATTGCTATAAATGAGCCTGCAAGAATGTAGCTTATGAGTGTAATAATACTGTTGATAAATGCCGACAGAGAGAAGCCTTTCTGATACTGATCTTCATCAAGAAACTCCTTGTTCCAGTATCCTCCTATCTGTCCGGTTACATCTTCTGTCCATGATGAAAAAAAGTATCCAACAAAAATGGCGATAAGTTCATAAAACTTATCACCTGTGAGGAACACCGAAAATATGAACAGCAGAATGAGAGTTCTCATTGCCGTAGCCCCAACATATAATGGCTTTTTCTTCTTCAGTCTTGTAAGATAATACCCAATCAGGAAACTCATTGACAGTGGAAGAAATGACAAGGAGAGTTCAACACCAGCAAGAAATGGTGAATCCGTTATGGAGAGAACAATCCATGGGAATAAAACAAGCATCATGTTCATTGATATATTGTCAGTTTCGGACCCTGCAACCAAAAGCTTGAAGTTTCTTGAATAACCCTTATCTTGCATTTGTATAACAATATTGTTATTTAATCTCTATTTGCTTGAAAGCATATGGACATGCTAATTCATTTCTGTCTCCACTGAACTGACCTCTAACCCAGTATGCCAATTTTTCCTTATCAATCTTCAATTTTTCTATTTTCATATAACCTGCAATTCATCATTGTTATTATTAAAACTTTTTATTCGCCACAATTTTTATAATTCGTTACTATAAGTATCTTTAAAATTTAGAAGTTGTCTCTTTTCAAATGCATCGAATAGTTAACTCATAGCTATGTGTAGTGAAAATTATTTATTAATTTTCCGTTAGTAGATTTAAAAGCCTCTTACTTGCGGAAGCTCTGACTCACCTCAATCGGTAATTTATCAGTTTTAAATAATATGTAGTATATATAAATATAAAAGTATTAGAGCTGAACTTCTTTTTGTGCTTTAACATACTGATGTACATCCAGCATTTCAAGTATTATGAATCCCAGAATCACAAATCCTAGAACAAGTTCTATCATATAGGTATCAGATGTTAGAAGCGAATATATGAAAATGAATCCGGATACTATTATTCCCAGAAGTCCAACACCAAATTCCCTGACTCTTCTCTGTGCCTTAACAAGGTTTTCTTTA
>JAJZIN010000047.1:0-2179 GCA_021810575.1 Thermoplasmata archaeon
GTTTCCAGTTCCTGTACATTCATCAGAAATCCACCATCCCCCATAACAGCGATCACATCAAGATCAGGGTTGGCCTTGATGGCACCGATGCTTCCAGGAAGGGACCCACCCATTGATGCAAATCCATTGTATATGATTGTACGATCCGGGAATTTCGGCTGGTAATACCTGCTCATCCAGACCTTATGCAGCCCAACATCTGATATTACAAGAGTATTTTCGTGGTTGTTCTGGGACAGAACCTTGATAACAGACTTAGGTATAATTTCCTTTCCTGTTCCCGGAGATTCAAAGAACTCTTTTCTTCTCCTTCGTATTTCCATGAATTCCTTTGTTAATGGCCTCTTTTCAACATTTCTCATTAACAGGTCCAGTGTAATATTTATATTGCCAACAAGATCGAATGCAACTGGAAAGTGTTCATCCGTTTCTGCCACTGTTGTGGCGACATTTATTACACTTCTTGAAGAATCCTCATTCCATATTATTGGGTCATATTCCACCATATCAAAACCAATTGCTATGACAAGATCTGAATGAATCAATGGCCTTAGTTCGATTGGAAATGGCCTGCCACCAACTATGAAGAGATTGTTTGGATCGTCATATGGAAGTATCCCTTTTGCCATGAAGGTGCTCACTATTGGTATACCTGAGACCTCAACAAATTTCCGTACCATATCCCATGATCTTGAACGAACCACTCCATTTCCGGCAAGGATTATAGGATTCTTTGCTAGATTGATGAGTTTTGCAGCCTTTTTTACTATGCTACCGTTTGCTTCATAAATGGCCTCATTGGGAATAGGGATCATCCTCACTTCATCTGTCTCCATTGAGCCAATATCCTCTGGCAACTGTATGTGTGATGCCCCTGGCTGTTCCTTCATTGAAATGCTGAATGCCTTTCTCACGATCTCTGGTATACTATCAGGTACTATTACAGACCTGTTGTATTTGGTTATGCCAGAGAAAAGAGCAATGGTGTCAACATTCTGATGGGATTCCTTGTGGAGCCTGTCCCTTGATGCCTGTGCCGTTATGGCTACAACGGGCACCTTGTCAAGATGGGCATTGGCAACACCAGTGAGAAGGTTTGTTGCCCCTGGGCCGAGGGTTGATAGACAGACGCCGGGAGTTTTCCTGACCCTGGCGTAGGCATCTGCCATGAACGCTGCTCCCTGCTCATGCCTGGTAACTATAAAGTCAATGTCTGTATTCGAAATTGAGTCCAGTAAGTCTATATTTTCTTCGCCCGGTAACCCAAATATGTGCTCTACATGTTCATTTAACAGGGCCTTCGTAAAAAGATCACTGCCTTTCATGATATTACATAGTGTTGAAAGGTTTAAAACTTTTGAGAAAACATGTAAAAAAGCAAGTCCGGATAATTACTTCACGGTTTTTCCTGAATCCAGACTGTCCTGAAGTTCGTGAACTCAAGTATCCCAAATTTAGACAGTTCTCTTCCGTATCCACTCTTTCCTACTCCTCCAAATGGCAGTCTTGGATCAGATGCTACAACCTTGTTTACATATACCATTCCAGATCTTATAAGTGGTATTACCTTCTCAGCCTGATCAACACTGCCCCATATGGAAGCGCCAAGTCCGAATCCAGTTTCATTGCATATTTTTGCCGCTTCTTCCAGCGTCTCGAATGTCTTGAAGATAGCTACAGGTCCAAAGACCTCTTCTGAATAGTTCGCCTCGGTCTGTACAATAGTAGGAGGGATGACATTACCGTGCTGTTCACCAAACATCTGAAGCTTGCCAAGGCTGTTCAACTGCTCTATCTGCTTCCTTACAGTTTCAGCCTGTGATGCTGACGAAAGCGGTCCGATGAATGTCTTGTCATCCAGCTGGTCTCCCAGCGTTACCTTTTCAAAATTTTCCCTCATAAGTTCATAGAAATTTTCTGAAATCTTCTTGCTTACAATAAACCTCTTTGAAGCTATGCAACTCTGACCATTGTTCTGCAATCTTGCATATGTACTTTGCCTTGCAGTCTCTTCAAGATTTGCATCATCAAGAACCACAAATGGATCTGATCCACCCAATTCAAGAACGGATTTCTTTATGTTTTTTCCAGCTTCAGAAGCTATTGCCATGCCGGCCATCTCCGAACCTGTGAATGAAACACCATCAGAGTACTTGATTGCTGCCAGTGCCTTTGATCC
>JAJZIN010000047.1:2279-4709 GCA_021810575.1 Thermoplasmata archaeon
TCATTACAATTCTGTAGTTTTGCAGGTTTGAGGACAGTCTTTCTCCAGGTGATCCAAAGTGCGTGTATTTTTCCCTTTCATTAAGTCGTTTGACGTGAGTGTCATAATCAGAGATGTGAATGTAAAGGCTGGTTATTTCACCAATCACATCCCTGATCTGATCAGGAATGAAATAAAGGGTTTCAATAATCATGGGCTCTCCATTTTTTATTGCCCTCTTTATGGAAGAAGATGTGGCCCTGTTTATCAATTTCCCCTGATTGAGGAATCCTTTTGTTACATTTAATTCTGTGTTTTCTCCATATTTCTTCCATGAATCATAAACAGAATACTGAAGTATGTCATCTTCTGGGACAAATGGCCTTATTATTTCCCTTATGTAATCTCCTGACATCACTATATTAATGTTCATTTGCCTTGCAATGTATCCAGATATACTGGTTTTTCCGACCCCAGGTATACCTCCTATGAGTATAATGGGCACTTTATTCATATTAAAGATCACCAGCCATGAGCATTATATCCCTGCTGTCAACCATATATGTGAACCTGCTCATTAATTCAAGAGCATTGAAATGGTTTCTCTCCGATGGTGCTGACACTCCATCTGACAGTATTACAGGTATAAACCCCATGTCACTGGCATTCAGTGCGTTTATAAAAATCTCGTTATCAGTATCAAAACCTGTGATCAATATGTGGTTCTTTTTTTCTTTCTTAATAATTTCCATAATACTTTCCTGATTCCATATTGACATTTGATCCGATTCAATTTCCGGGGATTTCTCTAATTCAAAATGCCTGAATCGATCGATGAAACTTTCTTCCATGTCATTAAGAGGTCGCTCCCTGAAAATGTTTCTTCTTTCATTGATATATTCCTTGAAATTCTTGTCTTCACCACGATAGATATTTCTTGGAACGCTTATCCTGTATGAATGTACAGAAAGTCGTTCCATCAGCTCCTCAAGATATTCATATGCTAATACGTATTCCATCTTGCTGAATGCATATCTGAAATAACGTTCGTTTGTATTCAATGCTATATGGATGAAATCCCCACTCCTGATCTTTGAACCGACCTTGTGCATCTCCATGAATCCCTTTTCTTTATTTTCTTCTCTCCTAAAACAATTTTCATTTTTCAATGATCTTATTGCTGTCGCATACTGGAAGCCGAATTAAGAGATAAGTTCTTCTTCCACTTCCAAGTTCCTATTATTGATTAGTAATACCTGTATGCAAAATAGTTTTATCAGGACATTATCAATAACATCTTCTCATTTTTCAGAAAAACATGACAATTCTGAACCTTATTGATTTTTAAAATTTTTTGCTTTACTGGGAATAATACTGATGACCCAATTTTAACTCTCTTTATGATTAAGTCTACAAAAACACCTCCAGAAAAATTTTGATAAGTTTCAAAATTGAAGTTTAGCAAAATAAACTATTTTAAAAACTATTGAGTTGCTACCTACATATTACCACGTAAAAAGTAAAATGTGCCCAAATTAATTTAGAAACAATTAATTAGTATGATAGGCATATATATCCTGATGAGTGCTATAGAATATTTTTTGATATTTATTGTGATAGTAATAGTGCTTATAATCCTATCTGGATTGCACATATTAAGAGAGTGGGAGAGGGCACCGGTGTTAACACTGGGAAGGTTTTCCGGAATTAAGGGACCTGGAATTATTTATGTAACTCCTTTCATCAGCAAGATACCAGTTATCATAAGTTTGAGAATACAGGCAGTTGCATTCAAGACTGACTCAACATTCACGAATGATAATGTACCGGTTAACTGTGATGCAATAATGTATTACCAGGCCATAGATCCACAGAAGGCTGTTCTTAACATAGAAAATTTTGCAAATGCAACGAGTCTATCAGCTCAGACAACCCTCAGAGAAGTTATAGGTAAATACTCCTTCGACGAGATTCTTTCAGAAAGAGAAAAGGTCGGTGAAGGTGCAAGGGCTATTATAGATGAGAAAACCGAACACTGGGGAATCAAGGTTTCCTCGGTAGAAATCAGGGATGTTGTTGTTCCTCAATCACTTCAGGAGGCAATGTCAAGACAGGCTTCAGCAGAGAGGGAAAGAAGGTCCAGAGTTACTCTGGCCCTGGCAGAGGTAGAAGCAGCAAGCAAGATGGTAGAAGCATCCAAGATGTATGTAGATAATCCAGGAGCTCTTCAGTTAAGATGGATGAACATACTTTATGAAATCGGACTGGAAGGAAAGGGTACCTTGATGATGATTCCTGCAAACACACTTACAGCCGGTGTGAGCAACTTTGGAATAAGCGAGTTTGCAAAGATACAACAACAGAGGAATAACATGGATGCCCCAAGCGACACAGGAAAGTGAAAACATATCTTTCCTTAATTATTAATTTAAAAACTAGTATTTTCCTGAA
>JAJZIN010000048.1 GCA_021810575.1 Thermoplasmata archaeon
TTTGAACCAAATCTTACTTTCCTGATCATTGTTATTATTATAGGATTCCCAGGCACGGCCATAGCCTATTATGCCTTCCTGCATCTTAATAGAGAATACAGGGTTTCTACTATCTCATCCTTCCTCTTCCTTGTTCCTGCACTCTCTGTAATTTTTAGTATTTTCTTACTGAATGAAATTCCATCGGTTTATGAGATAGCAGGTCTGTTACTTGTAAGTATAGGTATTATCTTTTCAGCAAAGGGGATTAATAAGTAACTGTTTAATTTTAAAATATTTTAAAAAGTATTATGGAGAAAACTTACAGAGTTTATTCTGTTATATTCTCCATTTTCTTCATATTTCTGGAATTCTTCACTGCCTTTCCGTACACTGCGAAAAGTGCAAGCAATAGAACAAGACCAAATGCAGTTATAATGAAGAAGGCTGTATCCATAGGTCCTGAGGTGGTAACACTCTGGACATTTATTGCACCCTTAAATGCTGTTGGATATACCAGAAAATTTAACGTGAATACGTCAAGTGCAACCCATGATGCGAGAAATGCCTTGTTTTTCAGTATGGGAGTGATTTTTCTGATGTATGAAAGAATAACCGGTATAACAATTATCACCACCGGAATTATGATTAATACAGAGAACACAGCACTATTCAGCAGATAAAATGCAATTCCTCCAAAAACTATACCCAGCAGGGAAAATATTGCACTCTTGCTTCTATTCCCCGTGTCATAAAATACATAGGATAGGCCAGCTATCAGGAACACTGCAGATAGTATCAGTATGTATGAGGATGGATTAAGGAACCATGCTACAGGACTGAAACTCATGGAAGCGATGCTCACGCCATCACTTCCTATTATTCCTCCAACTACCAGAAGTGCAACGAATCCTATGAAAAGAGTGACTATTGAGTATGCCTTGAACATTTTCTTTCTTGTCATGTAGCCTCTAGAACTGACAAATTCTCCCACAACGAATGTAGCGTTCCTTGCCACAAAGAAGATCAGAAAGACCATTATCTCTCCTGCATAGATTGAGGCCAGTGGGATAATTATTTTTGGGAATGCGAAGTCAGCTGCTACAACAAAGAATGCTGCGAACGTTCCGGTTATTTCCCAAACTGGAGTTATATATGAAATAACCTTGCTGTTGCTCTTCTCCCAGTTAAACAGCATCTGGAATGCACCCATTGCCTCTGATAAAAATAGTGCCATGAATGCAGAAAATATTGCGAATACAAGATAGAATGTGTAATTCAACTCACTCACCTCCCTGTTTGTTTGGAATCCTCTTACTTTCAGTAGATTTATGAGTTGCAGATTTACCCTTGAAAACCCTCGCGAAGAAATAGAATGTGAATGGTATAAGGAACAGATAGAAAGTTATTATGAGATAACCTGGAACTATTAGTGCATTAGAGTAATTGGCAGCCTGATTCACAGTCATAACATCATAGATGATCCATGGCTGTCTTCCAACCTCGTCCGTAACCCAGCCCATGTCATATACGATGAGGGCAAAGAAGCCCACTGCAATTTCCAAATACATAATGATCCTGTTTCTGAACATGTCCTTCCTGAATATTTCGTAAATGAAGAATATGAAAAAGAATAAACCAAGCACAAGACCTCCGCCAACCATTACATCAAAAGATGTGTGAACAAACAGTGGAGGCCAGTCAGATTGAGGATAGGAGGAGAGACCAGGTAATTTTGTTATTCCAGCCTCAAAGTTTGCAAGGAATGCCTGCAATCCAGGTATGGTTATTGAACCCACGATTCTACCGTTAACTATTGAACCAAGGAGGTGTTCACCAAATCCACTTCCGGGGTTTGGATCAAGCTCAATGGCAGCGTACTTCACCGGTTGATATTTGAGGAGGCTGATTACCTCATTTCCTCCCGTTATTCCGGCAAGAAGTATGAAAACAGCTGATATCCAGCCTGAAATTCTGATTCCAAGTTTTGTTATGAATCTTGTTTCACTGTCCTTCGATCTGATGTACTGATATGCAAAGAATGCTCCTAATATAACAAATCCAACAAAGATTGTTGTTGTAAGAACATGTGCAAGTTCGTTAAATGTGGAAACAGTATCAAAGGGAGCGAAAGGATTTACATCGGTGATTTTCCCTGTGCTAAGATATACAGATTTGTTGAAGCCGTTGGGTGTGTTCATCCATGCGTTTACCATTGTTATAAATACGGCAGACATTATTACGCCCAGTGCCACCAGTATGGATAACCCAAAATTTGCATACTTCCATTTGAAAACATCCTGATAATAAACATAAATCACAAGGGCAATAGTTTCCAGAAAGAAGGCAGAAACCTCAGCATAGAAGAGTGATATGGCCCCTGTGCTTGACACAAAGGTCATAAAACCTGGAAACAGATTCACAAGTTCCACTGCAAGTACTATTCCACTGGCGGTTCCCACCCCAAATGAAACTATAAACATTCTCTTGAGCTTGAAAAGCATGGTTTTGTACTCAGGTACATTTTTCCTCGTGATCATGAATTCCAGAATGACAAGAATCAGGCTTAATGCAATGCTTGCACTCACTATGATAATATGTGAACCTACGGTATAGGCAAATAAAAATCTATCAAAATTAGCTGACAGCATAATTTTTCACCTCCTTTTTCCTAATTATTGAATTGAAATTGAAAAACCCGGACCAGAGGAAAATGATTCCGAGAAGTTCAGCATAATAAAGTGTTTCAGGGAAGGATACTATATAAAGTGAACCTGCAATACTCACAATTATTGTTCCTATGATTATGCTGATCATCTTCTTGTTTGAGGTTTTCCTGAATGATATTATGGCTGTTGCAATAAGTATGATTGCAGCAGGGAATGATATTATTGATGACGTTATTATGACTGCTAAGGGAAGTACACCTGCCACTATACCGCCTACCAGAATGTTTCCTGTTGGAAACATCACCAGTGTTATGGCAAGGAGAACATCGGCTATGACGGAAAATATTGAGTATACCCTGTTGTAGATTGGCTTTTTAAGCAACAGAATTGAGCCTATAGATAAAGACTGGACGAGAATTGCCACTGTGAACAGATAGATATCAAAAAGAACCTGATCAGCGACCCCGATGGCGAATAGAATCTCCAGAAGAGCATCTATAAAGAACAACCATAATCCGATTGACCAGAAGAGCTGACTTTTTCCCTGAGTGGATGTGAAATTCCTTGTCATGAAAAGTGCCAGTATAAAACTGGCAACCGATACGAATACAGTTGTACCAAATAATACGTTTAACATGATTATCATTCAGATATGAGAGGATTATATATCTATGTTAATGGATAATAATACACAATAGTTAGCATTTAGATACGAATTTATGCATTAGTGTGGATATTTGTGTAACCCAGCAAATTAGAATTGAAATTGCAAATATGTTATAAATATTTATTTTGTGTTCTTGGATACTGTACCAATGTCTAGAATTAACGTGAGCCTCAGACCCGAACTTGTGAAGGATTTGAACGATATGTGCGAAAAGAGCCGGAAAACCGTTAGTTCTACTGTGGCTGAGGCGATTTCATTCTACATGAAAATAGATAGGATGGGTCTTAGGTTTGAAGATCTTGAAAAGGCTGGGTATCTACTTGGATTCCTCAGGGAAACAGATTCTGTTCCAATACCCAGTATATTGCTTGATGGAATGATAAAGAATGCCATGTCATTTTCCGAAGAATCTACATTGAAGAAATGGTATGATCGTGGCTTCGTGGCCGGAGACATAATGAAGAAGTATGCAGATAATCTGAAAGACCTGGAAAATGTTCTGAAAGAATACAAAGAGGTAATTCCGGCGAGCATGCTTGATATAGAATTTAATGGTGATTCAGTTACTGTAACACTCTCTGGGGCTGGTTACAGCCTTGAGGCTTCAAAATGCACAGTTGCAGGCATAGACGGTTTCCTTATGGCTTTTAATTTCAGATCTGTCAGCAAGGAGTTATCAGAAGGTTTTGTAAAGGTGATTGCAGAACAGATAAAGTAAATTCTAAAGGATTTTATGTTTTATCAAAAAAAATTAAAGAAAACAATAAATCAAAAATAAGGATATGAGTGCATGACTTATGATGATCTTCAGGACTTCATTTCAGATCGAAAGAAAAAGAATGATTTTATCCAGATTGATGATGAAGTGAGCACCGAACTGGAACTCACATGGATACTGAGTGAAGAGGAAAGGGCTGGAAAGGGACGTACAATTCTTTTTAATAATGTAAGGGGTTATGATATACCTGTTGTTGGAAACATATTTTCAACCCAGGAGAAGATGAATTCCATTCTTGGGGATACGCCAGAAAACATTGGAAATGCAATGCGAAATCTCATAAGGCCACCAAAGGAAAGTGAATCCCTCATCGGCAGGGGCATGGAGATGCTCAAGGAACTTGGAGGCCTCAGGCCAAAGCTGCATGACAGATTACCATCCTCATACAGCGTAATAGATTCCGTTGATCTGGACAGGTATCCCATTTGTACAACCTGGCCGGATGATGCAGGACCCTTCATTACATTACCAGTTGTAATTACAAGTGATCCTGAAACAGGCAGAAAAAATGCAGGCATGTACAGGATGCAGAAATATGATTCAGAAACCATGGGAATGCACTGGCAGATACACAAGGATGGTGCAA
>JAJZIN010000049.1 GCA_021810575.1 Thermoplasmata archaeon
TAGCCAGAACAAATTTCTTTTCGCTTGGAATGAAACCGCTTGAAGTAGAAAGACCATGGATAAGAAGAAGGCTTGGGTTGAAGGTTTTTGGTTCAGTTATAGTAGTTTTTATCATTGCCTTCGCAATACTTGCAGTACTTGGTTTTTATAATGGCGGAACTGTAAATATCCAGAGTATAAGTGTAAGTTTTTCGGATAAGAAAATGAAGACATATTCCTATGCATATGGCAAGGATACATTTCCTACAGGAAAAAAAATGGTTCTTGATATTCAGCTTAAGGATAATGGAATCAGCACCACTGTTGATATAACAGGGGTAGTATCAATGACTTCAGGATTTACTGCTGCGCTCGAACAATCTAGTTACCAGTTGACAGGACCAAGTGGAACCATACCAATAATTGTGACAATGCCATCTCACAATTACGCAGGCAACCTTTCTCTGGAGTTCATAACATCATCCTGACATTCTCCTTATTCTATGAAGCCGCCGGAATAGTGTAATTCGTACACAAGATTTTCCCCGTGCTCTATTGTTTCGTATCCGAGGAAGTGTCCAAGATCTCCTTCTGTAAGATTCTTATATACAAACCTGCTGTTGGAAAAGAATTCCTTTCCCCTTAATGGGAGGTCCGCAGGAACTCTTTTCAGTGCATCCCTTAGGAAGTCATACACCTCCTTAGTTCCGTAGTTGTCGTCCATTAGGCCACCTGAATATACCATTCCCCACTGGGGGACATTGCCTTCAATAATAAGTTCCTGCCCGATAAAGTACAGTGAACCGGAGTATATATCCATATATTTCATCCTTCCCTTTTCGTACGTGAACTCCTTTGTGCCCTTGATTGCCCCTGGCAGATACGAAACTCCTGATGAGTAACCCTTTGTTTTAGCCTCAACCAGAAATGAAGCATAATCGGTATCTTCCATTTTAGGTAATTGAGAACATAGAAATAAAAGTTTTATAGTTTCTTTTTAGCCACCGGTCCATTCCAATTTCAGTTAAGGCCGGAACTGTAATTTGCAGTCTTTTGTTATTAAACCTGGCCTACTGCCATAAAAACTTCGTTTATTCATCATTTTCTGAGAACCAGGATAGAATACTGTTCCGGCATATTCCTGATATTTTCCTTCACCTTTACTATGGAAAACAATTCCTTCAGGAACTCCCTATCGCTCCCTTTCATGAAAAAGTCACCTACTATGAAATACCCATCTTTCCTTAAAATTTCAAAAATGTTAGAATATGCTTTGAATCTTTCCCCGCCCAGATTGTGAAAGACAAGACTGGATACACAAAGATCGATGCTGTCCCTAGGTAATACAGGTTTTAGTAGATCAGAACGGAAAAAGTTTACTCTACTTTCCAATCCAACTGCCTCCATGTTTTCAATTGCCTTTTTCATATTTCCCTCCGGTAGACTGGATGTGCCAAAAAGATCAACTCCTGTTACTTTGGCATTCTTGAAAAAGAAAGCGGAAACTTCACACAGGTATCCCAGTCCGCATCCTGCATCTAAAATCCAATTGACAGTGTCTGTTCTGTCCATAATTTCAAACATCTCATAGAATGCTTTCCTTTATTCTTTTCTAATGTTCTCAGATTGCCCTGGTGATGTGTGGTGATATGTGCCATAATTTGGAGAAATAGTCATTTTCAAATAATCTGAATGAAATATATGACTTTTATCCTGCAATTTTTGGCTGAGCACTGCATGACAGACATTCATAGAAGCATAAAATATTTGAAAAAGAAGTCCTGTTCACGGAATAGCATTTCTGAAAAATACTTATATTTCACTTAAAAATATTATATCAACTTGAAATTATGAAAAATTAGATTCACTGAGTGGCTATTGTTTGCAATTCATTCAGCAATTCCTTTTCTACGTGGTCTGACCATGCAATTTCAGGAATATCAATAACGATGAATATTTCTGACAGCAGAATCACCTCAATTGCTGTAATAGTTATATCTCCCAGCAGTCTCCCGACTCCAACGTTAACCTTTACCTGGCCGCCTGATTCAGCTGTGAATACAAATGTCAATGCTCTATCCGCTGCTATGAGACCCCTCAGTATTCCAAATTTCTGGGCCTGAAGGATTGCCTTATCCTGCTGTACGTTACTCTGTACTTTCCAGCCGTCATTTATCAGGTAGGCTGTAAATGATTTTATGATCTCATCAAGACTTTTTGTAGTTTCCAGAATTCTTTCTTTTTTGAATATTTCCATGGGCTTTAAATCAAAACATCCTATAAAAGATATATCCTATAAAAACAAATTTTAACAGATAATAAATATAATTAAACATAATGTTATGTGAATTCGATCTGTGAATCATGGTTACTGAAAATATAAGCTTCAGGGAATGGGAAAAACTGTTCATGAGGGGCAAAACCTCTGCAACATATCTAGCTGTAATTTCATTTGCACTCTTCTCAGTTGCAATACTCTACTCAAGAATATTTCTTTTTTACTTTATCATCTCTGAAATCGGTGCTTTCACCGCCTTCGGTGTTCTTGTGGACTATGTTTCCCATCTTTTCAATGATGAGTGGAAATCACCGGTCGATAGGGAGGGGTGGATTCAACAGTTCAAGAATGGCAGAACGCACGATACATACGGGTTAATAATACAGATTGCCTGCTTTACCATATATGGTTTCAAATTTCCACTGGCATCTGCCGCAATCCTTTCACTTATACCCCAGATATATATTGTATACAAACTCAAGTTTTATCACTAATAATTGATAATAATCATGAACTTATTGCTTCATGCCATTTCTACCCTGTAAAACATTATAAATACGTGATTTGTTTATGATTGACATTATGACTGAACTGAATTTTGAAGTAATGAATAGGGAAGTGAAAGAATTTGCAAGGGGGCAAACAGATATTTTCAAGAAGGAAGTGAAAGGTCTATATGAGAAGATAAGACCTGAGATGAAGAAATTTGTTTATCAGAAAAAGATAAAGTCCGTTGACCTTACTAAAACTGACGAATACTTTGTCACTGTTGAGAGTGGCAAAAACAACCTTGTTGTAAATGGAGAGGAAATCTATTCAACTTCTGGGATTATAGTCTGGACAAAACCTGAAAAAAATGGTGACAGGATTGCCCTTTTTGAAACTTCGGGCTCGGATGAAGGAACACTCCGTGTATTTTCGAGAGATAAGCAGATATATACAGAAGATGGATTCATCCATGATATAATATATTTAGATGATGAATTTTATCTTATAAAGGAGAAAAGGGATGAAAGCATCTCAAATACAAAAGATTCATCAAACGGAATTTTTCTAGATGATAAATATGTTTTCGGGAAGGGTATTGAGGCAGGAAGAGGACTTGGTGGAGAAAGATACGGAGACTCAGTCATTATCCAGGCAAGCGATAACATTTCAACTGACATATATATGGGCAGGATAAATGATCCATCATCGTGGAAGCTCTTCAGGAAATATGATCATGAGGTTAAGGTTATTGATTATGAAGATGACACACTTTATACCTTGCGGTTTGAGGGAAATGGCATCATTACAGTAGGAGAAAAGGAATACTGCCTAAACGAACCTGTAGAGGATGCAGTGAGAGTGAAAGAGGGATTTCTTGTTGTTCATATGAGGGATGCTAAATCTGTGCCTATTCTTTATGGCAATGATGGCCAGAAAATAAGAGAGTTTTCCCTAAACACTTACAAGGGACTGATTGCATTGAGTTCAGATGAGGTGAGGGCAACTCTTGTAATGGGAGATTTCGGTACAACATTTGAAATCTATTCCTTTGAGAATGGGAAAATGGAACTGAGGGAGAGAAATGAAGTTTCAAGATTCAATGCCTCTGAAAGCTGGGTGGAAGTTAATGGAAAGAAAGTTCATTATTTCTTCCTTAGTGCAGGGAGTAATACGAGAAACACTCTGGTATACGGTTATGGTGGCTTCAACATATCTCTTTTGCCTTCATACAACAATTTATTTGCTTATCTCCTTAACAATGATGTTAATGTTGCAATATGTAATCTTCCTGGAGGTGGAGAATATGGAGAAGAGTGGCACAAATTTGGCATGAGAGAGAAGAAGATAAATGTGTATGAATCTTTCCAGGCAATAATAAGGAAATTGAGAAATGAGGGATATCACGTAATATGCTATGGAGTTAGCAATGGGGGACTGCTTTCCTCATATACACTTGCAAAGATTCCTGAAGAACTTGACGGAGCGGTTATCGGAAATCCAGTAATAGATCTCATGAGGTTTCACAGGCTGCTGGCAGGACAGTACTGGGTAAGTGAATATGGCAATCCTGATGATGAAAATGATGCAAAATTCCTTAGGAAATACTCTTCCTATGAACAGTTGAAGCCGGGAAAATATCCTCCTTCCCTAACATATTCAAGAATGGAAGATGACAGGGTTCACCCGGCACATGCATTGAAATTCTATGAAAAACTCAAGTCCTATGGAAACGAGGCATATCTAATGATTGGGGAGGGAGGTCATCTTGGTTCAGGACTGGAGGATACTGTTGATGAAGTATCATATATAGCAAGCTTCATCCAGTATGTATTCTCTAAAAATTATGAGAAATAATTTTTTCAACTAATC
>JAJZIN010000050.1 GCA_021810575.1 Thermoplasmata archaeon
TCAAGTTTTCTCCTGAGAAGTGGAAGTATTGCCACTCCTGCTTCTATGGAACGAACAGAGTCTTCCAGGAACATGCTTATCTGCTTTTCATATAATTCTTTCAATAATCCTTCTTCCATGAACAGTTTTCTCAAGACCTTCACAAACTTGAAATCAGGATCGAGGGAGAGGCAAATTCCTTCCAGCAGTGAACTCATTCTCATGTAGAGGACAAGGGATGTTGGAAGCCTGAATGGAAATTCGAAGACGACATCGTTTGCAACTTCCAGTAATTCCCTTATCTCGCTATCCTCAGCCCTCTTTCCGGACATGCCAGCCATCCCAAGTTCAACACTTCTCTTTATGATCCCCCTGTTTGCGGCAGGAGAGAGGGCTTTAACACCGATAAGAGAATCTACTATCTGATCTATGTCGCCCCTGGTAAGGCCATCGTAGAGTGACAGGAGATAATACCTGGTATTATCATCAAGGTCCCCTACCATCCCGAAATCATAAAGAATGATTTCACCGGAATCAGTTACCGAAAGGTTTCCCGGATGAGGATCTGCATGAAAAATATCATCCCTGAGGAGCATCCTTATGAAGGAAATATCAAGGTCATAGGCAAGTTTCACAGTATCAATATTTTTTTCCTTTAGCTTTTTTATATCGGTTATCTTCGTTCCAGAAATATAATCCATTACGAGTACCTGTTTCGACGATATCTCATCGTAAACCCTGGGCACTATGATCCTTTCCCTTCCTGCTATATTCTTTGCAATTCTCTTTGAATTGGATGCCTCCTTTTCATAGTTCATCTCGTCAATTATCCTCTTACGGAAATCTCTGAGAACATTGTTGATACTCATATACAGGAAGTTCTCGATTCTTCCTTTTGCAAGCTTCAGTATCCTGTCAAGGATGACAATATCCCTCTTTATGATGAACTCTGCATCTGGTCTGTTCACCTTTACAGCCACATCCCTGCCCCTGTACGTTGCCCTATATACCTGTCCAAGTGATGCTCCGGAGATCGCTTCCTCATCAAATTTATCGAACACTTCATCAAGTTTTCCTAGATTCTTTTCCAGGGTTGGTCTGACATCTTCAAATGGTGATGGTGGAACACTATCCTGCAACTTTTCAAAGGATGATATATATTCCTTGGGGAGCAGGTCCGGTCTTGCAGAAAGTATCTGCCCAAGTTTTATGAAAGCAGGACCAAGTTCTATGAAAAGCTGAACTGCTTTCTTACCATTCCTTTCCCTGCGGTAGTCCCAGTCCTTTCCACTCTCACTTTTAGCGCTTTTCCTGTCTTTCTGGAATCGTCTGAATGTGGGATAAAGAAGAAAGAATATCCGTATCTCCCTCCTGAGTAGTCCTTTCAGAATATCCCTGTCTTCCTCCATGAAAATGGTAATTTCAGATTGTATTTAACATATACTGGAATGTTTTAACTTTTATGGAACGAAAATGGGAATACAGGTATTGACCAAGTTTTTGTGGATCATAAAATGTAAGTGAGGATTACCAGTCATCCTTGTTTATTATATCTTCGTAGAGTTCCGTCATCCTGTTCTTCCTTTTCATTTCACTCTCTGCAATGTTCTTCAAGAGCTTCTTAAGGTTTTCATCATCATACTCTCCACTCAGAAGATCAGCTATTTTGTATATTTCATCGGATTTTGAAATTGACCATGCCAGAATACTCTTTGGATCATCCTTCTCTGGCTCTGGATCGGTTGATATGATATGATCCAGGGATCCATAGTCCTGCTCTTTCCCGCTTCTTCTTGAATACATTACCTGCTCTAATGCTTCGGCATTCTCCAGTATCTCTATGTCCCTGTTCTCCAGTTCTATCAATTCATCCAGAATCTGGATTGTGTTGTGGAGTTTGCTGACTTCTCTTATTGCTTCGTATTTACTTATTACGTTCCTCTTCACAGAAATAAGTTTCGAGACTATCTTCTCCATCACTTCATCTGGTGGCTTACCCGAAACAGTGTCTCTATTTTCCACCATGATCAACAATCTATTACACAGTATTTAAATATATCCCATGATCAATATTGCTTATATTTATGCAGTCCAGATTCCATTGTTTATATACCAGGAGTATTCAGGAAGTCACTTACTTTAGAAAAGTAAATCACGTGTAATACATATGGAATAAACATGAAAGTTTCACCTTCAGTCATATCATGCAGACTGGAACTTCTCAGGGATCAGATTGAAATAAGCGTAGATTCTGGTGCAGATCAGTTTCATCTGGATATAATGGATGGCCATTTTGTTCCAAATCTCACAATGGGAGGGGACTTGATTTCCGCCATAAGGAGGTGCACTGATCTTCCTCTCGAGGCACATATGATGGTGACTAATCCTGATAAGTACTGGAAGGTTTTCTCTAAAGCCGGTGCTGACATACTTATGTTTCATTACGAGTCGCCTGTCAACCTGAAAAAGTGTTTCAGGGAAGTGAAAGAGGCTGGAAAAAGCTATGGGATGGTAATCAATCCAGACACACCTTTCTCTGCTGTCAGTGACCTTTTGAGTGAAGCAGAAATACTTCTTATAATGACTGTTTATCCTGGATTTTCAGGACAGGGTTTCATAAATGGAATGACACAAAAGATTAGGGAAGCTAGGGAATATATCTACGAAAACTCCCTTGATACCCAGATTGAAATAGACGGTGGCATCAATAATAATACAGGCCAGATTGCAGTTGACTCTGGAGCAGACATACTTGTTTCCGCTTCATATATTTATGGTGGAGATATCAGGAAGAATATTTCCAATCTTAAAAATATTGCAAGATCTAAAACCTGATCAACACCCTTCCGTCTCTTGGTTTCCCAAAATAAACCAGTGCATCTTTCAGTTCATCGTGCTTAAAGATTCGATCTATTTTAACCTTCAGTTTTCTCTCTGAAGCCAGGTCAATCAGTTCCCTCATGTCTTTCCTGCTTCCACCTGTTGATCCCATAATACTCAATTCATTTGTATATATCCTGCCTATGTCTATTGTGGTCTCCCGACCGTTCAGCACTCCAAATGTTATGAGCTTTCCCCTCTTCTGAACATAGGCAAGAGACTTTGAGAACAGCTCGCCACCCAGTGGATTGATCACTACATCTGCTTTGAAATTCTCTGGAATTTTTTCAGCCTGAAATGTTTCTGTGGCCCCGTATTCATCAAGATAACCCTTTGTGGATACTGCAAAAACTTTCATGCCCATAATGTTTGCTAGCTGCATAGCAAATATGCCAGTGTTTCCTGAAGCACCATATACCATCAATGACTGGCCTGCCCTTGCCCCTGCCTCCTTGAGTGCATGATATGGTGTCATTGCTGCTATCGGAAAGGAAACAGCAACCTCATCTGAAATCATATCAGGTACCCGGAATAGATTTTCTTCCCTGATCAAAAGGGTTTCTGCAAATCCACCATTACTAACCACCCCGTAAATACCCCCGTTAGGGCAGAGGTATTCCCTTCCGGATATGCAGTATTCGCATGTTCCATCATATATCCTGTTGTATACAACAACACGATCCCCTTTCTTGAATTTGCCGTTATCTTCCTTCACCACGGCTAGTATCTCTGAACCAGGTATGTGTGGCATTGGCTGGATACCATACAGAACCTTTCCTGCTATAACGTTATAATCCAGTGGGTTAATTCCTGCCATTACTGGACTTACCTTGACGAAACCTTTTGTAGAAGATGGTTCCTTAACCTCCTTTATCTCAATATTCTCAATTCCAAATTTATCCATAACATATGCCTTCATGAATTTACATGCCATACTTCTATTTCAACTTGTCAAAAACTTGCAGAGAGTAAAGTTTGTTTCCAAACGTTTGAATAGATAGGTATGATCCATTCACATGGATGTTGTTGAAGTTCTCATGACTGAGCATAGTGCTATCAGGCACATTAGCAACAATTTCACGTTTGATTCTGAATCCAGCGATTTTCAAGTTTTTGTTGAGTATCTGAAGAAATGCCATATTGAAATTGAGGAAAGAGTTTTTGTTCCTGTGATGAAGGATGTTTATGGTGGAGAGAAAATGGATCTGATAAGAAATGTTGACAGGATAATGGCAGATCACAGATTACTGGAGACTCTTGCCTCCAATATAATAAAATGGAAAGATGAAGAGAATTTTGATATTCTGAAACCAAGGGTTCCACTTTTCTTCAAGCTGTTGCAGGATCATAACACCAGCGAAGAGGATTCCCTGTTCACTTACTGGAAGGATATTCAAGATAATGTAAAGAAGAATACTATGACAGAAGTGGGAAACATAATTGAAAGCTTTGGATTGGGATCATATTCCATGATAACTGGGATTTCTAAGGATTTTTTTTCATATGTCTTCAGATGATTCTGGATGAGAAACAAAACCTGTAAGAAAAGAAAATCAAAATACTGCAAAAATGTAAATAGCCAGAACAAATTTCTTTTCGCTTGGAATGAAACCGCTTGAAGTAGAAAGACCATGGATAAGAAGAAGGCTTGGGTTGAAGGTTTTTGGTTCAGTTATAGTAGTTTTTATCATTGCCTTCGCAAT
>JAJZIN010000051.1 GCA_021810575.1 Thermoplasmata archaeon
ACTGCTGTGTTCTTGTCCTGAAGATAATTATATTCAAGGGATGCACCTTCATCGAGGAATATGTATGTAGCCTTCCCCTGTGTTGGATTGCCTGATGCTTCACCTTCGGTGTACCTGGATTCAACAAGATTTACCTTTGAGAATTTCCCAATTAATATAATGTTCTTCTCAGAACCTGAATCCATACCATCGTTGTATGCATCTATGGTGAGCTTAACACTTTTATCGCCATCGATCTTTACAAAGTAGCCTCCACTCCATGATGCATTTATCAGAAACTCCTCTCTTTCCTTTCCCTTCTTTTCCCATACCACGGAAGGAAGTTCACTCAATACATCGGTAATATTACTTATTTTTACCCCGGACACTTCCTTCTTGGAAATAATCCTGCCGTTGCCTATCATTACGTCGTATTCCCTGCCCTTTAAGGCTGGCTTAAGTGGTTTGTATAATCCTGTTGCCATTCTTTCAAGGTCCTTTTCCGAAATATCCACATAATCCTTGACTGTGGGACTTTCCTTGTACGACCTTTTTGGTGTTTTGAGATAATTCAGGAATGAATCCTGCCTGAAATCATAGGCAGGATCTTTCAGTCTTGTTTTTAAAAGATCAGAAAACTGTTCCATGAAAGATCATCCTACTGCTCCCAGTTTGTTCATTTCAAGTTTTACCAGTCTGTTCATTTCAATGGCAAATTCCATTGGGATCTCTTTCATTACATCATCCAGGAAACCAAGAACAATCATAGAGCTTGCCTCGTCCTCTGAGAGTCCTCTTGATCTTAGATATGTAAGTTCTTCTGTTCCTATCTTTCCAACGCTTGCCTCGTGGGAGAATGTTGCAGTGGGTTCATATATCTCATCGTGGGGGAACGTTAGTGACTGAGAATCATCGTTTATCAGAAGGGCATCACACTGTACCTTGCTTCTTGAATCAATTGCCCCCTTGTTCATTCTGAGGAGCCCTCTGTATATTGCCTTTCCGTCCTCAATACTTATGCTCTTTGCAATTATTTTTGATGTTGTGTGAGGAGCTAGATGTATGGCCTTTGCGCCCGTATCCTTTATTGTTCCGGCACCCGCAAGTGAAATATTCAGGTTTGATGTAGATGCGTATGGTCCTCTCAGATAGGATGAGGGATATATCATTGTTATCTTGGAACCCAGTGATCCTCCGACCCATTCCATTTTTGCCCTTTCGTCTACCCAGGCTCTCTTTGTTGGCATATTGTATACACTCTTTGACCAGTTCTGCACACTTGTATATCTCACATCTGAATCTTTTTGTGCATATATCTCAACAATTGCGCTGTGAAGTGAATCCTTGTCCCATCTGGGTGCTGTGCATCCTTCGATGTAATGAACCTTGGAACCTTCATCTCCCACTACTATTGTGTGTTCGAATTGTCCAGTGCTTTCATTGTTCATTCTGAAGTATGTCTGCAGAGGCATATCTATATGAACGCCCTTGGGCACATACAGGAATGACCCTCCACTCCATACTGCTCCATTAAGTGCTGCAAACTTATTATCAGTGAATGGAACTGCCTTGCAGAAATAGTCCTTTACAAGGTCCGGATGGTTCTTTACAGCCGAATCAAGATCCATGAAAACAACTCCCTTATCTTCCCACACCTTTTTCAGTGAATGATACACACCCTCGCTTTCGTACTGTGCAACTGATCCTGCAAGATATTTTTGCTCCATTTCTGGTATTCCCAGTTTCTGGAATGTATCCTTTATCTGATCTGGCACATCATCCCAGTTCTGGGATGTTCTCTCATCTGGTCTGTTATAGTATGTGGTGTTTTCCCAGTCTATGCCGGACAAATCAGGTCCCCATGTTGGCATGGGCTTCGATTGAAATATTTCTAACGCTTTCAATCTCATCCTTCTCATCCAGTCTGGTTCTTTCTTAATCTCTGAAATCTCCTCTACTACAGACTTATTCAAACCCTTTCCTGTGGAATAGACAGGGCTGAATTTATCATGAAATTCCCAGTCTGAAGCCTTGGAACCTTTCAAACTTTCAACTAATCTTTCTATTTCTTCTTCCTTTGTTAACTCAACTTCCATCTTTATCACTCCTTTATCCAATCGTAACCTTCTTCCTCTATCTTAAGGGCAAGGTTCTTGTCTCCATTCCTGACAACCTTTCCATCCACCAGTATGTGAACGAAATCTGGGTCAATATTCTTTAAAATTCTCTGATAGTGCGTTATGATCAGGAAACCGACCTCTTTGCTGTGGTATTTTATTATCTCCTCTGCAACGAGCCTTAGTGCATCAACATCCAGACCAGAATCTATTTCATCGAGTACCACTATCTTTGGTTTGAGGATTGCCATCTGCAGTATTTCGAATCTCTTTCTTTCTCCTCCAGAAAATCCGTCATTAACGGACCTTGACATGAAAGACTCATCTAATCCTACGAGTTTTAGGTGTTCCTTCACCCTGTTGAAGAATTCTGTGACTGTCACCTTATCCTCAGGATGCAGCTGTTTGTATGCTGTTCGAAGGAATGAAGAAATTTTTACGCCCGGAATAGAGATCGGGCTCTGGAATGCAAGAAACAGTCCAGCCCTGGCCCTCTCTTCAGGTGTCTTATCTGTAAGATCTTTACCGTCCAGTATAATTGATCCACCTTCTATAATATAGTTCGGGTGGCCTATGAGAACATTTCCCAATGTGCTCTTACCTGCTCCATTAGGTCCCATCAATGCATGGATTTCTCCTCCCTTAACATCAATATCAACCCCTTTCAGGATTTTTTTTCCCTCCACACTGGCAGAGAGATTGCTAATTTTCAGCTCAACCATAATACTAAATTGGTTTAACCTATTTAAACACTTACTTATGTTTAAAGTCAATAAACTTAATATAAGTAATTTAACTACTCTATATATGGAAAATGAACTTGCAGTAAGTCCTCTCCTTGGAAAGGTAAAAACAAGTATTCTCATGATTCTTGAGAATGGGGAGAAAAGCATGGCTTATCTTGCAGATACACTGGATATGAATAAAACTGCTGTAAAAGAACACATGGATACACTGGAGAAGATGGGCTACGTGAAACCATTCTTCAAGAAGGAAGGTACTGGAAGACCTTCCAAATACTATGAGATCAGTCAATCCGGCATGGAACTATTTCCAAAGAAATATTCAGAACTCATGGCTACATTTCTCGATGAATTCAGGAATGAATTCGGTGAGATGAAACTGAACCTTCTTCTTGGGCATGTTGCAGATAGATTAATGGAAAAAGCTGGTTTTAAGAATTCTGAAGGTACTCTTGATGGTAGGGAAAAGAAAATTCAAAGACTGCAAAGTTTTGTTAACGCTCTGAATAAGCTAGGGTATTATGCAAAAATGGAAGTTGATGGTGAAACTGTCAGGATCATCAGGCATAACTGTATATTCTATGAAATGGCCAAGAACAATGGAAAGGTAATATGCGACGTTCTTGGAAAGGACATTATTCAAAGATCAGGAGAAAATAATTTTACCCTGGTTGAAAAGTTCTCCGACGGAGGCAACAAGTGTATAGTTGAAGTTGACCTCAATCAGATTGACTGATTCTTAAAATTTTTAAACATATCTGCAACCGTGGCCTTCAGGTCGTATTCTGGCTTGAAGTTCCAGTCCTTTACGGCATCTTCTGTGTTTATAGAATAGGGCCATGTGTCTGCTATTTTCTGCCTGAAATCAGGATTATATTTTACATTGAAGTCCGGGTTAAGTTTTCTAACTTCTTCCTCCAATTCCTTTGGTGAAAAGCTGTATGCCATCACATTATAGGATGTTCTTATTCTTATGCTCTCCTGTGGTGATGTCATCATCCGAAGTGTTGCCTTCATTGCATCTGGCATGTAGAGCATTGGCAATTTTGTCTCCTCCTTCAGATAGCATTCGTAAAGGTTGCCCTGGGCTGCGTTCTTTATCATGTCCACAGCATAATCTGTGGTACCGGCTGTTGGAGCTACCTTATAGCTAAGCAGTCCTGGATATCTTAGACTCCTGACATCGAGATTATACTTGTTGAAATAATACTGTGACAGCATTTCCGTTGTAAATTTTGTTATGCCATACATTGTTGTGGGAATTGAGTTGTGTCTAATTGGGGCGCTCTCTTTCTGAACCTCTGGACCATAGACGCCAATTGTTGAAGGAATGAATACCTTTTTTACGTCTCTTGTAACACAGGCATTCAGTACATTTACTGTACCTGTTAAATTTACATTGTAGGCAAGGTATGGGTCTTTTTCACCAGTTGCAGACAGGATTGATGCCAGATGGTATACCTCATCTATATTCCTATTCCTGATTATATTATCCACTGCTT
>JAJZIN010000052.1 GCA_021810575.1 Thermoplasmata archaeon
AAAAACTGCAGAGTACAGGCTTTTTACCATAAGGTAAGGCCCATCTATGGAGTTCAGTTCCATCCAGAGGTTGAGAATACAGAATTCGGAAAGGAAATGTTTGAAAATTTTATTTCTGAATGTAATACAATAACCAGATAAACCAATAACCGATATATATAATACAATTTTATACATTTATAAAATACCTTCTTGGGTTTTATTCAAGGAGATATCCATTTTCATTTCATGAATTTTCCATTTATGATTCGTGTGTAATCATAATTCTGTTCACTATCTTACAAAAACACCGTTATGTTTACTTTTCCTCAAAGTATCCCATACTATGCACGGAGGATGTTATATCCTTCATTAGTTGTAAATCCTTCCCATAATCATCAAAGTAAATTCCTAGAAAGCATGTAATCTAAACCTTATTTCCGCCAAAATATAATGGAAAATCAAACTTTCATCAAAATCTATCTCAAAGAAGCACATCTTTTAGGCAAGAGCCAAAAGGTTGAGGAGGTGAATATCTGATGGTATGAGACACCTTTTTTGCAGTTATGAAATCATATACCACCTAAGGAGGCACATTAAAGCCAATCTCATATTGCCAACGTAAAAATTCCGGTGGAACAAGATCATGAACGACAAACAACTAAAGTACCTCCTGCGTCATGAAAATATCGTTCTTTAAGATCATAACAGAGTGGAGAATGCTCGACAGCCTTCTATTCACATCTGTTGCAGGGTATTATGTCAGGGCGAAGGACAGAAAATCTATAGGAACGACCTCGCGGGTCAAATACCATCTACTTCCTCTCCGATCCTCACGCAAACATCGTCAAAATAGTGTGGTGGAAAGAACTTCTTTAATGAAGTCTCACATTTCATGAAGTGTCAAGCAGATGTCTAACATTTAATTAAAAGTGGTACAAACCAATTACTATACTCACATATTCTATAATAATCTAATTCGCTTCTCACATGCATAATGCTTGAAGTTGCTTTGATAAATATGCAAGCTATAATAATATCAAAATAACTCTTTTAAATATTCGTTCTTTAGAGATATAATTGAGGTTTTCCCAAAACCACACATTTTCAATGACTCATATCAATGATGGTGAAATTCAGGCAAAATAGCTTCAAATTCGCTCTGATGGGGGTAATTTCATCCCAATTCTTACTGTATTTCTCCTGAATGCCGATGGCTTACGCTATCCTGTGTCAAGGAATCTTGCCCTTAGAAGGTTGTAGCACATGGCGGTGAAGTATGTCTTCACTCTCACCCTCTGCACTGTTGTCACCATTACATGGAAGAAATGGAACATACCCTTGAAGAATGCATAGGGATGTTCCACTATTGATCGGATGCGGGATATTCGAAGATTCCTGCGTATACTCTTCGCAGGAAGTGGATGACCTCTCACTGACCGATCCATGGTGCCATTGATCCCCTTGCACTCTGATCCGAAATATCCCTTGTCCCGGTAACATATGATTCCCGGGATTGAAAGATCAATCTTTGAATCATGGATATTCGCAGGTGTTACGGCTAACTTCTCAATTATTTTCATCTCATTGACAAGGGTGTGTGCCTTGTATCCAAAGTGCTTCTCATGATTCTTTGTTGCAGATGTCCCATCCTTCGATCTTCTTGTGTTCGCATCATCTCCCCTGGGTTTTCCGTATTCTCCCCTGTCTGCTTCAATGAAGGAAGCATCCTGCATGGTGCCCTTCTTCACTCTAATGTGCCTGGCCATGATCTGATCCCTGATCTCATTGAAAACGAGGCGATCCTTCCCTGTTTTCCATAATCGTTCACGGAAATGCCATATTGTGTTACGATCAGGAAGCTTCTCAGGATATCCAAGGAAATTCATGAATGAGATGCGGTCTCTTATTTCCCTTTCCACCTGTGGATCTGAGAGATTATACCACTGCTGAAGCAGTAGTATCTTGACCATGAGTACTGGATCATAATTGGGCCTTCCACCCTTCTCTGTATTGTTATCATACAGATCAGAGAGAAGGGGTCTTATCCTTTCAAAGTCAATGCGGTCAGATATGCCGGTTAAGGGATCACCAAGAGCCTCGATCTCCTTGTACCATTCAGGGAAACTGGACTGCAGCAGATTCATGCATATTGATCATGAGATCATGAAAAAAGGTTTCGGTGGAGGTTTTTGGAAATCCTCAATTGTCAGCGGACTTCACTAACCAACATTAAGTTTATTACATGTAAAATGATCTAAGTTTTGATTTCAGTGCCTTCGGAAGAAGAAGAAAAGTTTAAAGCAAAGAGCATAGAAATTTTAGGCTATGAAAACGTGCCAACTGTAAGATTATCAAGGGAAGACTTTGTGCAAATGCTAAACGAAAAAAGCGTTTCAACCTACTATGTACGACTATTTGATTCTAAAGAGGTTAAAGGCTTATCTGATTTCATAATTTTATACAATGGATTTGCTTTTATTGCTGATGGTTTGGGATACAACTCCATAGATGAATTAGGACTTGGAAAAACTTTAGGCTTCGAAGGGATGTCCAAAGAATTCATATTGAGCGATTCCGGAGATGTTGTTAGAATTAACAAACAAATTGAATCGTTTTATCCCATAGAATTCAATATTAGTGATGGATATATTTATCATTATGCAAAAAGCCTTGGTTACTCAGATCTTACAGAATTCAATGATTCTGTTAAAAGAGGATTTCACCTTAAGATCTCATCAGTCAATGATTACAGATATGCCAAAACAAATGACTTCCTCTTTTATGATGAGTATAAGAAGTACTTGGATTCTGGTTCTAAGGATCCAAAAGAATTTTGGGAGGCAGTTTATAATAATTTTTGCCTGAACCATCACAGAACTGGAACACTATGATAATAATATTATAGAGAAGAACAGATACATAAAGAGCATGCGAAAAGCGGTTTTCAGGATCATGGAGGTCTCTTCATGAAATCCAAATATTCAGCAGAGGAGAAGTTCCAGATAGTCATGGAATCCTTCACAGACAATGCGACACAGGCTGAAATATGCCGGAGGCACGGCAAATATCCTGTACAGCTGATCAAATGAAAGGAACAGTTCATCCAGGGCGGTAAGTCAGCACTGGCTCAGAGAAGGAATTCTGATTCAAGGGATGAGGAGATCCAGGATCTGAAGAAGATCATAGGAGACCAGAGTCTCGTGATAGACGCTTTTAAAAAAAGGCTTCAAGGGAGGTCAAAATGATGGTTCTTGAAGAACTGAAACATGAGATGTCATTGAGGAATATCTCAAGGATATCCGGAATGTCACTCTCCGGATATTATTATAGACCCAGGGAGAGGCATGTTGAACGGCTTGATCCCTCAATCAAGGAGAGGATCAGGTATATTGCATCGGAAAGACTGACATACGGTTACAGGACAGTGTGAGCAATACTCAGGAATCAAGGTACAGCGGTGAATCAGAAGACCGTCAGGAAAGTTCTCAAGGATAACAAACTGAACCTTCCTGCATCGAAACACAGGGGTAGAACAAAGTCTAAGGGTAGAACAATGACCAGGAATCTCCTCCATCCGCATGGACCGGACCAGCTCTGTGAGACCGCTATCACTTACATCCCCACCGAGTGGAGAGTGACCTATCTGATGTGCATAAAGGACACATTCACCAGGGAATGGCAGGGATACCATTATCTCGATCCTGCATGGCAAGGGATGCCATACGATCTGTAGAGAACGCTGTTCTGATAGCATTCAACGGAACAGTTCCGGAAGGTCTGGTATTGAGGACAGACAATGGCCCTCAGTACATATCGCACGAGTTCAGGAGTGCCATGAAATTACTGGGTATCAAGCTGGAATATATACAGAAACACACTCCGGAAGATAATGGAAATATTGAATCGTTCCATAACTCAATCAGGACAGATTACATATGGCCTAATGAATTCAGAGACTTCCATGATGCATCAATTGCCATAGGTGAAGCATTCACAGACTACAATGAATGCAGGCCGCATTCATCCATTGATTATCTTCCTCCAAGGGAGTTCAGGAGGAAGTTCCTGAATGAACCGACATTCAGGATAAGATTCGAGAAGAAAGAAGTTGAGGTGAAACTAGATGAGAATTGAAGAGAAGTGTTCCAAATTCTGCTTGAGCAGATCACTACCCGAGATGAAGAAAACAGAAGAGATACTGAAGATCAACATGCACAACCTCAGGCAATACAGTTACCTGAGGTGCACTAACTAGGAGATGATAATAGACTGCAAGGAACTGAGCCTGAAATATTATTATCTCAAAGCTGGTAAAATAG
>JAJZIN010000053.1 GCA_021810575.1 Thermoplasmata archaeon
TCACCTAATTTTTCATCAACCTCAAAATTATATGGATCAAACTGATCTTCATGAATTACTCCTGTTTTATCTGAGTATACAGCTGCGCTTGAAGTGAATATGTATGAACCAACTCTTCCACTCAAGATCCCGATGAGATCCTTTACATCTTTAACTCTGAAGGCCAGCTGATCATAAACAATATCAAAGTAATTGAAAGCCGATATTTTTTCCTGGAGGGAAACCGAGTTAAAACGATCGAATTTCACGTAATTCACATTGCCTGTGAAGGAAGGTGCTGTTCTTCCAGAAGAGCCAACAACAACTTCATGTCCATCGTTCAAAAGGTAGTTCACGAGAGCCCTGCCAATGAAACCTGTTCCGCCGATAACAAGTATTTTCATAGTCTTTGTCAAATGCAGGAAAACATTTATAATTTGGCAATTCCCGGAAGTTATTCTATGTGTCTTCTTTTATAGAGCTGCCGACGAGACTATATCCAAGGGTTTAAATCCCTATATGCCATGAAAGATCATGCGAGATTTGGACCTTGAGATTGAAAGAGTAAAGAAATTGCCAGATGAAGCAAGAAAAGTGATAATTGGGTTCTACCACAGCTTGGCAAATCTGGATCAGCTGTCAGAGCGAAGGCAGTATTTCTATGTGATAAAGGTCAGGAAACTGCATGAAACTGTCGGAATAATCCCACTGAATGAAGATTCCGTGATGAATGCCATGGCATGGGTTAGAGAACAGGGATATGAAAAATGGACGGTTACAGGATACCAACAAGCCTTAACGAAGTTCTGGGAATACCTGAACAGTGAAAAACCACAGGGAACCGTAAAGAAGCTGTTGACCGCAAAAAGGGATAAAAATCATAAGCTGACTGATAAGGACATGGTAACCAAAGCGGAGATTGATCAGATCGTAAATGGATGCACGAATAGTAGAGACAAGGCGTTATTCACTGTTCTGTATGATTCCGGGGCAAAGCATGGGGAACTGATCGACATGACCAATAAGGATGTAGAATATGATCGCTATGGTGCTGTTCTATCTATCCCCATAACCGGAAAGACAGGTTTTAGGCATGTCAGGGTTATAGGGTCATCTGTAGCCTATCTAAGGGAATGGCAAAATGATCACCCGCACCGGAATGACCCTAATGCGCCATTATTCTGTATTTTAGAGGGTACACATTACGGTGAAAAAATGGATTATGCAAATACATACAAGGCCCTGAAACTAACACTGAAGAGGGCAGGAATTAAAAGGCGGATATATCCACATTTACTAAGACATACCAGGGCTACAATCCTGAGTACATCCTTAACCGAGATCCCATTGGAGAATCAGATGGGATGGGTGCATGGATCCCAGATGACAAGGGTTTATGTACATGAGAATAGGAAAGATACCGATAGAGCGGTATTAAAGGCCTATGGCGTGGAAGTTGAAGAGGAAGGGGACGTTATACAACAGGACAAACCTGTTAAATGCCCTCGCTGTTTTGAAGTGAACGATCCAAAGGCCAGATTCTGCTGGAAGTGTGGCGAAGCGCTGAACATGAAAGAAGCTGAACGATTTCATCAGAAGGAGATGGAAACGGTCAGCGCACTCACTAATACCGAACTCATTCCTGAAAGCGAAAAAGCTCTTCTGAATGCGCTAAGTCCAGATGCCATGGGCGAGGTTCTCCTGGTATATTTACGAAAACTCAAGCAGGAAGGCAAACTAGAGGAACTTGCAAAGAACCTGTAAGTTCCTATTATGCCCTTTTAATTTCACATTCAGATTAAATAGATAAGCTTATTATTATCCTTACCTTGCTACAACTATGTCTTTGGAATACGTTTCGGATTTAACCTCTGCAAAAAAAATTAAAATAAAGCGTTCCAAAAATAAGGATAAAGGCAAGAATATCCGATATCATTTGGTGCCGGAGAGTATAGAAATTACTCTACAGAATGGTACAGTTGAGACTTTCTATCGCGGAAAGAAGAAGTAGCCCATATATCTGCCTAGGTGTTTGAAATTTATTTTTCCCCAACGGAATTGAAGGTCATATCCCGCAGGATGTCTATAAGGCACCGGGGTAATCTAGAAAGGCAGGAAGTTACTGAAATTATAACTTTATTCAACGAGGGAAACAAACCGATAAGAGAATTTTATTTTGAAATGGAAGATTTTAGAAACGTATTAAGTGTTATAGATGATAAGGGAAACATGATTACCTTTCTAACAAAGGAACAACTCAAGCCAATGGTAGGAGAAGAAATTTCAGCAAAATTGGATAATAACGAAGTGTACATTTGCGGCATTGTTCTTTCCACTTCTAATGAAATTCAAACGGGTGAGTATAAAATATTTAAGCTTACTTATAATATTCTGTCATTGGACTCTCCATTTGTTTACGACAACCCACTTTCAGTATATAAGAATTCAAATTTTATTATTATATTCTCGTTTTACGATAATGAAACGGTAAGCCTCTCCTTCGATTTTGAAAAAGGAGATACGGCTGACGAGGGTTTGTACATAGCCTGCTATGACAAAGATAATAATGATATAGATTACGACATCGAAGACAAATTCCACTATGTCCCAAAACAACGGAACATAACTTTAAGCATCTCAGCCAGGAAAAGAAAAGAAGCAGGGATCCAATCAGTTGCTGTAGTATATTCTATAGTGCCTGATAAAGAGGTTCGCAATATTATAGGAATTATTACATCATTTTCTATTTTGTTTCCCTTTTTTATTGTTGCAGCATATTTCCATTTCAAAAGTTTATCTTTGTTTGGAATAATGGCAACAACTGAATTTTTATCCATAGTGTCGTTAGGTATTGCTAGGTTTCCAAGTATATTGATTTACGTTAATAGGAGACTAATTATTTCTTTTATAGAACTCGTCCTTGTCCTCGTAATTATTCTTCTTATTCCGGAAACTTGGTTATTAGAGGTTTGGAATTTGCTAATTTCCCATTTATAATTTGACTGAATAAATGTCTCCAGGGACATTGAAAGCTGCCTCAGACGGTATGTCAGTAAAGATATCTTAGGGGTGTCTGAACTGAGCAGGGTTGTCAATGACGCCCCAGGATACGCCTCTGTGGCAGTCAGGCTCTATTTGAATTACCTGATTGACTATGGCATAGTCCAAGAAGAGACAGCTAACAGGTTCAGGAAGGTACTGAGGTCCAGAAAGATTAATTCGGACAACTACGTGCCTACGGATGAAATAATCAGGGAGGCCTACTCCAAGTTAAAAGGTGAAAGGGCAAAAACAGTGTTCAAGATACTGATGTATTCGGGAATCAGGACCACCGAACTTGTTAAAATGCTTTCTGATTTCAATAAAACTAAACTGATAATTGATGGTGAAATAGCCAAGTACCCTCTTAACTATTCTAGGGACCAGAAGAAAGTCTTCTATGTTTATCTTCCTATGAAATTTGCCCAAGAACTGCACGGGTTCTACACGAGTAAGAAGATCGTAGATAGTGTATTGAATCTGCTGTAAAATTGAAATGATCCTGCACAATTCAGATTTGATGAGGTGAAAAAATGCAGGACCAGTTAGAAGCAATGAAAGAGATAATAAGTAGTTTTCTGAAGGACAGCAAGGACGGAAAGAAGAGATTGGTTGAATGGTTTCTCAACAGTGTCATGGAGGAGGAGGCAAGGATACAAGTATCATCTCTTCCATACGAGAGAACCGAAGAAAGGAAAGGGCACAGGAACGGGTCGAGAACAAGGAAGTTGAAGACCGTGGACGGTGCACTGGAACTGAATAAACCACAGATAAGGGAGTTTCCCTTTGAGACGAAGGTTTTCGATCGGTACTCCAGGGTTGAGAAGGCCCTGGATTCCGTCATACTTGAATCATACATACAGGGCGTATCCACAAGGAACGTGAGGAATGTCGTTGAGAACCTGGGAATGGAGAATGTATCCGCATCATACGTGTCATCCCTGTCTGCAGAACTTGATGCCACTGTGAAATCTTTCCTTGAGAGACCCATTGAATCACCAATGAAGTTCATCTACATAGATGCAACATACTTCAAGGTGCGTGATGATGGAAAGTACAGGAACAAAGCACTGTATGTATGCATAGGCATCAATCCGGAGGGAAGAAGGGAGATACTTTCAGCAAGGCCTTATGATTCCGAGACAGAGGTGGAATGGGAATCGTTCTTTGATGATCTTAAGGAGAGAGGTCTCAAGGGTGTTGAGCTTGTGATATCGGATGGGCATAAGGGAATACAGGAATCTGTTACACGATCTTT
>JAJZIN010000054.1 GCA_021810575.1 Thermoplasmata archaeon
ATATCATAGGATGAAAGTTTAATTAATAATGAAATATCATCCCATGAGCGCCACTGTAGCTCAGGTGGTAGAGCAGCTGACTTGTAATCAGCAGGTCGGGGGTTCAAATCCCTCCAGTGGCTCTTTTCCTACTTTCCGAAGCCACGTACATTAATCGGAAGCCGACTTACAATGAAATAAATTGAACAGTTTACTCTTCAGCTAACATACCTCTGAGACTATTCTGAAGCAGATAGTTCAAAATCCTTATTTTAAGGAGGGATTCCAGAGGGAACTGGTAGAGAATCAAAAATAACTGTGCAGCATTTATTTTGAGTTGTTAAAATACTTCATGAATTATTTTTGTATGTCCATCCAAAAAATTAGCAGTTGTTCTAGAATCTCCAATGCAGTTGAGTATGACAGCAGATCTTTAAATGATGCATAACAACTTAATTTGCTTCTATAAAGTAACGTTGACTGTACCATAATCCTTTGAGTAAGCGGAAATATCCTATTTATACTGATTTTTATTCTCTAAAATTTCAGTCCCAAATAGGAAAAAAACTTCTCCTAACTGTTTCCACTTTAACTGCACAATTTTGTTCCTTAGTTATGGTACCGAGGACTTATGATGATTAATCCAGCAGGCAACCATAATGATTCCTCCGGAAATGGCCATAAGTAATGCAACGCCTATAAACACTTCTCTGACATTTAACGCGCTAGCCAGTATTCCTACAAAGATAGCGCCAAATCCATAGCCGGAATCCCGCCAGAACCTGTAGATGCCAAGTCTTGTCCCTCTTTCAGAGGGTTTGACCTTATCATTCACTGCGGCGATGAGAACAGGATACAGAAAAGCCATTCCGAGACCTGCAAGAAAACTCAGCAAGGCAATAATTACAATTCCATGAAAAAAGACAAAACCAACCATTGCAGTTGAATCAATCCAGAATCCCGTAATTATAAGGACATTGCGGTCAATATGGTCCGAAAGCCTTCCTGTGATGATCTGGACTACCCCCCATGTTATCTGATAAATTCCAACCAAAACAGCTATGGTAAACAGTCCGAAGTGAAGTGAAAGAAGGTATAATGGCATGAGCCCCCAGAATACAACATCTACAAATTTCTCAAAGAGACCAGCCTGTGAATAGGAAAAGAGGAGTCTGTTTGACCATGATGTATCTGTGAACATCTTAATGAATGAAACCGAACTACCTGCTTGATTAATTCCGAGTTCTTCTGATTTAGCAAAGCCTACAGTTTCCCTCATTGTGAGTGCAGTTGTTCCTATGGCCACAATTACAACCACGATTCCGAACAGAAATGATGCCCCCCTTAATCCATATGAGGCAGCCATGTACCCCGTAATGATTCCTGCAGTGGCCTGACCTATGTAGCCAGCCGCCTCGTTCAGTCCAACAGTGAGGCCTCGGGATGTGCTTCTGCTCAGATCCAGGCCTGCGGTTACTGTCATAGTCCAAGCAAATGCCTGATTTACGCCTACGCCTATATTGGCCAGCACAATCATATTCCAGCTTGTTGAGAAGTAGAATATGAATGGGACTGGAATAGCCACAAACCATCCTATAAGAAGCAGTTTCTTTCTTCCAATGTCATCCGATATTTTTCCAGATACCAGATTGAGTACACTCTTTGTGAAGCCAAAAGCCGCCAGGAACGAGAGAATATATAAATACGATGAAATATGATATATGTCCTTAGCCATTGCTGGGACGAGAACACGCTCTATCCCAAGGAACCATCCAATGAACAGGGTCAGTAACAGAAGGATAACGTACTGTGTGGTGTCATGTGTATATCTTTGTTGGGTGGCACCATTTTTCATACGGGGAACCATGAATCACTCCTTTGAACATGCTGGTCTGGATCTGTCCCACATCATTTCGAAATGTTCTTTGGACTGTAAAACGCAATTACTGCAGGGTTCCACTATTCCGTAGGTCTGATGGTCTTTCTCTATGGATATCATAAACGAGGTCTCGTTGTCAAATAAATAGTACCTGGAATTCAACCTGTCATATATTCTTGAGAATGGTATGAGATCATCTGGAATTTCTTTTGCTTCGCTGGAGGAAAATATCATTTTCAACTGCACACCAGTTTTTGTTTTGATATTTTCCTGCAATTTACCATCGAGTTTACTGACCTCCGGGTACATTACATAAATTGAACGTCGTGCTTTTTTTACCATGGTTTGGAGATAATACTGTACCTTACTGGAACCCACTATGCTCCATGACACTTTGAGATCTCTCGATCTGTGTTCGTTCCTCCTGACCACTGACAGGTAATTGGTTAAGTGTTCCTCAATCTCATCGATCCTGGACCTTCCCTCGTCACACAGGATACTGATAACAATTTCTGGTTCAGGGATTAAGAACATAGAAGGATTGCTCGAGACTCTCTGTACCAGATTAAGTTGGATCAATTTTTCTAAAACTGAGTATACTTTTGTGTAGGGAATCTCTGTTGTTTGGGAAAGCTCCTTTGCCGTCATCCCTCCGCGGGATAGTGTGAGAAATAGCTCAGCCTCATAGTGTGTAAGCCCGAGATATTCAAGTTCATCTAATATTTTAAAATGTACATCTGAATTATCTTCAATATATGACATCTTAATCTGCCCTGATGTTTATCTCCCTTATCTTCTCCTTTTCAGGTATGGGTTGAGGTTCCATTTCTCCAAGTTTTTCTCTGAAATCACTGTATGATTCTGTCTGAAGGAGTGGATTGCAGAGCCGTTCATATCCCAGTGTAGAAGAGACCTTTGGGCTCATGTTGGCACCACAGGCAGATCCGGAATAGTGTGCAGGCATTAATTCGACAAAGCCTGGTAGAGGCAATATTTTCTCGGTTATGCTTTCGTATAATTCATACGAGGTATCCATTCCAGAAATATCTGATCTTCCAACATCGCCAACAAATAGAGTGTCTCCTGTGAATATTGTTGATGGAGTTTCAGGATTTCGCTTATAATCGTAATACACCAGGGATATGCTCTCCGGGGTGTGCCCTGGTGTGTGTAATACCTCAATTCGTGCATTTCCTATTTTCAGGGTATCTCTATCCTTCAGTGGGAGGAAATTAAATTCCACATTTGCATCTTCAAACATATAAATAGGAGCGCCGGCAAATCTCTCTAATTTCTTAGCACCAGAGATATGGTCGGCGTGAATGTGGGTCTCTATTATACCCTCTATCTTCAGTGCCAAAGAACTGGCCATCTTAACGTATGCATCCATTTCATTTTTCGGATCGATTACAATTGCTTTGCCGGAACTGGGGCACCCAACAATGTATGAAGCACACGAGCGTTCCTCATTCAGGATTTGTCTTAAAAGAGGCATATTTTGTTATTATCCTGTGGATAATAAAAATTTTGCTTATTTTTTAAATTTAGGTCATCGGACTTTCATGCCGGTAAGAACTTGACGTTCGTATTATTCCGTTATAAGGTGGGCTTTCCCATAAGGGTTATCAGTCTGAATTGATTATCACTCGACCGGAATTGGTATAGATTCAGTAAAATCTATATTATTCCAGTTAAACTTTCAAATAAGAACCCACACAAAAGTGCGAAGAACCATTTTATATTCTGATGCAAAACTTCCCAGTTCCAATTACTTTTTTCAGGTTATCAACTTTTTATTTAGCATGCGTGAAACATGCGTTTTTGTTATTTTCTGTTTCAATCTCAGTCTTCTGATTCAGAGTTTTTCCCAGATATCCCAAATACTTCTGCACAACCTTTCCGTTGACCCTCTTCACATCTACAGGTTCACGATGCTCTCCGTGTTCCATTCTAACCTTTCTTAGAATTGGTGTCTTATTCCGTAGATATGCACAACAGGCTCTTTACCTTGCGGTTATCAAGTAAAACAAGGAGAAAATGATGATTGAATTGCTGATTTTATAACGCTAAATGACCTCCATACTTATATCGCTATGGCGATCATCAACTGTTATTTCATTTGCAAAAAATTGACAGAGAACCCTGATATCATTGATTCCACGAATGAAGTTCCATAATGAGCATTACATCATACAGAAATTTGATTAAAAAGCGTCGAATATTTAAGTGCCCAGAGCGTATTTTCACATAAAATTTCTGACACTCAATGAACGCCATACTTATATCGGTAAACTATAAATATAGCCGCACAATAGTTATTTACAGGTAAAGCCAGTGAGACAGTGTACCTTGAGATGCACAGCCAAAAGTTCTCATTGGTTCTGTATCTTTTAGCACCAT
>JAJZIN010000055.1 GCA_021810575.1 Thermoplasmata archaeon
TTTGCTCTTATGCTGACGAGCGGAGAGTGGGCAGAGAGTTTAATGCTGCTGGGTAACGGAGCAATACTTGGTTTGGTTGCAACATATTTTGCAATATCAAGCACCTCTGTATTAGCAACCTATGCTTTGCCTGCTTTCTTCTTTGTGGGAGAGTTCTTGGGGTCTATATTTTTTGGTAGACTGGCGGATACCAGGGGAAGAAGAGCAGTGTTTCTTTATAACCAACTGATTTTTGGGCTTGGTATGATAATAGCCGGTTTCATGGATTCATGGCAACTCGTTGCAGTCTTTGTGCTAATTGGCGGAATTGGAGTGGGTGGAGAATTCCCACTGGTAGACAGTTATGGAACAGAAATCTTTGTCAGGAAAAGGAGAGGTGCATGGTTGGCTCTCATCTATACTATAGCAGTTACAGCGGCTCCTCTTATAATATATATCACAGCTTTGACTGCAGGACTTGGATACTACTCGTTCAGAATTCCACTATGGTTCATGGGAGCTTCTGGAATAGTGGTCTGGTTAATAAGGTTCAGATTGAAAGAGTCACCAAGATGGCTTTCCACTCACGGAAAAATGGACGAAGCAAAGAAAGAGATGGATAAAATTGAGGCTGAGGTTTTAAAAGAAACGAAATTAACAACTCTACCTCCAGTTACAGATACAATAGAGGCTCCAGTGCATGTATCTAAGTATAAAGAAATATTTGCTCCAGATGTTAGGAATCAGACAATAATGATGGCTATCTTTATGTTTTTCCAATCTGGTATATTCTATGGTTTTACAACTTTTGCGCCAGGACTGGTTTCTGTGAAATATCCTACAAGTGACCCTCTAGGTGCTGCAGCCGTAATTTTCTCTGGATTTTTGGTAGGAAGCGTATTCAACATATTCATAATTGATAAGATAGAAAGAAAGTGGGGGATAATACTCTTCGCGATCCTTGGAGGTGTATTCGGTACATTCTTTGCGGTAATTCACGGAATAGATGAGGCAGTGATATTCGGTTTCCTTACTGCATTCATGTTATGGAACTTCTCGAACTTTATGCACCAGTATAATGCTGAAATATTTCCTACGAGAGTCAGAACAACCGCCTCAGGTTTTGTTTATTCCATAAGCAGGATTTCAACAACAATACTTGTGCTGTTCATAGCATTCTTTATAGGGGGTCACAACGCCCCCGGGATCTTCACCTTTGTATGGATATTGGTCATAATTTGTTCACTGGTTCTCATATTACTTGGACCTAAGAGCACGAACAAGTTTGTTGAAGCAATAGCAAAATAAACTCTCCTAAAATTTATAAACACTTTTCATTTTTTATTTCATTCTAATGTGTTAGGGTATTGATTTAAGTAAATATTTTGAATATTTAACTATGATTTCTGATGATTCTTTAAGGGAAGGAATGCAGGCTCCCGGGATAAGTTTCAGTGTAGAGGAAAAGCTTAACCTTGCGAAAAAAATATCTGAATGCGGATTGAGGAGAATACTGGTTTCCTATCCATCGGCGCACGAATCAGAGGCTTTAGTTGCATCTGAAATTACAAAGAAGGGATATTTTCAAGAGGTTTATGGACTTGGGAGAGCAATAAAGGAAGATATTGATCTCATAGACTCAACTGGAGCCAATATATCTCTTCACTTTCCCTTCAAGTATGAATCTCTAGATGAAATATACAGCAATGTAAAATATGCTCTGTCACTGGGAAAGAAGGTTGAAGTTGGTATCGTAGATATAACACAGTATAAAACAGATCAACTGGTAAAAATTGTAAAGGTTCTATCAGGCCTGGGCGTTGATACGATACAACTCCCTGATACCATGGGAAAGGCAACTCCTGGATTAATCAGAAATGTTGTGGGCGAATCCAGAAAGGTTTCAGAATCAAAGATTGAAATTCACTGCCACAATGATCGAGGATTATCTGTGTCTAACGCAATAGCTGGAATAGAAGCAGGGGCAGATATAATTGATACCACATTTCTAGGTCTTGGTGAGAGAAACGGAATCACTGATACAGGCACGTTGGCAAGATATCTTAAGGAAATCGGTGAGGCAAATGATTTGCAAACTGAAAATATTGATCGATTGTCAATTGAGTTTCTGGACACTGTCATAAAGAAAACCGGTGAATATTTTTTCAAAAACAATCTTCCAAATATTGGGAAAAATACCAATACACATACAGCAGGAACTCATGCAGCTTTTTCCGATGTATTTGAGGGAAATGACTTTTCCGTGAATGTTTACACAGGAAAATCCATGTTGAAGAAGATTCTTGAGGGAAGAGGAATCGATCTGACAAAGGAGGATCTGTCCCTATTGATGAGGAGAGTAAAGGATATTTCAGCCACTCAGGGAAGAGTAATTGGAGCTGATGAAATAATTAAGGAGGCAAGGGACCTATGTACAGAGTAGTTGAACTGGGACATATAGTGGCAGGTCCAACCGCTGGCTTAATTCTTTCCGAAATGGGTTTTGAAGTAATTAAGGTAGAAAGACCTGGTGTTGGAGACATTGCAAGAAATCTTACTGGAGAGAGTGCTGGTTCATTTCCTTATTACAACAGAAACAAAAGGAGTGTTGTCATAAACACAAAAGTTCCAGATGGTAGAGAGGCACTTAAGAGATTGATAGACAGCTCTGACATAGTAATAGACAACTTCAGCAGTGATTTTCTTAAGGGTCTAGGACTTGATTATCAAAATCTGAAGAAAACAAACCCGGGGTTGATTTATGTATCAATAAGAGGATATGGCAAGGGAAAAAAGGAGGGAAGGAGGTCCCTTGACTACCCAATAGAGATAGATTCCGGGATAGCCTATATGAATGGTTTAAAGGACAGGCCAATGAGGGTTGGTGCTTCACTGGTAGATATGTTTTCAGCTTCAATGGCAGTAATAGGAATTTATGATGCAATTCTTGAGAGGGAAAAAACTGGAAAGGGTAGGAGCATAGACTCTTCATTATTTTCAAATGCAATGTTTATGATAGGTCAGCACATATCAACATATCAGATAAATCAGAAGGAATTATTACCAATAAACGAGGCAGGTTTCGCATGGGGGATATATGATTTTTTCCCAACCTCAGATAACATGAAGATATTCATTGCAGTTACGACTGATGAGCAATGGAAGAAATTTTGCAATGTATTCGGAATAGGAGAAGATATTTCTAACAGATATGCTACCAACAGGGACAGATATGAAAACAGGAAAACACTGATTCCATATCTTTCTGAAACAATTTCAAAATACGCTTCCAAAGAACTTTCCGACTTACTGGATAAGCATCAGATAGTTTATTCATTCCTTAGAAAGCCGTGGGATCTTCTAAATGATGAGGATGCTTTAAAGGGTATGAATAGTGTTACATTCAGGGATGGTGAAATTTTTCTACCAGCAGTGCCAGTTTCGTCAAACAGGAAAGAACGTGTGCCTGAACTTGGTGAGGATACAGTTGACATACTTTCCAGTCTCGGATTTAGCACTGAGGAAATCACTAAAATTTCAGGAAAGTAACATAGAGATCATTTCAATATTTGGTTTCTCCTTATTCACATAATGCAATCTAAAATCATTGACCTCTCATATACTCATTCTATAATTTTTCTCGCGTAATTAACCATCCCGCCAGAGTCAAGTATTTCCTTCAGAATTCCTTTAGGTGGATCGAATAGCAAAATACCCTGATCGCCTTCTATTTTGCAACGTTCGAAATCGATATTTACTTTTTCTCCGCTTAAAAATGGAATATTACCTTTATACATTCCCGGGTACAGTCCAACATTGATTGCGTTCCTGAAAAACAATCTTGAAAAACTTCTGGCAAATATGGCCTGAATCCCAATGGTCTTTAGAAGAACCGGCGCCTGTTCTCTTGAGGAACCAGTACCAAAGTTTTCCCCAGCAACTATTATATCACCCTTTGTAACTTTGTTAGAAAAACCATCTATTATTGATTCAAGACAGTGCTCAACCTGCTTCTCTATGGACAGATGCAGGTATCCTCCAGGGGCAATATTGTCAGTATCAATATTATCCCCTAATAAAAAAACAGATACCAACTTATTCACCTGGCACATGTATATATCCCTTTACTGCGCTCTCAGCTGAAACGTATGAGTTTGCAAGATATACCTTGCTTGTTGGGTGA
>JAJZIN010000056.1 GCA_021810575.1 Thermoplasmata archaeon
TAACGGAAGGATACAGCGTTGCGGAAAGAACCAGGGTCATCAGGGACAGCATACTCATGGCTGGAGGCATGCTGTTTGGTTTTGTTCTTGTTGGAGTTTACGTATTTGAGATGCTCGGGATAAGCATTAATGACTTCAAGATCGCAGGAGGCATTCTTCTTTTCAAGGTTGCATTCGATATGCTTCAAGGAAAGACATCCAATACAAAACTCACAAAGGAGGAGAGCCTCGACTATGCAGACAGGGATGCAGTCGGCCTGGTTCCAATCGGTACACCGCTTCTTGCAGGTCCAGGATCAATCACCACCGCAATTCTTCTTAATTCCAGGGCGGATACAATCCCACTTAAGCTTGCCTTTGTTATCGGCATCGTTCTTGTACTAATATTATCATATATCATTCTTTATTTTTCCACAACCATATCGAGAAGGCTGGGAAAGACCGGCACCACAGTAATATCCAGAATCATGGGTCTGCTTCTGGCTTCAATTGGAATTGAGCTGATCACAACCGGCATAATAGCCATAGTTCAGAGCCTTTGATAAAATCGGTGATGATCATTGCATATTAATTATGGAAAAGATCTTTTCAATATCAGTATAATTGATCTGGCCCGGTGCAAGAGGTTCTTCATAGGCGGTATAGATGAAATCGCTCACGGAGAGGCCCGAGATCAATCTTGCCTCACGATCAGGGCCCATTGGAACGAATGACAGTGGCCTCTGATCTTTGGCCAGATACATATTATTCATAAGATGTATGCTTTCGATTGTATCGGAAAAGGTTGCAATCTTAATGGCACCACATTCCATGGAAAGTATTTCTGAAAATCTTTTCATTGTTACGGCACTGTTTCTGAAATGTGATGATAGAATCAGCCTGTCCTTCTGTATATCATTGCGGAAATTCCTGTAGCTTTCAATTTCAATATCGAATATGAGATTATCATGGAAAACCGATGGCATGTATGCATCCTCGGCCTCGGTCGAATCAGAAGATCGGAAGGTGAATATGCCCATGATGTTATTCCTCTCAACCAATTTCAGGTATTTTTCCATCTCGTTTCCATCCATATCAGAGAGATCGAAACGGAACTCAGGAATGAAATCATGCCTTTTATAATCATTATGAAGTTTTTCAAATTTTTTCATATCTGGAATGAGGGATGCAACAGTAACGGGCATTTTTCCGTTCTTTTTCAGTTTACTGCAATTAAAAGTACTCACAATATGATCCCAATCGAAAAAGCATAAAAATATTTTTGTGAACTACATTATGAAAGTGCATGTTCAAAATCACAATCGCTTCGATGCCCCAGAGGGTTCTCGATCAGGATCTGAATAGAAGTATAGCATATTTTCTGTCCGATATCGGGTATATCCCCAGATTGAATCCAAATACAGATTATGACAGTATCAGCAAATCTGTCTATTTCCGCCTTTTCAAGGAATGTTTCCTGGACAATGCTGATCGCTACTGGACTGGCGATGAGCTCATGGCATATCTGAAAACATCGAGAACAACACTGTACAGGCACCTGAACAAACTAAAATCGATGGATCTGCTTGAGGAGGAGCAGGATGGAAAGACAAAGAAGTACCGCCTGAGGGGTGGCAATCTTGAGACTGCATGGAACTGGGTCAAGATAAACATAAACATGGCACTGGAAAATTATGGAAGAACTGTAGAACATGTGTGGCGTTTGTCAAGAAAACAATGAAAATATTATTACATAGTTCGTTATCATAAGCTGTTGAAGATTACAGAAAGAAATGTAATAAATATAATGGAGATGCTGAGCAAAATGGATATGATCGAGATCAAAAAAGGTGGAAAATACAGAGTCCTGTCAGATAGCGGAAAGGATGACCCGATGGAGACCAGAGGTGAGTTTGCAGGTTATACAATTCTTGGTGAGGACGGTGCGCTTGTGTTCAAAGTGGATGGGGAAAAAGCACTTCTGAGGCTCATACCGGTTTCAAATCTGATTGCGATCGAATTCAGCCCGGATGAGATTGTGCAGGAGAAAAAGAAGGACATCTCAAGGGATTCAATCAACTACATAAGTTGATGGGAAAAGATCTCCTCATACAATGGCCCTGTGCTCAGGAGTGTGCTCTTAAACAGGGATAGTTTACTGGGAAGGAAATCAAAGAATTTCTCCGAACTGTATATATTTTCCATATCCCCGATATTTGACGGCCTCCTGAATCTTGCAAGGGTGCAGTGGATATGTTCCGTATTTTCGTTGAAGAGATCATTATTTTCCATAATCATATCAAGCCCCGGAGAGGATACTGGAATGAATATGACCCTTGCCCTTTCATTATTCACAGGAAAATGTCCAATCCCCTTTCCTGAAATATGGAATGAATTATCAGGCAATACTAAGGAATGCCATATCTCCTCACATCTATCCAGAGGTATATCTCCAAGAAATTTTAAGGTAATATGCAGATTGTGATTTACAACAATCTTCACATTGTTTCCATACCTGTTTTTCAGAGCGGAACATAAACGATCGTAATGTGCAACTTCAGGTACAGAGATTCCGATGAAAGCCCTCACATACTTATGAGAATATTTATACTATTTTAATCTTACACTGCTATGAGCATAATAAAGGATGATCTTCTGTATGCAAAGACCCACGAATGGGTTAAAATAGAAGGGGATATTGCAACCGTTGGTGTCAGTGACTTTGCCCAGAAACAGTTAACCGATGTTGTTTATGTTGATCTCCCCGATTTGAACAAAAAGGTGGCAACGGGAAGGCCCATGCTTACTGTGGAATCGGTGAAGTCTGCTGAGGATGTATTTTCACCTGTGGATGGCACGGTGATAGAGGTGAACCATTCTCTGGATGACAAGCCGGAACTGATCAACAAATCGCCGTACGAATCATGGCTTGTAAAAATTAAGATCAATTCGAAGCCAGTTGGCCTGATGAATTCGCAGGAATACAGAAAGTTTATTGGTGAGTGATGGAAAAAAGAAAGGACATCTATTATAAAAGGGCAAAGAAACAGGGATACGGCAGCAGGGCCGCATACAAGCTCCTTGAAATAGATCGAAAATTTCCAATCCTTTTCTCCAGAATGAGGGTCCTTGAAATTGGCTCTTCCCCGGGAGGATGGACTGACGTCATAATGGAAAGAAATCCGGAGATGCTTGTATGTGTTGATCTCACCGCTCCAAAGAACATCACCTTTCCAATTAACATCCGGGGGGACATACTCAGGGAGGATACATGGAACAGGATCAGGGAAGCATACCCGAATGGATTTGATCTGTTTTTATCAGACGCAATGGCCCACACCACAGGCCAGCATGATCGTGATCATGCACTTTCCGTGGAAATATGCAGATCGGTGATGGATCACTGTGAAGCATTTCTCCTGGAGGAAGGAACCGTACTTCTCAAGCAGTTTCAGGGCGACATGACGAAGGAATTCATTGACTCATTCAGAGGAAGATTTAAAAAAGTGTATATAACAAAGCCCGCCTCGTCACGATCGGAGAGCAGTGAAATTTACATAATCTTTTCAAGATTCAGGGGCAATACGCAGTGATCTTTCAACATCATCTTTCAGTTCATATTCAATGATGGCAATCCTCTTCTGATCTTGATTTTCTTTGGCAACTTTATTTATTTCACCACAAATCTGGGTGCTCCTGCTCTGCTCCATCTTCCTCAATCCGGGATTTGTCTCTATCTCATTCTTCCAGTCTATGACAAATTCTTCAGGTGAATTCAGATTGAACTCCCTTCTCATCATTCTTCTCTTTTTCCTTATGTAGCGTACAAGATCCCTGATTCTGAAATTTTCTCCATATATATCTCCAAATGAGTCCTCATCAAGGTCGATCCCCTTCATGGGTATATCCCGATTCATACCGTATTTGACGGCCTGCGTATATATGGGGGGAGGTATCTCCACTTCTCCGAATTTTGATAGAATCGTACCGTATA